>NZ_JBEOUL010000016.1:0-162489 GCF_040304075.1 Kitasatospora sp. NPDC094015
CGCGGCGGCGGTCACGTTCGCGGCCGCGGCGAGCTCCGCCGGCGGCGCGAACCGGCGGTCCTCCTTGAGCAGGTTCGCCAGACTCTCGTTGCTCATGTGTACAGCACTCCAGGTGTTCGTTCGCTCGGGGCGGTGGGCCGCCCCCGTGCCAGTTGTCGATCATCGCCCATGCCGGGCCCGGCTCCGGACGGATCCCGCCGGATCCGGCCGACCTGTCGGTGCGACCCGGCAAATCCTTCGGTCGCTCAGGACAGCGCCCGGTCCGGCTGAGGAGCCGCGCCCACCGGGTGGGCGCAGGACTCCCAGGCCCGGGCCCGGCCGGTCCAGTCCCGGATCCGGTGCAGTACGCGGACCGGGCCGACGGCCGACCCGGTCAGCCGGCACAGCGCCCGCAGGCCCGAGAGGTCGTGGCGCCGCGTCAGTTCGTCGCCGCGACTCAGCAGCAGTTCGACCGCCGCGGGTTCGGTGTGCAGGAAGGTCACACCGTAGCGCTCGACGGTCTCCCAGAGGCGGCCGCGGACGCCGGCCGGCGGGCCGCTCTCGCAGAGCACCTGGGTCACCCCGGCCGCGAGCGCGCCGAACACCCCGTACGGGCGCCCGCCGAGCCAGCCGACCTCACCGGTGCACCAGTAGACGTCGCTCCCGGGGCGCAGGCCCAGCAGCTCGGGGTCGTCCCCGTACCCGCCGGGGTGCGGTGGAGGGAGGCCGGGCCCGGCGTCCGCCTGCTCGACCCGCTCGTGCCACCACAGGTCGCGCCCGTCCTGCCAGGGGACCGGGCGGCCGGTGCGGCGCACCACCAGGACGTGCCGGACCCGCGGGCAGCCGGCGAGCGCCGCGTCCACGGCCGGTTTGAGGGCGACCGGCGTACCGTGCCGCTGCGGGGCACCGGCCGGCGCGGGCGGGCCCGGGCGGATGCTCCCGTCCGCCGTGATCACCACCTCGGCGCCCAGGTCGCGCAGGCCCGGCAGGACCGGCCGGGCACCGTCGAACAGCCCGAACACCGCCGCCGGGACAGCCCCCAGCAGGGTGCAGGCCAGCACCGCCACCACGGCCTCGGGGATCACCGGCAGGTAGATCCCGACCCGGTCGCCCGGGCCCACGCCGAGGGCACTCAGGGCGGCGGCGGCCCGGCCGACCTCGGCGTCGAGCTCGGCGAAGGTGAGCGCGCGGGTGTCGCCGAGACCGCCCTCGAAGTGCAGCGCCACCCGGGCGGCCCGCAGCTCCTCGGGGCCCGGCCCAGGGCGGCCCGCCAGGGCCCGGGCCATCAGGGCCCGGCCGGGCAGCCCGCGGTCGAGCAGTCCGTGGCCCGTCAGCTCGTGGTCCGTCGACTCGTGGTCCAGGGAGCGCATCAGAAGGCCCCGGCAGCGGTGCGCGGGCGGGGTGGGGTGGTGCTGATCATCGGTCGCTCCGTGGCGGTACGGGGCATGCCCGGCACGGGGGCATGCCTGCGGGCGGGCGCGGCCCGGCGTGCGGGCGGCCCGGTGCGGGACAGGAGAGGTCGGGCCGCCGGCGGTCACGGGCGGCCCCGGGCGGTCGGCGCTGCGGAGCTGCGGGGGCTCAGTGCACGGCGGGGCTCAGCGGACGGCGGGCAGCCCGGTGTCGGCCCGGTCCGCCGGTCCGCGGCCGGACCACCAGGCCCCGGGGTCGTCGCACGGGCCGACGGTGAGCCTCTCGCCGTAGCCGTGGTCCAGCAGGCAGCCGCCGCGGTGGCCGACGATCCGGAACCGGCCGTCGGCCGGCCACGCCGGGTCGGTCACGAAGGTCCAGAGCTGGCCCTCGGCCTCCGCCCCGGTGCGCTCGTGCTGGAGGTAGACCGAGTCGTCCGGGTCGGTGGTGAGCACCAGCGGGCCGCTGTCGTCGCTGCTCAGCAGGGCCGACCGGAGCACCAGTTCACCGCTGTCGGCCGCTGCGACCAGCCACTCCTGGTCCTCCGCGGCGTCGGCGGGCATGGCGATCACCGCCGCGCCGTCCGCCGCCCGCGAGGCACCGGCGCCGGCGGCGTGCAGCCGCAGCCCGGAGCCGTCGGCGGTCAGCACGGTGAGGCCGGTGACCGGCCCGCTGCGGGCGACGGTGTCCGCCTGTCCCGGCAGCGGGCCGGGGGCGAGGGTGACGCCCTCGTCCCCCCGGTCGCCGACGACGGCGGTCGGGCCGCCCTCGCCGAGCGCGAGCCCGGCCTCGCCGGCCAGCAGCAGGGCCGGCAGCGCGGCGAGGACGACGGTGGCCTTGGCGGCGGAGAGCGCGGGTCGGTAGCGCACGGTGCAGGTCCCCAGTGGGTGGTCGGTTACGGCGCGGGCGTTCCAGGCCGAGAGCGCTGCACCGGCCGCGGACACGAATCCCCCGTCCCCGCCTGGGCTTTCGAGGTCCAGGCGGGACCCTCCGGCAGCAGGATGCCACGCTAGCCAGCCGGGCGGCCGTCCTGGAGGACGGTCGCCACCGAAGAGTTAACGCACCGTGGGGCCATTCGGCTTCTTTCGGCCCCCGTCAGGCCGAATCCCTGACCACCAGTTCGGTTGCCAGCACCACCTGGCGGTGCGCCTTGCCGGGCGAACCGATCTCGTCCAGCAGCAGCCGGGCCATGGTCCGGCCCATCTCCTCGATCGGCTGCCGGACGCTGGTCATCGGCGGATCGGTGTGCCGCGCCACGATGGAGTCGTCGAAGCCGATCACCGCGACGTCCTCCGGGACCCGCCGGCCGGCCGTGCGCAGCACCTGCATCGCGCCGGCGGCCATCACGTCGGAGGCGCAGAACACCGCGTCCAGCTCCGGGGCGCGCCCCAGCAGTTCGCGCATCGCCAGCCGTCCGCCCTCCTCGGTGAAGTCGCCGAGGCCGACCAGGTCCTCGCGGTAGGGCCGCCCCGACTCCTCCAGCGCCTGCCGGTATCCGCTCAGGCGGGCCCGGGCGCCCTCCATGTCCAGCGGGCCGGTGATGGTGGCGATCGCCGCGCAGCCGCGGCGCAGCAGGTGCCGCACCGCCATCCGGGCGCCGCCCGCGTTGTCCGCGAGGACGTAGCTCAGCGGCTCCGCGTCGCCGCGCCGGCCGGCCAGCACGGCGGGGATCCCCAGGCTCTCCAGCAGGGCCGGCAGCGGGTCGTCCTGGTGCACCGAGACCAGCAGCACGCCGTCCACCCGCTGCGCGCCCAGGTAGGCGGACAGCCGGTCGCGCTCGCGCTGGTTGCGGACCAGGATCAGCAGCAACTGCATCTCGCTCTCGGCGAGTTCCGCCGCGACCCCGCTGATGATGTCGGAGAAGTACGGTTCCGAGAAGAGCCGGGTCTCGGCCTCGGGGACCACCAGCGCGACGGCGTCGGTCCGGGACGTGACCAGGGTCCGGGCCGCGCGGTTGGGCACGTAGCCGAGTTCGGCGATGGCCGCCCGGACCGCCTCCCGGGCCTTCTCGCTGACCCGGGGCGAGCCGTTGACCACCCGGGACACCGTGCCGCGCCCCACCCCGGCCAGGGCCGCGACCTCCTCCAGGGTCGGGCGTGCCCCGCCCCGGCCGGCGCCGCCGGCCGTCGTACCGGCCGCCGGGTCCACCGCCTCCGCCATCCGTCCCACCTCTTCGCACTCGTCTTCGCACTCGCCGGTCGGGCACGGCCCATGCCCGGCCGCCCCCACATCGTCCCCGGGCGGAGGCCCGGACCACCAGCCGGGGCCCGGACACCGGCCGCGCACCGGTCCGCGCACCGGGCGGGGACGCCTCCGGGGGCCGCGGGCGGGCGGTCGTGGACCGAGGGGCGGACCGGGTGGACGTACCGGCCACCGACGCGAGAGACTGGTCTAGACCTCCTCTTCACTCAGAACGGTGAACCAGATGGAAATCGTGATCGTCCCCGACGCCGCCGCGGGTGGTGAGCTCATCGCCGCGGCGATCGCCGACCTGCTCTCCGTCAAGCCGGACGCGCTGCTCGGCGTCGCCACCGGCTCGACGCCGCTGCCGATCTACCAGGCCCTGGCCGCCCGGGTGCGGGCCGGCGAGCTGGACGCCTCGCGGGCGCGGATCTGCCAGCTGGACGAGTACGTCGGCCTGCCGGCGGGCCACCCCGAGTCCTACCGCTCGGTGGTGCTGCGCGAGGTGGTCGAGCCGCTGGGCCTGACCGAGGCCTCCTTCCTCGGCCCGGACGGCAACGCCGAGGACATCGCCGCCGCGGCCGCCGCCTACGACCGCGCGCTGGCCGAGGCCGGCGGCGTCGACCTCCAGCTGCTCGGCATCGGCACCGACGGGCACATCGGCTTCAACGAGCCCTGCTCCTCGCTCGCCTCCCGGACCAGGATCAAGACCCTGACCAAGCAGACCCGGCAGGACAACGCCCGGTTCTTCGACAGCCCGGACGAGGTCCCGCACCACGTGATCACCCAGGGCATCGGCACCATCCTGGAGGCCCGCCACCTCGTCCTGCTGGCCACCGGCGAGGCGAAGGCCGAGGCGGTGGCACTGTCCGTGGAGGGCCCGCTGTCCGCCGCGGTGCCGGCCTCGGCGCTCCAGCTCCACCCGCACGCCACCGTGGTCGTCGACGAGGCCGCCGCCTCCGGTCTCAAGCTCGCCGGCTACTTCCGGGACACCTACGCCGCCAAGCCGTCCTGGCAGAAGCTGTAGGTCCCCGGCGGGGCGCCCGGCACCGCCGGGCCCGGGCGCCCCGCCCACTCCCCCGCTCCCCGCTCCCCCGTCACGCCTGTTCGACGACCCCGGTCAGCTGGCCCGGTCGGCGGCCCGGCGGGGCGGCAGTGGCAGGAACGGGCTGGTCCGCGCCGCGTACTCGGCCCAGCCGGGCTTGCGCGCCGCCATCTGCCGCTCCAGCAGCGGCTTCCCGCTGCCGAACGCGAGCAGCCAGGTCATCAGCAGCGGACTCGCCACGAACGCCCAGCCGATCGGCTCGGCGAGCGCGAACAGGAACAGGCCCCACCACACGCAGGCGTCGCCGAAGTAGTTGGGATGGCGGGTGTAGCGCCACAGGCCCCGGTCCATCACCTGCCCCCGGTTGGCCGGATCGGCCTTGAACCGGGCCAGCTGCCGGTCACCCACCGCCTCGAAGAACAGGCCGAGCGCCCACAGCCCGGTGCCGGCCCAGGCGAGCGGGCCGAGCCGCTGCGGCAGGTACTGGGCGGCCACCACCGGCAGCGCCACGAACCACAGGATCCCCGCCTGCAACAGGTACACCTTCCGCAGCGCGTACCGGCCCTCCCGGCCGGGCGGCGCCCCGGCCAGCAGCGCCGCGTACCGCGGATCCTCGCCGTGGCCCCGGGAGCGCCGGCCGATGTGCACCGCCAGCCGCACCCCCCAGACCACCACCAGCGCGGTGACCAGGGCCCGTCGCCCGGCATCGCCGTACCCGGCCGACAGGCCGTAGCCGGTCAGCGCGACCGCCGCGAAGCCCAGGCCCCAGGCCACGTCCACGCCGCGGTGCCGCCCGGTGCGCAGCCCCACCGCGAAGGCGGCCAGCAGCACCACCAGCGCGGCGCCCGCACCGGCGGCCAGGCCCACCACGAAGGCGGCCCCGTTCACCGGTACCACTCCGCCGGGGTGGCCGGCAGCGCGGCGGCGCCGTCGGCGCTCGGCCGCACCGCGAGGATCTGGTCGACGCCCATCCGCCGCTGGGCGAACGCCTGCGCGCTGCCCACCAGGTAGAGCCGCCAGAGCCGGAACGCCGCCACGCCGACCAGCTCGACGAACTCGCCCCGGTGCTCCTCCAGCCGACCGTGCCAGGCCTCGATGGTGCGGGCGTAGTGCTCGCGCAGCGCCTCCACCTGGCGCACCTCCAGGCCGGCGTCCTCCAGCAGGCCGACGGTCGCGCCGACCGGGCGCATGTGCATGTCCGGGGCGATGTACGCCTCGATGAACGCGCCGCCGCCCGGGGCCGTGCCGCCCCGGGACATCTGCTGCACCAGCAGCCGCCCCTCGGGCCGCAGCAGCGCGTACAGCCGCGCCGCGAAGGCCGGGTACTCCCGGTCGCCGACGTGCTCGCCCATCTCCACGCAGCTGATCGCGTCGAAGGCGCCGTCGCCGATCTCCCGGTAGTCCTGGCGCCGGACGTCGACCCGGTCGGCCACCCCGGCCCGCTCCGCCAGCCCCGTGGCGAAGTCGTGCTGCCGCCGCGAGAGCGTGACCGCGGTGACCCGGACGCCGTGGTGCCGGGCCGCGTGGACGGCGAGCGCGCCCCAGCCGCAGCCGACGTCCAGCAGCCGCATGCCCGGCTCCAGGCCGAGCTTGCGGCAGATCAGGTCGAACTTGGCCTCCTGCGCCTCGGCCAGGGTGTCGGCCGGGTCCGTCCAGTAGCCGCAGGAGTACGCCATCGCCGGGCCGAGCAGCAGGGCGTAGAACTCGTTCGACAGGTCGTAGTGGTGGCTGATCACCGCCCGGTCGCGGGCCCTGCTGTGCAGCTCGCCGCGGACGGCCGCCCGGGCGGCGGGCGGCGCCGGCCGGGGCCCGAGGACCCCGAGCCGGGTGGCGGCCGACAGCAGCCGCGGCCAGTCGCGCAGCGCCGGGCGGGCGGCGGTGCGGCCGTCCAGCGCCCGGCGGATCCGGACCAGGCCGGTGGCGAGGTCGCCCTCGAGGTCGAGGTCGCCGCTGATGTAGGCGTCCGCCAGGCCGAGTTCGCCCGGTTGCCAGAGCAGCCGGCGCAGCGCCCGACGGTTGTGCAGGATGACGGTCGGTGCGCCGGTCGGGCCGGCCGTCGAGCCGTCCCAGGCCCGCAGCCGGAACGGCAGCGGGCCGCCGAGGAGTTCACCGATCAGCGGGGCGAGGCGGGTGGCCGCGGTCATCGGGCGTGTCCCTCCCGGGTGAGCAGCAGCTGCTGCACGTCGAGGTAGCCGGTCCTGAACCCGGCCTCGGAGTACGCCAGGTACAGCTCCCACATCCGGCGGAAGACCTGGTCGAAGCCCAACTCGGCGACCTCCGCGTCGCGTTCGGCGAAGCGCTCGCGCCACAGCCGCAGCGTCTCGGCGTAGTGCGGGCCGTACGGGCGGCAGGAGGTGAGCCGCAGGCCGGTGTACCGGTCGGCGGTCTGCGCGATCGCCCGGACGGAGGGGATCAGCCCGCCGGGGAAGATGTACTTGAGGATCCAGGTGTAGGTCTCGCTGCTGGCGAGCATCCGGTCGTGCGGCATGGTGATCGCCTGCAGCGCGGCCCGGCCGCCGGGCGCCAGGACCCGGTCGACGGTGCTGAAGTAGACCGGCCAGAACGGGCGGCCGACCGCCTCGATCATCTCCACGCTGACCACCGCGTCGTACTCCCCCTCGACGGCCCGGTAGTCGCAGAGCCGGACCTCGGCCCGCCCCTCCTGGCCGGCGTCGGCGATCCGGCGCCGGGCCAGCGCGAGCTGCTCCTCGGACAGGGTCAGGCTGACCACCCGGGCGCCGCGCGCGGCGGCCCGCAGGGCGAGTTCGCCCCAGCCGGTGCCGATCTCCAGCAGCCGGGTGCCGGGGCCGACCTTGGCCAGGTCGAGCAGCTGGTCGATCTTGCGGTGCTGGGCCTCGGCGAAGCTGCCCCACCCGGCCTCCGGGCGGCCGTCCGCGCCGGTCGGGAAGACCGCCGAGGAGTACGTCATGGTCGGGTCGAGGAAGAGCGCGAACAGCTCGTTGGAGAGGTCGTAGTGGCGGCTGATGTTGCGGCGGGCGTTGGCGGCCGAGGGCCGCTCGGCCTCCGGCAGCCGCTGCACGTACAGCCGGCGCAGCCACTGGGCGCCGGTCGGCACCAGCGTCTCGGGGGCGGTGGCCAGTTCGGTGAGCAGCGCGACGAGGTCGGGCGAGTCCCAGTCGCCGGCCTGGTAGGCCTCGCCGAAGCCGATCAGCCCGGTGGCGCCGACCCGGTGGAAGAAGTCCTCGGGCCGCTGCAGGCGCAGCACCGGGGAGCCCTCGGGTGCGGTCACCAGCGGGCGTCCGCCGGGCAGTTCGACCCGCAGGCCGCGCCGGCGGGCCACCCGGCGCAGCAGCCGCTCGGCCGCCAGGGCGCGCAGCGGCACCTCGGGGACGCGGGCCACGTCCGGCCAGCGTCCGGGGTCGACGGGCACCGGGCGCGGCCGGGCGGGGTGGAAGGCTTGCTGGGTCACGGGTGGCGTACCTCTTCCTCGGTGCGGACCGGTCGGGGCTGCGGTGTCCGGGCCTGCGGGCAGGCCGGGGGCCGGGGCTGGACGGGCAGGCCGCGCAGCAGCAGCCGGATGCCCTGGCGGCGGATGTCCAGCGGGACGGCCCAGGTGGCGAACGGGTGCCGGAGCACCGCCCGGAGCAGGGTGGCGGGCCCGGCGGCGACGCGGGCGCCGCGGACGACGGCGATGAACGGGTGGCCGCCCGCGCGCTCCAGCCCGACGGCCAGCGCCAGCCGCTCCCCGGGCTCCGGCAGGCTCATCCGGTAGGCGCCGTCGACCGGGAAGAACGGCGAGACGTAGAACTCCTTGGCGACCGTCGCCCGCCCGTGCCGGTCCGGCCGCAGCAGGTAGCGGTGGGACCCGCCGTAGGTGTTGTGGACCTCCGCGACGGTGCACGCCGGGCGGCCGTCCGGGGTGTGGCACCAGTAGACGGTGAGCGGGTTGAACACGTGGCCGAGCGAGCGGGCCTGGGTGAGCATCAGCACCTGTCCGCCGGCCAGGTCGACGCCCTCCCCGGCCAGGTAGCGGTCGAGGTTGTCGCGCAGCGTGCGGCGCGGGTCGCCGGGGTGGTCGGCGGACCGGAACCGGGCCAGCGGCCGCATCAGCCGGGGCAGCCGCGGCAGCCGGTCGAGGTCGACCAGCCACAGGTAGGTGCGGTGCCGGAAGCGGTGGCGCAGCGGCGCGGTCCGCAGGTGGGTCACCGTGGTCTCGTACAGGGCGGCTCCCCACGGCCCCGGCAGCGGGGCGGGGATCATCGCGCGCCCACCCCGGCGAGCGACTCGGCGGCGGCCAGGCCCGCCCGGCAGCCGTCCTCGTGGAAGCCCCAGCCGTGGTAGGCACCGGCGAACGCGGTGCGGCCGGTGTTGAGTTCGGGCAGCCGGCGCTGGGCGGCGAGCGTCTCGCGGGTGTAGATCGGGTGCTCGTAGACGGTGCGGGAGAGCACGTGCTCGGCGGCGACGGGGTGCCGCGGGTCCTCGTTGAGGGTGACCAGGTAGTCCTCGGCGGTGTCCAGGCCGAGCAGCCGGTTGAGGTGGTAGCTGACCTGGACCTGGTCGGCGGCGCCGGTGCAGTCCGGCATCCGGTAGTTCCAGGAGGCGCGGGCCCAGACCGCCCTGGGCAGCCGGCCCGGGTCGCGGTGCAGCACCGTGGGGTTGCGGGAGTAGCGGAAGGCGCCGAGGAGTTCGCGCTCGGCGGCGGTCGGGTCGGCCAGCAGGGCGAGCGCCTGGTCGGGGTGGGTGGCGACGACCACCGCGTCGGCCTCGGTGCGGTGCCCGTCCTCGGTGACCACCTCGACGCCGTCGGCGTGCCGCAGCACCGCCCGGACCGGGGCGCCGCGGTGGACGGCGGTCAGCCGCTCGGCGATCCGCTCCACGTAGCCGCGCGAGCCGCCGACCACCGTCCGCCAGGCCGGGGAGCCGGTGACGCTGAGCATCCCGTGGTTCTGCAGGAAGGTGAACAGGTACCGGGCCGGGTAGTCGCCCGCCAGGTCGGGGGCGCAGGACCAGACGGCGGCCACCACCGGTGTCATGAAGTGGTGGACGAAGTAGCGGGAGAAGCCGCCGGCGGCGAGGAACTCGCGCAGGGTGGGTTCGCCGGCGTTCGGGTCGGCGAGCAGCCGGCGGGCCCGGCGGTGGAAGACCGGGACCTCGGCCAGCATCCGCAGGTAGCGCCCGCGCAGCGGGGCCCCCGGCTGGGCGAGCAGGCCGGCCGGGCCGCGCGCGCCGGCGTACTCCAGGCCGCAGCCGTCGCACCGCACCGACATGCTCATCTCGCTCTCCCGGGTCTCCACCCCGAGCTCGGCGAACAGCTGCACCAGGTTCGGGTAGGTGCGGCGGTTGTGCACCAGGAAGCCGGTGTCCAGCGCGACGGCGCGGCCGTCCGCGCCGATCGCCTGCTGGGTGTGGGCGTGCCCGCCGAGGCGGGTGTCCGCCTCGAACAGCTCCACCTCGGCGCCGCCGGTCCGCAGCCGGTAGGCGGCGGTCAGCCCGGCGACGCCGCTGCCGACCACGGCGATCCGGCGCGGTCCGCCCGGGGGGCGGGCGGCCGGGATCCTGACGGCTCGGACGGTCTCCGGCATGGTCACGTGCACCCCTGTCGATCCGCGGGCCGGGCCGTCACCGGCCCGGTCCTGCCTTGTGCTCCATCAGTCGTTCGGAGCACACGGCGCGGCGGATTGGTCGATCGGGGGCGGAGCCGTCCGGGGCCCCGTCAGGTGAAGCCGAGCAGCATCATCGGCGCCGCCGTGGGGTGCGCGGAGCCGCCCGCCGGCTCCACGGTCACCCCGATGCCGGCGGCCCCGTCGATCGGGCCCTCCAGCAGCAGCGAGCCGTTCGAGGCGGGCAGCAGACCGGCCGGGCGCATGGTGCCGGCGTCGTTGAACCACACCTGGTAGGTGCGGTCGGCGGGCAGCGCCGGCAGGCCGGAGGCGAGGAAGCCGGCCCGCCCGAGGCTCTCCGACCAGACCACCGTGCCGACCCCGGACCCGGCCGTGGCCGTACTCGTCCGGGCGTCGGGGGCGGTCAGCAGGGCGCCGAACCGGGCCTGCTCCTGCTGGAGCGCGGCCGTACGGCTGCGGGCCTGCTCGGCCTCGTCGTGCTGCTGGTAGGCGAGCCCGCCGAGCGCGGCCGCCAGCGCGACCGAGGCGGCCAGCGCCAGCTTGGGCCACTGCCGGGCGGCGCGGCCCCCGCGGTGGCCGGCCGGGCCGTCCTGGTCCGGCTCCGCGGAGGCGGGGGCGAGCTGGCGCACCGTCCCGATGCCGGCCAGCACCCGGGCCTTCAGTTCCGCCGGCGGGACGACCGCCTCCGCCGCCCCGAGCCGGGCCAGCGTGGCGGTGAACTCGCGCACCTCCTGCGCGCAGGCCGGGCACTGCGCGAGGTGGCGTTCGAACGCCTGGCGCTCCGACTCGCCGAGCGCGTGGGCCGCGTAGGCCCCGGTGAGCGTGTGCAGATCCGCGGCGATCGTCATGACCCCACCCCCAGGCAGTCCCGCAGCCGGATCAGGGCGTCCCGCATGCGGGTCTTGACGGTGCCCAGCGGCGAGCCGAGCATGTCGGCGACCTCGCGGTAGGAGTAGCCCCGGTAGTACGCCATGGTGACGGACTCGCGCTGGAGCTCGGTGAGCATCTGCAGGCAGCGCCGCACCTGCTCGCGTTCGAGCCGGCCCTCGACCTGCTCGGCCACCTCGTCGAAGGCGGGGGTGTGCGACTGCGCGGCGACCCGCTGGTCACGGTCGGCGGCGGCCTGCGCGGCCCGGACCCGGTCGACGGCGCGGCGGTGCGCCATGGTCAGCACCCAGGGCATCACCTCGCCGCGCTCGGGCTGGTAGCGGGCGGCGGTGCGCCAGACCTCCAGCATCACCTCCTGCGCCACCTCCTCGGACTGCGCCGGGTCCCGCAGCACCCGGCGGATCAGCCCGAGCACCGGGCCGGCCACCGCGTCGTACAGGCGCCCGAACGCGTCCTGGTCGCCGAACGCGACCTTGGCGACCAGCTCGCGCAGGTCGGGGCCGCGCCGGTGCGGCCCCGACAGGTGGACGACGGCGCTCACCCGGCCACCCCCCGGCTGCCGGCCGCGACCGGTGGGGCCGGTCGGGGCGGACGGGCCCGGTGCGGGTCCCTCGGGTGAGCGGCTGGCATCGGTGACCTCCAGGTGACGGCGCTGGCCGGCGGCCCGCACGGGCCCCGGCACCGGTTGTTCGGAGCGGTCGCCCGACCGGATTGGTCCGGGCTGCCCGTCCTACGCGTGGACGGCCGAGGCCCCGGGCACACGGGCGAGGTCCTCGCGGCTGCGCACCTCGTCCTCGGGACATTCGTCCGTGCCCGCGAAACCTACCGGCTACGGTGCCCCGGTGACCGACTCCACCGACCGGCTGCCGCTGCTCTTCCTCGACGTCGACGGCCCGCTCATCCCGTTCGGGCCGCCCCCGCCGGAGCACCCGGACGGGCACCCGACCTACCGGACGTCCCACCGGGCGGGCGCTTCGAACCCGCTGCTGGACCGGATCGACCCGCGGCACGGGCCCCGGCTGGCGGCCCTGCCCTGCGCGGCGCTCTGGGCCACGACCTGGGAGGACGAGGCCAACGAGTGCGTCGCCCCACGGCTCGGCCTGCCACCGCTGCCGGTGGTGCACTTCCCCGAGACCCTTCCCGAGCCCTTTCCCGAGGCCATCGCGCCGGATGGTTCCGGATCCGGTCCGGGGGCCCCGGGTTGGCCGCCGGGCCTGCACTGGAAGACCCCCGTCCTGGTCGCCCGGGCGGCCGGGCGGCCGTTCGCCTGGGTCGACGACGAGATCTCCGCCGCCGACCGGGCCTGGGTGGAGGTGCACCACCCGGGCCCGGCGCTGCTGCTGCGGGTCGACCCGCGACGCGGGCTGACCAGGGCGGACTACCGCGTCCTGGACGGGTGGCTGCGGGGCGCGGTCACGGGGTGAGCCGGTGGGGGCCACGGAACAGGAAGGTCGCCTCGCGAATCGACTCGAGCCCCAGCAGCACCATCAGCACCCGCCCGAGGCCGAGCCCGAACCCGCCGTGCGGCGGGGGTCCGGGTGTCGGCCACAGGGGCATGGCTGTCAGGCCCTCGGGGTCCTGCCCGTGACGATCAGAGTTCCGATGTGGCCCTCGGTCGGGGCGGCGAGGACCGCCGCTTCCGCCGCTTCGAATCCGCTCCGCCGAAGCAGGCCGACCCATCTGCGCGGTGTGTAGGAGTAGCGGTACGTGTACAGCGCCCTCCCGGCGAATCCCCCCTTGTACATGCCCTGTGGGCCGTATGCACCAGGGATGGCGGGGGGCTGCGAAAAGGCCAGGATGCCGCCGGGGTTCAGACGGGCGGCAATGAGCGGGAACAGCTTCAGCGGGTCCGTGAACCAGACCGCTCCGAACACCGAGTACACCGCGTCCCACGTCTCGTCGGTGCCGCTCAGGTAGTCCAGAACCTCGGCACAGTGGATCTGGACGCCGGTCGGCCCCCAACGTTCGGCGACCTTCTCGACCATGACAGGCGAGAGATCGACGCCTGTGACCTTCACGCCCTGCTCGGCCAGCGTGGCCAGCGCGCGGCCGGTGCCGCATCCGAGTTCCAGCGCGCTGACCCGTGACCCGAGCAGTTCGGGGCCGGGCCCGTGGTCGGCGTACTGGGTCCAGCGGAAGACCGGCCCGGCGTCGAACACGTCGTCCTTGATGCCGGCCGCGTAGGTGTTCCACAGTTCGCGCTCGGATTCGATGTTGTGCTGTGCGGACAACGAGCCTCCCTTGGAGAGGAGTTGGTGGGCGGGTGCCCCTTTCCAACGACGCGCGGCAGGGGCACCCTAGCGCCCGGTCAGTGGCTGTCGGGCACCTTGTTGTCGCACGGGGAGCAGTCCGCCCCGTCGATCGCCCACAGCTCCTCGTCGGCGTCGAACCCGTTGCCGCGCAGGAACTCGGCGGTACGGATCACGATGCCGTCGCCGCGCCGCTGGATCAGCGGGGCGTGATGCTTGTACCGCCCAGCGTTGTACACCTCGCAGATGGCGAAGTACACCGGCGTGTCCAACAGGAGCTGGTGCACTCCCATGTCCACGATCTTGCCGACACCCAGGTGCACCTCCGGGCGTTCCATGGCGGTGATCGTGTCTGCGATGGCGTTGTCCAGGATCCGCTCCATGGCCACCTCATCCTGTCCCGTAGCTTGCGCGTTCTTTCCCTGAACCTGTCGTGACCACCAGCATCCAACGCCCAGGGGCATCCTGGCAGGCGTTTCGCCGTGTCTGACGGCCCGCGGTCCGACGAACCGCGGTCTCCGAAGATCAGAGGGCGGTTGCCCCAGCGGTGCACCCGGGCACCGGCGGGATCGGGTGGCCACCGCCGGGCGGGGGCTCCCGTCCGGGTGGCACCGGCCGCCGGGCGCCCCTACGGTCGGGACATGAGTGAGAATCAGGTGCCCACCGGTCCGCCCGGGGTGGCCGAGCAGCTCGGCGAACGGTACGCGCGCGTCCTGAGCCTGGTGCACCGCTGCGCCCTCGCGGTGGACGCCGGCAGCTGGGCCGAGCTGGACGACGCGGCCGGGGCGCTGTCCCAGGCCGCCGACGAACTGGCCGCCTCGGCCTCGGCGACCACCAGGGAGCCGGTGGCGGCCGAGCCCCGGGCGGTGCTGTCCGCCGTCCTCGGCCTGGAGCCGCCGCACCGCCTGTTCGGCGCCCTGCACCGCCCCTGAGCCGGCCGCTCCGCCCGTCCCACCGACGGCCCATCAGGACGGCCGGTCGGCCCGTCACCTGTTCGACATGAACTGTTTGCCCGGTTATGTCCACCGTCCTACGGTGTTGCTCATGACAGGGGCCGAAGACGGTGTCGGACGGGTGATCGCTGGGCGCTGGACGCTGACGCGGCGGCTCGGCTCGGGCGGGATGGGGCGGGTCTGGCTCGCCCACGACGAGGTGCTGGACTGCGAGGTCGCGCTCAAGGAGATCGACGTCCCGCCCGGCCTGCCGGAGCGGGAGTTGAGCGCACGGATCGCCCGCGCCCGCGGCGAGGCCCGGCACGCCGCCCGGCTGCGCAGCCACCCGCACGTCGCCACCGTGCACGACGTGGTCGAGGAACACGGCCTGCCGTGGATCGTCATGGAGTACGTGCCGGGAGCGACCGACCTGGAGGCCGTGGTCCGCGAGCAGGGGCCGCTGCCCCCTGCCGAGGCCGCCCGGATCGGGCTGGCCGTCCTGGACGCCCTGACCGAGGGCCACCGGCTGGGCGTCCTGCACCGGGACGTGAAGCCCGCCAACATCCTGCTCACCGGCCCCGCCGCCCGGCCGGCGCACCCGGCGGACGGTGGGCAGGTGCTGCTCGCCGACTACGGCATCGCCCTGGAACCGGCCTCCGGCGAGACCCGGCTGACCGCGGCCTCCGGAATCGTCGGCACCCCCGGCTACCTCGCGCCGGAGCGGGCCCGGGGCGCCGAGCCGAGCCCGGAGTCCGACCTGTTCGCGCTCGGGGCCACGCTCTACTACGCCACCTGCGGCCGGGGCCCCTTCGACGCGGACACCGATGCCGCCTCGCTCACCGCCCTGCTGTTCGAGGAGCCCGACCTGCCGGACCACCTCACCGGCCCCCTGGTGCCGGTGCTGCGGGGCCTGCTGGCGAAGGACCCGGCCGAGCGGATGCGGGGCGAGGAGGCGGCCCGCCGGCTCGCGGAGGTGCAGGCCGGCGCCGGGCCCGCAGCGACCCTGGTCCAGCCGCCCGCCGCTGCGGCGCCGGCGGCAGCCACGACCACGCCCGCGCCCACCTCGACGCCCGCGCCCACCCCCGCGCCGCCGACGGTGGCCGCGGCACCTGCCGCCCGCCCCCGACGCCGCCGACGGATGCCGTCCGGCCGCGTCCTGACCCTCGCCGCGGCCGCCGTGCTGGTGGTGGGAGGTGCGGTCTGGGCCGGGGCCTCCCTGGTCGGCGACTCGGGCACCTCCGCCTCGTCCGCGCCCGCGGCGGCCGGCACCCCGTCGACCCCGGCACCCACCGGGCCGGTGCCGCCGTACGGGGAGGCGGTGGGCCTGCCGCAGGAACTGCACCGCGGCGACTGCGTCTCGGCCGTGTGGAACGGGGACAAGTTCCAGGGGCTGCCGAAGCTGGGGCTGCTGGACTGCATCAAGGACACCCCCGACGGCCAGGCCCTCGACCTCGCCGAGGTGACCTCGCTGAGCGACGCGACACAGAACGGCAACGCGATCTGCACCGCACGGCTGCGGACCACGGTCGACTCCCTGCCGGACGCCCGGGCCTACGCCGTCCCGCCGAGCGAGCAGGGCTGGGCGGGCGGCGTGCGTGCCATGCCCTGCCTCGTCCTCGGGAAGACGACCGGGATCGTCGGACCGGTCGGCAGCTTCCGCCCGATGGGCCAGGAGATCTACCTGGCGGACACCTCGATCGGCGACTGCGTGGACTCCGCGACCAAGCAGGACGGCACCCAGTCCACCGTGCTCGCGGACTGCAACGCACCGCACGGGGAGCAGGTCCTCGGCTTCGTCGTGCCGCCCGAGGGAGTGAGCTACCAGGCGGCCGGCGAGACCGACGCGCTCAAGCTCTGCGCGCAGCAGTACGCGGCGTTCCGCACCGCCGGCCACGAGGTCAGCGCCTGGACCGGCAGCGAGAAGAGCTGGGACCAGGGGTTCCGGTACGTGATGTGCACGCTCACCATGGCGGACGGGTCCAAGCTCCCCGCCGGCGCGGTGGCCGGGCCGCAGTAGGGTGTGCCGCCGCTCCCCCTCGATATTGCGGGCGCCCGACCGCCCGGCTGTCGCAGACTGGGGCGGAGCACATTACGGACCGGAGGATGGTTTTCATGGTTGAACGGCCCTTGACGCTGATGGCGGTGCACGCCCACCCCGACGACGAGGCCACCGGGACGGGGGGTGTGCTGGCCCGGTACGCGGCCGAAGGCATCCGCACCGTCCTGGTCACCTGTACCGACGGCGGCTGCGGCGACGGCCCCGGCGGCGTCAAGCCGGGCGATCCCGGCCACGATCCGGCGGCCGTGGTGGCGATGCGGCGCCGGGAGTTGGAGGCGAGCTGCGAGGTCCTCGGGGTCGACCACCTGGAGCTGCTGGACTACGCCGACTCCGGGATGATGGGCTGGGCCACCAACGACGCGTCCGGTGCCTTCTGGGGGACTCCGGTCGCGGAGGGCGCCGCCCGCCTCGCCGAACTACTGGAGCGTTACCGGCCCGACGTGGTGGTGACCTACGACGAGAACGGCTTCTACGGCCACCCCGACCACATCCAGGCCAACCGCATCACCATGGCGGCGCTGGCGACCTCCGGGCTGACGCCGAAGGTGTACTGGACGACGGCGCCGCGCTCGATGATGCAGAAGTTCGGCGAGGTCATGCGGGAGTTCGACTCGGACTGGGAGGAGCCGGACCCGGCGCAGGCCGCCGAGATGGCCAAGATCGGCCTCCCCGACGAGGAGATCACCACCTGGGTGGACACCACCGAGTTCGGCGGCCGGAAGTTCGACGCGCTGGCCGCGCACGCCAGCCAGGGCGAGAACATCTTCTTCCTGAAGATGGGCAAGGAGCGCTTCACCGAGCTGATGGGCGTGGAGACCTTCGTCCGGGTCCAGGACACCACGGGCGCGGCCGTGCCCGAGAACGACCTCTTCGCCGGGCTGCGCTGATCCCGGGGCGTCCGACCGGACCGGGAGCACCGGATCCGGTCGGACGCCGGCCGGTCAGAGCCGCTCGGGGACGGGGTTGCCGACCGCCTCGATCGCGCGCCGCAGCGGCACCCGGACCAGCACGGCGAAGCCGATCACGAAGAACACCAGCAGCGAGATGATCGCCGAACGGTAACTGCCGGTGAGCTGGTAGGCGAGGCCGAAGACCAGCGGACCCATCCAGCTCGTCCCGCGGTCGCTCACCTTGTAGAAGCTGAAGTACTCGGCCTCCCGGCCGGCCGGGATGAGGTGCGAGAACAGCGAGCGGGAGAGTGCCTGGCTGCCGCCGAGCACCAGCCCGATCATGCAGGCCAGGGCGTAGAACCAGGCCGGCTGGTGGGCCGGCATCAGGTAGCCGAGCGCGAGCGTGATCACCCAGCCGACCAGCGAGCCGAGGATCGTCCGCTTGGCGCCGTAGCGGCGGGCGATCCGGCCGAGCAGCAGGGCCCCGCCGATCGCCACGATCTGGACCATCAGCACCGCCGCGACCAGCGAGGTCTGGTCCATGCCGAGCTCCTCGCTGCCGTAGAGCGAGGCCTGCGAGACGACGGTCTGGATGCCGTCGTTGTAGCAGAGGAAGGCCGCCAGGTAGAGCAGGGTGAGCGGGTAGTCGCGCATGCCGCGCAGGGTGCGGCCGAGTTCGCGCAGGCTGCCGGCGGCGGGACGGTCGGTGGGCGCCGCGGCGCGGCCCGCGACCGCACCGGCCCGCGACGGCAGCCGCAGCAGCGGGACCAGGGTGAACAGCGCCCACCACAGGCCGGCCGAGGCCAGGCAGATCCGCACGGCGGTGCCGGACGAGAGGCCGAACGCCTCGTGGCCCTCGAACAGCGCCAGGTTGGCGACCAGCAGCAGCCCGCCGCCCGCGTAGCCGTACGCCCAGCCCTTGGACGAGACGGCGTCGCGCTCGTCGGGGGCCGCCAGGCCCGGCAGGTAGGCGTAGGAGAGCGCGACCGACACCGCGTACGCGATGTTGGCGACCACCAGCAGCGCGCCGCCGAGCAGGTAGCGGTCGCCGCCGAGGAAGAACATCCCCATCGTCGCTGTCGCGCCGATGTAGGCGAAGCCGCACATCAGCTCCTTGTGCCGGCCCGTGCGGTCCGCGATCGTGCCGGTCAGCAGCATCACCGCGACCGAGAGCAGCACGGAGAAGGAGACCGTGTACGGGAAGAACGACCCGGCGCGGATCGACAGCCCGAGCGGGTGCACGTCGCCGGACGCGTCGGCGGCCTCCTTGGCGACGGAGGTCAGGTACGGGCCGAGGAACACCGTCAGGACGGTGGCCGAGAAGGCGGCGTTGGCCCAGTCGTTGACGTACCAGCCGAACTGCATGCGGCGCAGCGCGTGCTCGTCGGTGGCGTCCGCCGGGTGGTCCGGTGCCTGGGTCTTGGTGCTCATGGGGCTCCTATCGCTGGGCCGGAGCCGGTGCTGCCGTCGGTCCAGCAGCCGCGCTCGTGGAGAACGTCCCGCAGGACGTCGATGCGATCGGCCATGATGCCATCCACACCGAGGTCCAGCAGAGCCCTGATCCGCCCGGGGTCGTCCACGGTCCAGACGTGGACCTGCAGGCCGAGGCGGTGGGCGGTGCGTACGAAGGCCCGGTCGACCACCCGCACGCCTTGGTGGCGCTCCGGCACCTGCGCGCACAGGCCCGCGAACGGCCGCCTGCGGCCGCGCAGCAGCGGGCCCGTCAGCGAGTACAGGCGCAGCCGGGCGACCTCGCGCGGGCCGAGCGAGGTGGCCAGCCGGGGGCCGGCGGCGGCGCGGACGGCGGCGAGCCGGCGGTCGGAGAAGCCGCCGACGCAGACCCGGTCCCAGGCGTTCGTCCGGCGGACCGCCTCGACCAGCGGGTCGATCGCCGGGGCGGCCTTGACGTCGATGTTGAACCGGGCCTCGGGGAAGGCGCCGAGCAGGTCCTCCAGCAGCGGGACGGGTTCGGTGCCACCGATCCGGGCCTGCCCGACGGCGGACCAGGGCAGCTCGGCCACCAGGCCGGTGCGGTCGGTGACCCGGTCGAGCCGGGAGTCGTGGAAGGCCACCAGCACGCCGTCGGCGGTGGCGTGCACGTCCGTCTCCAGGTAGCGGTACCCGAGCGCGACGGCGGCCTCGAAGGCGGCGAGCGAGTTCTCGGGGTGACCGAGGGCGCCGCCCCGGTGGGCGAAGGCGAGCGGCCCCGCGTGGTCGAGGAAGCTGTGCATGTGGTGCTCCGAGCTGCTGCGTGGGGACCGCCGGGCCCGCACCCCGGCAGCGCTGCCCGCTCCGACGGCATCTCGGACCGCGCGCGTTACAGTATTGCGCACGCTGTCAAGCAGTAACGACGCGCCGCCGGGGCCGTGACCCGGGCGGGTGCCCCGGAGCCCCCCGGCCCGCCGGCGGCAGCTGGTGCCGGACGCGCGGCCAGGAGGCCCCGGGGTCTTCCTTTCTTTCTAGAACCCGACTGCCGGGCGCAGCAGTTGGTGCGCGGTGGCGTCCGGGCGGGGGCGGCGCAGGGCGGCCCGCAGGGCGGTCGGGGCGGGGTGCTGCGCGGGGTCGGAGGGTCGGACGGTGAGGTCGAAGTCCTGGTGCGCCTTGGCGTTCAGGGCCGCGGGCAGCTGGAGCCGACCGGTCCCGGCCAGGCGGCGGATCTCGGTGCGGCTGGCGCCGAGCCCGAGCACGAGCAGCCGTTCCAGCCGGACCGGTACGGGCAGCTCGAAGCCGACCGCCACCGTGAGCGGGGCCGGGTGGTCGAGCGCGTAGCCGGGCGCGCAGGTCTCCAGCTCCCAGGTCCCCGTCCAGTCGAGGCGGTACCCGTTCCGCGCGGCGAGCGATGCGTCCAGCGTCAACTCCCGTACCACCGCAGGGCTGTTGGTCTCGAAGGCGACCAGGCGGGCGGGGGCCAGGGAGGAGACGTGGACGCGTTCGTGCACCGGGACCTTCGAGGTCCGGTCGCAGCCCGCGCAGCTCAGCAGGAGCCAGACGTCGAGGAGCTTGCCGCTGGCGTTGACCCGGATCCGGCCGGTGGGGCGGTGGCGGGTGGCGGGGCAGTCCGGGCACGGCCGGACGACGGTGGGCAGGGCGGATTGACGCACGGCCCACCGGGCCTTGCGGTCGGTATTCATGTGGTTGCCTTCAGGACTCGGCAGGCGCGCTCGTACCCCGGGTCGGGGCGGCCCCTGCTCGGACGGATGCACACGACGGCGCGTCGAATCGCCCCGGGGCCGAGGTGACAGGCTCCGGGGTCGATCGCGCGGCGGTTGGCTGGTGCCGGGTGGCAGCCGTTACAGGTCCATGCGGGAGATCGTGCTGGGCGGGCGGCCCGTCGGGCAACCGATTTACCGCCGCGCGAAGGGCTGGTGGTGGCACGGGAGTTCGGGAGGTTCGGAGCCGCGGGAGTACTGGTAGGAAACTTTCCTTTCCACTACGCTCCCGGACGGCGGCTCGGCGCGGCGCCCGCACCGGATGGGGCGTGACGCGCTCAGCGAGAGCTCTGACCCGGCCGCCGCGGTGGCGTGCGGCCACCGCCCGCTCCGGTGCGGCCCGCTTCGGCGTGCGCCGGTGTCCAGCTCTCGCCGTGCCAGGTCAGGGAGTTCGAGAATGCATCAAGGAGTCATGACGAGGCGCGCCCGGATCGCCGGGTACGCCGCCGTGCTCGCGCTGCTCGCAGGCGCACTGCTCGGGTGGTCCGAACGGGCGGGGGCGGCGGCCGATCCGCTGCTCTCCAAGGGCAAGGCCGCGACGGCCTCCTCCACCGAGGGCTCGTCGTACGCGGCGGGCAAGGCCTTCGACGGGAGCACCACCACCCGGTGGGCGAGCGCCGAGGGCAAGGACCCGCAGTGGCTGCGGGTGGACCTCGGGGCGGGCGCCACCGTCTCGCGGGGGAAGCTGAGTTGGGAGGCTGCGTACGCCAAGGCGTACCGCCTGGAGGTGTCCGCGGACGGCACCACCTGGACGGCGCTCGCCACGGAGAAGGCCGGCAACGGCGGCACCGACGACTGGACGGGCCTGTCCGGCAGGGGCCGCTACGTGCGGATGTACGGCACCGCGCGCGGGACCTCCTACGGCTACTCGCTGTTCGAGATGGAGGTGTACGGCGTGCCGGACGGCGGACCGCCGCCGACCGGGGCGTTCACCGTGGTCGCCGCCGGCGACATCGCCGCGCAGTGCACGGCCGCGGACGCCGGCTGCGCGCACCCGGCGACGGCCGCGCTGGCCCGGCGGATCGACCCGAAGTTCTACCTGACGATGGGTGACAGCCAGTACGACGACGCCCGGCTGGAGGACTTCCGGAAGTACTACGACACCAGCTGGGGCGCCTTCAAGGCGAAGACCCACCCGGTGCCGGGCAACCACGAGACGTACGACCCCGCCGGGTCGCTCGTCGGGTACAAGGCCTACTTCGGCAGCATCGCCTACCCGCAGGGCAAGAGCTGGTACAGCTTCGACGAGGGCAACTGGCACTTCGTCGCGCTGGACTCCAACGCCTTCGACCAGAGCGCCCAGATCGACTGGCTGAAGGCCGACCTGGCGGCCAACACCCGGAAGTGCGTCGCCGCCTACTGGCACCACCCGCTGTACTCCTCGGGCGGCCACGGCAACGACCCGGTCTCCCGGCCGGTGTGGAAGATCCTCTACGCCGCCAAGGCCGACCTGGTGCTGAACGGGCACGATCACCACTACGAGCGGTTCGCCCCGCAGGACCCGGACGGGAAGGCCACCGCCGACGGGATCGTCGAGATCGTCGGCGGCACGGGCGGCGCCGAGCCCTACCCGATCGAGCAGGTCCAGCCCAACAGCCAGAAGCGGATCAGCGGCGACTACGGCGTCCTGAAGCTGGACCTCACCGACACCGGCTACAGCTGGACCTACGTCGGGACGGACGGCCACGTCGAGGACACCAGCCCGACGTACAGCTGCCACTGATGATGTACCTGGCCACCACCGGCCGCCGTTCGGACCCGTCGTCCCGCCCCGCCGGGGTGGGGCGCCGGGTCCCCGGGACGGTCGTCGCGCTCGGCGCGGTCAGCCTGGTCACCGACGTCTCGTCGGAGATGGTCACCGCCGTGCTGCCGCTCTACCTGGTGCTGGGCCTCGGCCTGTCACCCCTCCAATTCGGCTTCCTCGACGGCATGTTCAACGGCGCCACGGCGCTGGTACGGCTGCTCGGCGGCCGGATCGCCGATCGGGGCGGCGGCCGGCACCGGACGGTCGCCGGCGCCGGCTACCTGCTCTCCGCGCTCTCCCGGCTCGGGCTGCTGCTGGCCGGCGGGGCGGCCGGCGGGATCGCCGCCGCCCTGGCGGCCGACCGGCTCGGCAAGGGGGTGCGCACCGCGCCCCGGGACGCCATGATCTCGCTCAGCGCACCGCCGGAGGCGCTCGGCCGGGCGTTCGGCGTGCACCGCGCGATGGACACCACGGGCGCCCTGCTCGGCCCGCTGGTCGCGCTCGCGGTGCTGGGGGCGACGGCCGACGCGTACGACGCGGTGTTCGTGGTCAGCTTCGCCGTCGGGCTGCTCGGGGTGCTGGTGCTGGTGCTGTTCGTCCCCGGCGGAGCGGCCGGGCCGCCGGCCGTGGCGCAGCCGGTCCGGCCCGCCCGGACGACCGGCCGACGGGTGCCCGGCCGACGGGCGCCCGGCGACCCGGCGTTCCGGCGGGTGGTCGCGGCCGCCACCCTGCTGGGAGCCGCGACGATCGGCGACTCCTTCCTCTACCTGCTGCTGCAGCGCGGCCTGGGCCTGGCACCCGCGCTCTTCCCGCTGCTGCCGCTCGGCGCGGCCGCGTGCTACCTGCTGCTCGCCGTCCCGGCCGGCCGGATCGCCGACCGGATCGGGCGGCGGACCCCGTTCCTGTACGGGCACGGCGCACTGCTCCTCGCCTACCTCGCCCTGCTGGTCCCGGTCGGCCCGGCCACCGCCGGGCTGGTGCTGGTGCTCCTCGGCGCCTTCTACGCCGCCACGGACGGCGTCCTGATGGCGCTCGCCGGGCCGGCGCTGCCCGCCCGGGGACGCGCCGGCGGGCTGGCCGTGCTCCAGACCGGCCAGGCCCTGGCCCGGCTGGTCGGAGCGGCCGGCTTCGGCGCGGCCTGGACCTGGTGGGGCGCCCGCCCGGCGCTGGCGGTGGCCGCGGTCGCGCTGGCGGCCGGGCTCGCCGCGGCCCGGCGGGTCCTGCCGGACGGGCGGCCCTCGTGACGGCGGCCCCGCGGGCGACGGTGACCCGGGTGGCTGTCCTGGTGGTCGCCGCGCTGGTACTGCTCGGCGGCTCGCTCGGCTACGTGCTGCGCGCCGGGCAGCGGGGTGGCCACCGGGTGGTGGCGGCGGATGCCTCGTTCACGCTGGACGAACCGGGCCTCTACTACCGCGACGCCGCGTCCGGGCGGGTCGCCCGTGCGTCGGGCCCGGCCGGCGGGCCGTCCTGCGACCGGTTCCACGCCGCCGGGGAGCATGCGCTGTGCCTGCGCGCGCTGCCCGGCACCCCCGCCCGGACCGAGGCCGTGGTGTACGACCGGCACTTCCGCGCGATCCGGACGGTGACGGTGCCCGGCATCCCGAACCGGGCCCGGGTCTCCGCCTCCGGACAGCTGCTGTCCTGGACCACCTTCGCCGTCGGCGACTCGTACGCCGTCAGCGGCTTCTCCACCCGGACCTCGATCCTCGACCTGCGGACGGGCTACCTGGTCAAATCGGTCGAGACCATCCCGCTGACCGTCGACGGCGCCCGCTACCACGCCCCCGACGTCAACTACTGGGGCGTCAGCTTCGCCGCCGACGACAACCGCTTCTACGCCACCGTCTCCACCGGCGGCCGGACCCACCTGGTCGAGGGCGACCTCGCGGCCTGGTCGGCCCGGACGCTCCGGGAGAACGTCGAATGCCCCTCGCTCTCCCCCGACGGCAGCCGGATCGCCTTCAAGAAGAAGGTCTCCGCGGACCCGGCCGCGCCCTGGCGCCTGTACCTGCTCGACCTCGCCGACCTGCGCGAACACCCGCTCGCCGAGACCCGCAGCGTGGACGACCAGGCCGTCTGGCTGGACGGCGCGACCCTCGCGTACGCCCTCCCGGCCGGGACCTCGGGAGTGAGCGACCTCTGGACCGTCCCCGCCGACGGAAGCGGCGCACCGGTGCTGCTCGCCCGAGGAGCCTCCTCCCCCGTCGGGATCCCGGCACCGCCGCCCCCCTGACGGCCCGCCGGGCCGCCGGGCCCTGCCGCGCGGGCGTCACGCCGGGCGGAGCGCCTCGAAGGTGCCGGCCGCCGTGAAGGCGGCGGTGATCGGGGCGATGAGGGCGGCCAGCCGGCGGGTGCCCCGGTCGCCGATCGGGGACCAGAGGGCGGCGCAGTGCCGGTCGGTCTGCGCCTCGATCCGTTCGCGGACCGCACGGCCGGCGTCGGTGAGCCCGGTGCCGGGGCGGAGCCAGCCGCGGGCGACGAGGCGGTCCGTCGCCGCGGCCCACTCCTCGTCCTCCCAGCGGCGGGTGAACCGTGCCAGGGCGGGCGGGAGTTGGCCGGTGGCGGTGTGCAGGACGAGGCACTCGCACGGTCCGAGTCCGTGCTCGGCCAGCACGACGAGGTGGGCGTCACCGCGCCATTCGCGGACCACCGTGAGCTGCTGCCAGAGCGCCACCAGCGGATCGGCCGGGAGCGCCACCGCCGCGTTCGCGGCCGCCAGCACCTTCCCGGCGTACTCGGCGCCGGCGACCACCGGGTCGATCAGCGAGCGCGCCTCGGCGAGCCGCTCGTCCGGGAGCCGCACCCCGACCCGCCGCATCGCCCGCCCGGCGGCCCGGAACCGGGCGGCCTGCCACCGCTGCGGCGGTGCGGCGTCCCACACGCCCGCCATCGCCCGGACCGCGCGGGGGCTGAAGTTGTAGAAGGCGGCCTGCGTGACCTGCCAGGGGACCGCGCCCAGCGCGGCCGACCGGAAGGCCAGGTAGGCCGGGCCCCGGTCGGTCACGCCGAGCGCCGCCGCCTCCTGGGCGCTCTCCGGTACCAGGTAGATGAACAGGTGTGCGGCGCTGACGGCGCTGCTCACCTCGCGGACGGCGGCCGGAACCGGCGGGGCCGCGGCGGTACCGGTGCCGGTGTCGAGGTCGATGTCGGGGTCGATGTCGGGGTGGAGCATCGTGGTTGTCCTTCCCGGGGGTCGGGCGGCCGGTTCAGGCCGGGGTCTCGGCGGTGACGGTCAGGATCGCGCGGCCGAGGGTGTGACCGGCCATGGTGAAGCCGAGGACGGCCGGGGTGGCATCGGCCGGGACGCCGAGCGCGTCGGTGTCGAGGGCGTGCACCACCACGAAGTAGCGGTGCGGCCCGTGCCCGGCGGGCGGCGCGGCGCCGAGGTAGCGGGCCGCGCGGGCGTCGTTGGGGAGCTGGTAGGCGCCCTCGGGCAGGCCCGAGCCGTGCTCGTCGCCGGCGCCCTCGGGCAGGTCGGTGACGGAGGCGTCGATACCGGCGACCGCCCAGTGCCAGAACCCGGACCCGGTGGGGGCGTCGGGGTCGTACACGGTGACGGCGTAGCCCCTGGTCCCGGCCGGGGCACCGCGCCAGGACAGCTGCGGGGAGACGTCCCGCCCGCCGGGCAGGGCGGAGCTGTGCTGGGCGGGCGGCCAGGCGGCGCCGTCGGCGACGGTGCTGCTGGTGACGGTGAAGCTCGCCGCCTCGGGGAGGCGGGCGAAGGGGTCGTTGGCGTGCATGGTGACGGGTCCTCTCGGGGCGGGGTGCCAGGCAGGAAGTAAATCGACAGTAACACGGATAATCGATTATCCGAGCGACCGTCTATGCTGCCCTCATGACTGGCACGCCGACCGACCCGGCACCCTCCGGGAAGCAGATGCTCTCCGAGCAGGTGCACGCCCACCTGCGGGCCGCGATCATGCGGGGGGACCACGCCCCGGGTGACGCCCTCAAGCCGCAGGACCTCGCCAGGGCGCAGGGCGTGAGCCTGGCCGTCACGCGCGAGGCACTTGTCCGGCTGGTCGGCGAGGGGCTCGCGGACCGGCTGCCCAACCGCGGGTTCGCGGTCCCGTCGTTCTCCGACCGGCGCTGGCAGGAGATCGCGGAGGCACGCCGGACCATCGAGCCGGCCGTCCTGCGGATGTCCGTCGAGCGCGGCGACCTGGACTGGGAGGCCCGCGTACGCGCGGCCCACCACCGCCTGACCCGCACTCCGGCGTTCGTACCGGAGGAGGGCGAGTACTACAGCAGCGCGTGGGCCGAGGCCCACCGAGGCTTCCACCGCGCCCTGCTGGACGGCTGCGGCAACCCCACCCTGCTGGCGACCTTCGACCGGCTCTGGACGGCGAGCGAGCTGGCCCGCCGGTGGTCCGCACACCGCAACCCCGACCGGGACGGCGTCGAGGAGCACCGCAGGCTGGAGGAGGCCGCCCTGGCCCGCGACGCCGACCGGGCCGCCGCGATCCTCACCCAGCACCTCACCTCGACCGCGGCCGCCCTGACGGACGATCCGACCCGGGACGCCTGACCCTCGGCAGCCGGGCCCGGCGAATGCCGGACCTGGCTGCCGAGGAGGACCTCAAGTGCGCCGATTCCAGGGTTACTTGGACTCGATCCGGCCGATCGGGTCGGGCTCGGCGGCCAGCGCCGCACGGGCCGCCGACCATGCGGCGTCGCCCGGGTACAGCCGGGAGCGGAGGTAGGCCAGGGTGAGCCGGGCGACGGCGGCGACCCGCTCCGGGTTCTCGTCGGTGGTCTCGGCGACGTCGTAGCCGGAGATCCCGCCCAGCCCGTGTTCCGCGCCGAACAGGGTCAGCAGGTCCTTGGGGCCCGGAGCGAGGGTGTACGGATCGGCGTGCCAGTCGGGGCCCTGGACGGTCAGGTGGGCGGAGTCGTCCTTGTCCCCGGCGACCACCAGCGCGGGGGCCGTCATCGTGGAGAAGTCCGGGGTGGACAGGAACCCGTAGTTCTCGGCCGTGAAGGCGGTGAGGGCGTCGCCGCCCCGGCCGGGGGCGGCGAGCAGCACACCGGCCGCGATCCGGGGTTCGGCCAGGTCCACCGCCGTCCCGTCCGCGGGGTCGGTGAGCCGGGCGCCGAGCAGCAGGCCCGCGGTGTGCCCACCCATCGAGTGCCCGGCGACGGCCACCCGGTCGCGGTCGACGCGGCCGGCGAGCTGCGGAACGGCCTCCTCGATCAGGTCCAGCCGGTCGAGGATGTGCTTCATGTCCTCGGCCCGGGAACGCCACGGCGGGGTCTGCGCCGGGAGCGCGGGGTGCCCGCTGAGGGTCCGGGAGTCCAGGTGGGTGGGCTGGACGACGACGAAGCCGTGCGCCGCCCAGTGGTTGACGATCGGGGCGTAACCGTTCAGCGAGGACAGGTGGTTCGAGAAGCCGAGCCCGTGCGAGAGGAGGACGACCGGCAGTGCGGTGCCGGTCACCGGGGCGGAGATCCTGAGCCGGAGGTCGACCGGCCGGCCGGGCACCGGCAGCACGACGGGACTGACGGAGAGGACGGGGACAGGTGAGACGGAGCTGTCGGCAGCGAAGCTTGAGGTGGTCATGACAGATGAACCCTTCGACGATCCCGCCGCCGGATCCGGACGGACGGACGGCAGGAGAGGAGACGTGGGTGGCGAACGCCCGACTGCCCTAGAATCGGATCAGCGTTCCGCTTAAACAATACGGAACATCGTTCCGCTTCGTCAATCCCGTCGGGAGGAGAACGTGGTGCCCACCGAGGACCGCCCCACGGGGCCGTCGGCCCGCAGCAGGCGCACCGACGCGGTGCGCAACCAGCAGGCGCTGCTGGACGCCGCCGCCGAGGTGTTCGTGGCCTCCGGCGTCGACGCGCCGGTCCGGCAGATCGCGGCCCGCGCCGGGGTGGGGATCGGGACGATCTACCGCCACTTCCCCAACCGCGCCGACCTCGTGGTGGCCGTCTACCGCCACCAGGTGGAGGCCTGCGCGGAAGCCGGCCCCGCGTTGCTGGCCGGCGCCGACTCCCCGTTCGCGGCGCTCAGCGGCTGGGTCGACCTGTTCGTCGACTTCCTGGTCACCAAGCACGGCCTGGCCAACGCGCTGCAGTCGGACGGCGGCGGCTTCGATGTGCTGCACGCCTACTTCCTCGACCGCCTGGTCCCGGTCTGCGGGCAGCTCCTCGACGCCGCGGCCGACGCCGGCGAGATCCGGCCGGGCACGGAGCCGTACGAGCTGATGCGCGGCATCGGCAACCTCTGCGTCGGTCAGGACGACGACCCCGGCTACGACCCCCGCCGGCTGATCGCCCTGCTCCTGCGCGGGCTCCGGCAGCCGCAGCAGGTCTGACCCCCCCGGCCCCGGCGTCGGGGCCGGGGCCGGGGCGGGCGTGCCAGGATGCGGCCCATGGCTGCCGCTGCGCACGAACCCGCCGACCGTCCCGACCCGGCCCGGACCAACGACTACGACAGCTTCGCCGAGGCGTACTCCGCGGAGAACGAGACCGGCATCAACAACGCCTACTACGAGCGGCCCGCGATCCTGGCGCTCGCCGGGGAGGTGGCCGGACGGCGGGTCCTGGACGCCGGCTGCGGCGCGGGCCCGCTGCTCGCGGCGCTGCGCGAGCGCGGGGCGATCGCCGGCGGCTTCGACCGGAGCACCGCGATGCTGGCGCTGGACCGGCGCCGGCTCGGGGCGGACGCGGACCTGCGGGTGGCCGAGCTGGGCACCCCGCTGCCGTACCCGGACGACGCCTTCGACGACGTCGTGGCCTCGCTGGTGCTGCACTACCTGGAGGACTGGGGGCCGGCGCTGGCCGAGCTGCGCCGGGTGCTGGTGCCCGGCGGCCGGCTGATCGTCTCCGTCGACCACCCCTTCGCCATGCACAGCATCCACCGCGCGGCCGGGCGCCGGACCGACTACTTCGAGACCTACCACTACACCGAGGAGTGGACGATGGGCGGCCGTACCGCCCCGATGAGCTTCTGGAACCGGCCGCTGCACGCGATGACCGACGCGTTCACCGCGGCCGGCTTCCGGATCACCACCGTGGCCGAGCCGCACCCGGTCCCGGCCGCCCGCGAACTGTTCCCGGACGAGTACCGCGCGCTGACGACCAGTCCGAGCTTCCTGTTCTTCGTCCTGCACGCCGGCTGATCACGGCGCGCGGGGCGGGGCGTCCGCGTCTCAGACCGCTCCCCGGCCGGCGTGCGGCGCCAACTCCCGTTCGGCGACCTGCCGGAAGCTGTGCGCCGGGCGGCCGGTGACGCGCAGGACGGTGTCGGTGGTGCGGTCCTCGGCGCCCTCGGCGATGGCCCGGTCCATCCCGGCGAGCATCGCGGCGAACTCCACCGGCATCTCGGCGGCCAGCCGGTCGCGCAGCTCCGCGGGCGTCAGGTGCCGGTGGACGACGGGGCGGCCGGTGACCTCGGCGACGATCCGGGCGATGTCGTCGTAAGCGAGCGCCTGCGGCCCGGTCAGCACCAGGTCGTGATCGGGGGCGGCGCCGTCGGTGAGGGCGCGCACGGCAACGGCGGCGATGTCCTCGGCGTCGACGAAGCCGACCCGGCCGCTGCCGGTCGCGGTCCGGACCACGCCCTCCACCCGGATGCTGCGGGCGTGCGGGTGCGCGCCGGTGAAGTTCTGCATGAACCAGGACGGGCGCAGCACCGCCCACTCGTCGAAGATCCCGGGCAGCGCCTCGTGCACCGCCCCGACCACCGGGCCGCCCATCGGCACGGCCGAGGAGCTGAGCAGCACGGCGCGGCGCGCACCGGCGGCGCGGGCCGAGCGAAGGAAGGGCAGCATGACCCGGGCCGGGTCCGGATCGCCCACCGGCGGGACCAGGTAGAGGCGGTCCACCCCGTCGAGGGCGTCGTCGTGGGTGGTGGGGTCGTACCAGTCGAAGCGCACCGGCTCCGCGCCGGGGAGCGGGGTGGCCCGGCGGCCGGCGGCCTTGACGCGGTGCCCGGCCGCGACCAGCTGCGCGGTGGTCCGGCTGCCGGTGGTTCCGGTGGCCCCCACGACCAGGGTGGCGCTCATCGGGCACCCCCTGCGGTGAAGTCGACGCCGGGCTGCTGGACGGCGAGCGGGTTCCAGTAGTCGCGGTAGGAGCTGAACCGCCCGTCGTGGACGGTGACCACGGCGATGTACCGCATGTCGAAGGGGGCGCCGCTGTCGACCAGGGTGCCGACCCCGCGCATCTCGACCACGATGGTGCCCTCCTCGGCGGTCCGGTGGATCCGCAGGTCGGGGAAGTCGTGCAGGTCGATGTGGTCGGGGTAGTCGCGCATGTACGCGGCAATCGCGTCCCGGCCGTCGAGCCGTCCGGGCCAGCCGGGCGGGGCGAACGGGAACTCCATCACGCCGTCCGCGGCCCACAGGCCGATCCAGCCGGGGATGTCCTTGTCGAGCAGCAGGCGCAGGCTGTGCCGGTACAGCTCCTCCGCCGAGCGACCGGGGCCGGCCGACCCGGGCTCGTCAGTGGGAGCGGGGGTGCTCGTGGATGTGGGTGCGCTCGTGGGCATGGGGTGTCTCCGTCCCGTACGATACGGACCAGCGGTCCGCTTCCATTCGGACGATACGGACCGCTGGTCCGGATTGCAACTGGAGGTCGTCATGCCGGAGCGCGCGCCACGCAAGGACGCGGCCCGCAACCGGGCGGCCGCCCTCGCGGCCGCCGACAGGCTGTTCGCCGGCACGGTGGCCGGCGCCGGGGATCCCGGGGACATCACCATGGCCGACATCGCCGCCGCGGCCGGGGTCGGCAAGGGCACGCTGTTCCGCGCCTTCGGTGACCGCACCGGCCTGATCCGCGCGCTGCACGAGAGCCGCCTCGGGCCGCTGACGGACGCCGTCGAGACCGGCCCTCCCCCGCTCGGGCCGACCACCCCGCCGGCGCAGCGGGTAGCGGCCCTGCTCGACGCGCTGCTCTGCTTCAAGCTCGACAACCGCCACCTGGCCCTCGCCCTGGAGGGGGCCGGCGCGGACAGCCCGTACCGCGCCGCGCACTACGAACGCTGGCACGCGCTGCTGGCCGGCCTGCTGCGGGCCGCCCCCGGCACGACCGCCCACGACTTCACCGCCCACGCCCTGCTCGCGGCCACCCGGGCCGACCTGGTCGAGCACCTCGCGGGCGCGGGCGACGCCACCCGCGAGGAACTGCGCAGCGGGCTGGCCGAGTTCACCGCCCGGGTGATCGGCGGGGCCGGGTAGCGCCCTCCCGACAGCGGGTGCGCGGCGCGGGCCGCGCATCGGCGCCTCAGGACCCTCCGTCGGGCCCGTCCGGGTAGACCGTGTCCAGCAGGTCCCGGACGAACCGGTCCAGGTCGTCGAGGCCCGCGGCGGCGAGGGTGGCGGGGCCCGCGTCCAGCAGGTGCGGGACGGCGGCGTGCAGGGCGAGGGTGACGGTGGCGGCCCGCTGCCGCGTGACGGGCAGCCCGGCCGCCCGCTGGGCCTGCTCGAATCCGGTGAAGTCGGCGGCGGAGATCGGGTCGAGGAGGCCCGCCAGCCAGGGCCGGCGGGCCGCGTCGGCCTGCAGCTCGCGATAGGCGAGCATCCTGGACCGGCCGGGACCGGCCACGTTCGCCAGCAGCCCGCGGAGCATCCGCACCAGTCCGTCCCGGCCCCCCGACGCCGCTCCGACTGCCACCAGCTGCGCCGCGACCGCGCGGTACTGCTCCGCGCACCGCGCGGCGACCGCACCCAACAGGGCGTCCCGGGTCGGGTAGTAGTTCTTCGTCGTACCCAGCGGCACCTGCGCCGCCGCATCCACGGCCCGATGCGTGAGGCCGCGCCCGCCCTCCTCGGACAGCACCTCGACGGCGGCGTCGCGCAGCCGGTCCCGGCGGACCTGATTGATCATCAACTCCTCCTGACCATCGGACACTTGCCCATGCTACCCCGGCCGTGGTACCACGTCCGTGGTGACGTGTCCGGGGCGGGCGGACGGGGCACCATTCCGGCAGGGCCGCAACAACGGGGGGAAGAACATGGACGCGGAGATGAGCGCGCTGGCCGGGGTGGCCGCGGCGGCACTGGTCCAGCAGGTGACCACCAGCGCGTGGGAGCGCGTCCGGCTCGCCGTGGGGGACCTCTGGCGACGCCGGCACCCCGAGCGGGCCGAGACGGTGCTCGCCGAGCTCGACGAGGCCCGGGAGGAGGCTGCGCAGGCCCGCCGCGCGGGAGACGCGGACACGGAGCAGCTCATCGTGGACGAATGGCGGACCCGGCTGCGCCGCCTGCTCGCGGCCGACCCCGGCGCGTCCACCCAACTCCGGTCCCTTCTGGAGGAGTTGACCGGGACCTCCGCGCCCGCCGGGCCCGGAAGCTCGGTCACGATGACCGCGCACGCCTCGGGGCGGGCCCGCATCAACCAGTCCGCGGGGGACATGCACGTCACCGAGCGGTGATCGGTGAGCCCGCAGACTCCCCCGCCGGACCCGAACCGTCCCCGGGACGACACCCTCCACGTCCACATCAACGCCGACGCGAACGGCAACGCCCGCGTCGTCCAGGCCGGACGCGATCAGCACTTCCACATCACCGTCCCGTTGATCGGTGCGGCGCTGATCGCCTGCCTGCTCGCCTGGGTGTTCCGAGCACCCCTGGAGCAGGTGGTGGCCGCGATCGACACGCCGACCGCATCCGCGTCGGCGCGCCAACACGCCGACGGGTCGCCGAAGTCCGACCTGTCCCCGCAACCGATCTTCACGGTCGCGCACCCGTACCCGTCCGCCCCGCCGCCTTCCCCGCCGCCCGAGCCCTCTCCGACCCCTTCTCCCACCCCCACGCCGTCCCCCGCACCCGACCCGCTGGACGAAGCCTTCGCCGCCGTGCGTGCCGGCGACTGCATCGACCGGTACCTGACGGGGCTGGGTTCCTACAGCCGCACGGCACCGGTCGTCGTCGACTGCCACGGGGGCAGCGCGCTCAACCGCATCAGCGTGATCGCCACCTCCGCCGCGACCTGCCCGACCGGCAACGGACGCGACGCCTTCACCCACACCAACGGCGACCACTCCACGACCGTGCTCTGCCTGGAGCGGCAGTTCCGCAAGGGCCAGTGCTTCCTCGCCACCACACCCGACTACCAGCACTACACCGGGTACCTGACCACGGTGTTCAGCTGCCAACCCGCGAAGATCCCGAACAGCAGCAACGTCGTCATGGGGATCTCCGACATCATCACCAACTGGGACTCCTGCCCACCGCTGAAGGCGGGCTGGCACACCGCCGAATGGACCGTTCTGGACGGCAGCACCAAGGTGTGCGCGGCGGTCCTGTACACCTCGTGAGGCCGGCCACCGCGACCACGACCGGGCCGCGCGCCTGCCGGCGGAGCGCCGACCGGTGGAACACCGTAACGGCCCCGCCCCGGCGCCCTGTTGTACCGTCCAACCGTGACCGAAACCGCGCCGGTGCGACTGGCGACCTTCAACGTGCTGCACGGGCGGCGCCACCTCGGCGACGGCCGGCCCTCGCTGACCGCCACCGGCACCGCCACCGTGGGGCCGCTCGTCGACGCCGTCGCCGCGCTGGGCGCCGAGGTGGTGGCGCTGCAGGAGCTCGACCGGTTCCAGGAGCGCTCGGAGCGGGTGGACCAGGCCCGGGCGGTCGCCGAGGCGGTCGGCGCCGCGGACTGGCGTTACGCCTCGGCGCTGCACGCCGGTGCCGAGCCCGGACGGACCTGGGTCCTCGACCGGTCCGAGCCGGGCCTGCGGGTGTACGGTCCGCCCGGCACCGGGCACGACGGGGTGTCCCCCTCGCACGGGGTCGCGCTGCTGTCCGCGCTGCCCGTGCTGACCTGGCGGGCCCGGCGGTTCACGGCTCCCCCGGTCGCGCTGCCGCTGCGGGTGGCCGGGCGGGCGGGGCTCACGGTGATCCGCGACCGGCCGCGCGCCGCCCTGGCCGCCGTGCTGGAGGGGCGGCGCGGTCCGTTCACGGCGGTGGCGCTGCACCTCTCGTTCGTCCCGGGCTGGAACGTCCGGCAACTCCTGGCCGTGCACCGGTGGATCGCCGACCTGCCCCGGCCGCATGTCCTGCTCGGGGACTTCAACCTGGTCGGGGCGGTCCCGGCGGTCACCCTCGGCGCGGCCGAGCTGCTCCGCCCGTCCGGCCCGGCCGGGCGCCGGGCCCGCTGGCACGACCTGGTCCGGCGGCCGACCTTCCCGTCGCACCGCCCGGCCGTGCAGTTCGACCACATCCTCGCAGCCGGACTCGGGCCGCAGCAGCCGTACCGGCCGCAGGCCGTCCACGACGCCCAGACGCCGCCGATCTCCGACCACCTGCCCGTGGTGGTCGAGTTGGCGCTGTAGGCCGCCTCCTCCGGATCTGGGCCTTCCGCCGGGGTCAGCCGTCGGCCAGGCGCTGGATGGCCGCGCCGAGCCAGGCCTCCAGCTCGGCCGGGTCGCCGAGGTCGGCGCGCAGCAGGCGGCGCCGGGCCGAGACGCCGAGCACGAAGGCGTCGATCGCCGCGGCCCGGGCGCGCGCCTCGTCCTCGCCGAGTCCGCTGTCGCGTAGGTAACGCCGCAGCGGCTCCAACGAGTTGGCGTCCAGGAAGGCGGCCAGCGCCTCCGCCGCCTCCGGCCGTTCGCCGGACGCCCGGTGCAGCACGAGCAGCGGGTCCTCGCCGACGGCGCCGAACCAGCGCCGCACGATGTTCGCCGCGAGCCGCGCACCGAGCCGGCCGCGCTCGCCGTCGAAGGAGTCCGAGACCGGGATCTCCACCTGGGTCGCCGCCAGGAACAGGCCCTCCTTGCCACCGAAGTAGCGGGTGATCAGGTTGGGCGACACCCCGGCCGCGTCGGCCACGCCCTTGACCCCGACCGCGCCGTACCCGTGCCGGGCGAACTGGCGTCGTGCGTGGTCCAGGATCCGCTGCCGGGTGGCGTCCGCATTGCGCAAAGTCATGTGTACGAGCATACACATCATGTGTACGCTGATACACATGATCGACGACCTGAGGGAACGGCTCCACCGGACGCGCCGCGTCGCGACCCCGTGGAGCACCGACGGCCGGCGCGGCATCACCGGCGCCCGCCTCGACGACCTGCTCGACCACTGGGCGCACGGGTACGACTGGAGCACGCACGAGCGCCGCATCGCCGCGCTGCCCTGGGTGACGGTGGACGCGGGCGACGGCGCACTGCGGCTGATCCATCAGCGGTCCGCCGACCCGGACGCCCCGGTGGTCGTCCTGCTGCACGGCTGGCCGGACTCGGTGCTGCGGTTCGAGCGGCTGCTGCCGCTGCTGACGGACCTGCACGTGGTGGTCCCCGCGCTGCCGGGCTTCCCGTTCGCGGCCCCGATGGCCCCGGCGGCCCCGCCCGGCCCGTCACCCGACTTCTCGCCCGGCTTCTCGCCCGGCTTCTCGGCCGGCCGGATCGCCGGGCTGGTGGCCGGCGCGCTGGAGGCGCTCGGCCACCCCCGGTACACCGTGTCCGGCGGCGATGTCGGCGGCACCGTCGCGGAACTCCTGGCGGGCGAACACCCCGACCGGGTGGCCGCCCTGCACCTCACCAATCTGGCCCCGCAGCGCGCGCTCACGGCCGACCCGGCCGGGCTCCCGCCCGACGCCGCCGCCTACCTCCGCCGGGCGGGGCAGTGGTTCCGCTCCGACGGCGGCTACATCCTGCAGCAGTCCACCCGCCCGAACACGCTCGCGGTCGCCCTCGGCGACTCCCCCGCCGGCCTCGCGGCCTGGCTCGTCGAGAAGCTGGAAGCCTGGTCCGACGGTCCGGCCTTCACCCCGGACGAACTGCTCACCTGGGTCACCGCGTACTGGGCCACCGGCACGATCGGCACCTCCTTCGGCACCTACGTCGAACCGGTCGAGCTGCCCGACCGGATCGCGGCGCCCGCCGTGCTCTCCGTCTTCGCCCATGACACCAAGCCGGAACCACGCAGCTACGCCGAGGCGTTCCTGAACCTCCGCGCGTACGTGACGCACCCCGCCGGGGGTCACTTCGCCGCCTGGGAGCAGCCCGCGGCCTACGCCGCCGATCTGCGCCGCGCGGTCGCCCTGGGCGGCTGAGCCCGGGGCCGCCCGCGCGCCGGCCGGCGACGCGGCGGCCGGCGACGCGGCGGCGGGCTACCGCGCGGTCACTCCGCGCGGCCGCCGGTGAGCAGCGCCGTGATCTCCTCGGCGAGCTGCGGGCCGAGCCGGCCCCAGCCCTCCTTGTAGCCGTAGACGCCGGCCAGGGTGCGGGCCTCGTAGTCGCCGTTCATGATCTCGATGTCGTCGGCCGTGATCAGCGCGGGGTGGGCGACGCCGACGGCCGCCGAGATCTTCGTCAACTCCGCGCGCAGGGTGCGCAGGTAGACGGCGGCCCGGGTGGCCTTGGACTCCGGGTCCAGGCCGCGGGCCAGCCACGGGTTCTGGGTCGCGATGCCGGTGGGGCACCGGTCGGTGTGGCACTTCTGCGCCTGGATGCAGCCGATAGAGAGCATCGCCTCGCGGGCCACGTTGATCATGTCGGCGCCCAGCGCGAAGGCGACGGCGGCGTTCTCCGGCAGGCCGAGCTTGCCGGAGCCGATGAAGGTGAGGTCGTCGGTCAACCCCCGCTCGGCGAAGGTTCCGTAGACCCGGGAGAAGCCCATCCGGAACGGCAGCGACACCGAGTCGGCGAACGTGCGGGGCGCGGCGCCGGTGCCGCCCTCGCCGCCGTCGACGGTCACGAAGTCGACCCCGCGGTCACCGCGCGCCATCAGCATGGCCAGCTCCTGCCAGAACGCCTCCTCACCGACCGCACTCTTGATGCCGACCGGCAGGCCGGTCTCGGCGGCGAGCAGTTCGACGAAGTCGAGCATCGAGTCGACGTCGCCGAACGCGGAGTGCCGCGAGGGGGAGGCACAGTCCCGGCCCACCGGTATGCCGCGGATCTCGGCGATCTCGGGGGTCACCTTCGCCCCGGGCAGCATCCCGCCCAGGCCGGGCTTGGCGCCCTGCGAGAGCTTGATCTCGATCGCCTTGACCGGGGCGCCGGCGACCACGTCCTTGAGCTTGTCGAGGTTGAAGCTGCCGTCCTCGTTGCGGCAGCCGAAGTACGAGGTGCCGAGCTGCAGCACGAGGTCGCCGCCGTTGCGGTGGTGCGGGGAGAGGCCGCCCTCGCCCGTGTTGTGCATCGTGCCGGCGAGCGCGGCGCCGCGGTTGAGCGCCGTGATGGCCGCGCCGGACAGCGAACCGAAGCTCATCGCGGAGATGTTGACGACGCTGGCCGGCCGGAACGCCTTGGCGCGCCCGCGCGGCCCGCCCAGCACCTTGGCCGAGGGCAGCGGCGCCTGCGGGTCGTGCGCGTCGGGGAGGGCGCCGGCGAAGGTGCGCTGCTTGAGGTAGGCGTGGCCCTGGACGTGCGCCACGTCGACCTCGGTGCCGAAGCCGAAGTAGTTGTTCTGCTCCTTCGCCGAGGCGTAGATCCAGCTGCGCTGGTCGCGGCTGAACGGGCGCTCCTCCTCGTTGGAGGTCACGATGTACTGCCGCAGTTCCGGCCCAACCGTCTCCAGCAGGTAGCGGGCGTGCCCGAGCACCGGGAAGTTGCGGAGCAGCGCGTGCCGCTTCTGGACGAGGTCGCGGGCAGCGAGCAGCGCCACCGCTGTCGCGGCGGCCGCGCCGATCTTCCGGGCTCGCATGGGCGTTCCTCCTCGGTGCACGACCTCATCGCCACGGGTGAAGTCGTCGTGTGGTGCCGGGCGTTGGGTGGCGGGTCGCGGCCGGTCGGGCCGCGGCGTCCGCCGGGAGTCGATGGTAAGCAGGCTCCCCTTCGGCCCGGCGGGCAGGGTCGGTCCCGGAGCGGTCGGTGGCGGGCCCGGAACGTCGGTCCCGGAGCGATGAGCGGCGGGCCCGGGCGCCGGGCGTTCCGGAGGTCAGCAGGTGGGATTCAGCCGCCGTACACGCCGTTTCCACGTTGTGTCACCAGAGTTCGGCCCCGTGCCTACCTCACACTCGCGTGCCGGCGTCGCCTCCGTGTGCGCCGCAGTCATGACGTTCTCCGGACTGGTCGCCACCTCGGTCCTGGCCGCGCAGCCCGCGGCCGCCGCGGACCCGGCCGGCTACCAGAACGTCCGGATCAACGAGGTCACCTCGTCCGACAACGACACGGTGGAGCTGTACAACAGCGGCTCCACCGCAGTGAGCATCAGCGGCTGGAAGATGTCCGACGACAGCTTCTCGCGGCAGTCCTTCAGCCCGTCCGCCGGCACGATCGCGGCCGGCGGGTTCGTCACCTTCAACTCCCCCAAGGGGCTGGGCGACTCCGACAAGCTGGTGATCTACACCGCCGACGGCACCGTGGTCGACCGGGTCGAGTGGGCCACCAACGGCGCGAAGCCCGCGATGGCGCGCTGCGGCGGCGACGGCAGCGGCGCCTGGGTGACCGTGACCTCCAAGGCCACCTTCGGTGCCGCGAACGCCGCGGGCTGCCCGTCCTCGCCGCCGGCGGCGAGCCGGGTCCGGATCAACGAGGTCACCTCCAACGGCTCGGACACCGTGGAGCTGTACAACGGCGGGACGAGCGCGGTCAGCATCGGCTCGTGGAAGTACGTCGACGGCGACACCACCCACTCCGCGGCCTCGGTCTCGTCCTCCTCGCCGAGCGCGACCAGCATCCCCGCGGGCGGCTACGTCACCTTCGACTCCACCCTCGGCCTGGGCGACAACGACTCGGTCTTCCTGCTGGACGGCAACGGCTCCACCGTCGACTCGGTGACCTGGGCGACCGACGGTGCCAAGCCCTCGGACGAGCGGTGCGCCAACGGCACCGGCTGGTTCCGCACCTCGAGCGCCGCGACGCTCGGCAGCACCAACCCCTGCTCGGGCAGCGGCGGCGGGGGCGGGGGCGGCCAGACCGGCCACCTGCTGGGCGGCGGCGGCTCGCTCACCAGCGGCTGCGCGCCCGAGGCGCCCGGCGGTACCGGCTCCGCCCCGGGCGGCACGCTGGCGTGGCCGGGCGGCCTGGACGTCACGATCGCCGACCGCGTCTGCGCGTTCACCACGTCCACCGGCCCCGAGGGCCGCGACCTGAGCGGGCTGGCCTTCGACCCGGCGAACCCGTCGGTGCTGTGGGCGGCGAAGAACAAGAACTGGCTGTTCCGGCTGGTCAAGAGCGGCGGCCTGTGGGTCCCGGACCCGTCCTGGAGCTCGACCGGCAAGCAGATCCGCTTCGCCGGCGGGAGCGGCCAGCCGGACGCCGAGGGGCTGACGGTGGGCGCCGACGGCCACCTCTACGTGACCTCCGAGCGCGACAACGCGAACAACACCGCCCCCAAGGACACCATCATGGAGTTCGACCCGGCCGCCACCGGGTCGACGCTCACGCCGGTCCACCAGTGGGACATGACCGCGCAGTTCCCGCAGCTGGACACCGGTGACAAGGACGACGCCAACCTCGGCTTCGAGGGCGTCGGCTACGTCCCGGACAGCTGGCTGACCGCCAGCGGCTGGATCGACCCGCTCACCGGCGCCGCGTACAACCCGGCCAGGTACCCGCTGCACGGCTCGGGCCTGTTCTTCGCCGGCCTGGAGTGGGACGGCACGCTGCACGTGTACGGCCTCAACTCGGACGGCTCGTTCACCACCTTCGGCACCGTCGCCACCGGCAAGGCCTCCGTGATGGACGTGACCTTCGACGCCGCGACCCAGCGCCTCGTCGCGACCTGCGACAACACCTGCGGCGAGACGCACACCTTCCTGAAGGTCAACACCGCCGGCGCGATCGTCCCCGACGTCACCTACACCAACCCGGCCGTCATGCCGGTCGACAACCTCGAGGGCTTCGCCCTGGCCCCGGCCTCCACCTGCGCCAACGGCTTCCGCGAGGCGGTCTGGAGCGACGACGGCGTCTACGGCTCCGGCTCCGGCAGCTCCTCCTACGGCCACGCCCTGTACAGCGGCACCTTCCCCTGCTGATCCCCTTCCACCCCGAGTTCCACGAGGAGACGGCCCCGCACCCGGGTGCCGTCTCCTCGGCGTTGCGGGCCGGCCGGCTATCGGGCCACACCGCCGGAAAGGTCCGACGTCCTGGAAAGAAGGATGCCTGCCGAACTTGCCGCCCGGTCCAGCGGCGCCGAAGGCATCTGCACCCCGTCGTCCACCACCACGACAGGCTGGAACGTCCCGGGTCGGTAGAACCCGCGTAGCGATGTTCCAATGTGCAGGATCGCATCCACGATGGGACTCGCCCCGTCACCTCTCAGCTGTGCGGGACTCACCGCCCATGCCCCGTAGGCGGTCCGACCGCCGACCCAGCCGATGTCGAACTGCGGCCCCCGCCGGGCCGGAGCTCTCGCTTCGATCAATCGATGGCCAAGGACCCGCTCGACGAGGCGGGCTAGAAGCTTCTCGTGGCCAGGAGTACCCCGGCCCAGCAGGCGCCCATCCGCGAGCCCGACGCCGCGATTACGCAGGCCGATCCGATCGAAGGGGCCGCCGAAGACGCCGTCCCCCACCTCGGCGACGACCGTCACGCCAGCTCCTTGCATCTTTAGACTGCGGCACACGGCCGGTGCACCGAACAGAAGGTCCGAGTATCCGGCGGCATCCACCACATGGATGTGTCGGCCCTGTCGGCGCGACTCCATCACCGCCAGCAGTTTCTGGCTGAGGCCACGGTCCGCGTCCTTGACGTTGCCCGCCAACTCACCGTGAACGACGAGCGTCACTTTCCGCGAAAAGCTGTCCGGACAGGTTGCTCCCAGAGTCTGCGACCGAGCAATGCAGTGCTTGCGGACGACCCATTCGCCATCCACCAGCGTCTTGCCGGTGAAGATGAGTACTTGCCCGCGGAGTCCATGAATCCACCCTGTGCACGGTCGGGGCACTCTCAACCTCCGGAGGTGCGAACAGACGCCGATCACAAGGTACTTGGGACACGCGCCAGGGACCGGAGATTCCATGAAGTCTCGGCCGCTCGGGCGGGCCCGGCCGATCGGCGCTGGCAGGCCCGCCGCTCGGCCGGGGTCAGCCGGTGGCCGCGGTGGCGGCCGTGGCGGCGGTCACCGCGGCGATGGCGGCCACGGCGGCGCTCATGTTCCGGATCGCCTGGCCGACTGACTCCCCCGCCCGGTCGCCCGCGGCGATCTCGGCGAACCGCGCCTCGACCCGCGCCCGGGGGAGGTCCGGGAAGGCCAGCCGGTGCAGCCTGGCGGCGTGCAGGAGCGCTATCAGGGTCGCGGTACGGACATCGGGCTCCTGGTGGTACCGGATCACCGCCGCCAGCCGCTCGCGCAGCTCCCGCTCGACGGAGCCGTCCGCCTCCGGGTAGCGCCGGACCGGGAAGAGGCCGAGCACCCGGTGGCGCTCCTCGACGACCAGGCCGCGCTCGCACAGCCGCTGCACGGTGGCCCGGACCGCCGTGGCGTGGTCCTTGGTCAGCCAGTCCGCCGACCTCGCCCGCCCCGGCGCCTTGCGCCCGACCCACTCGGCGAGCCGGGCCAGCCGCTCGTCGAGCAGCGGCTCGCCGGTCGGGGTCCCGTCGGTGATGCCGAGCCGGCCCTCGTCGATCGCGACCCGGCCGGCCAGCGCGAGGTCGGCCAGGAAGGCCCCCGCCACCGCCCATCCCGCGCTCGTCGCGTCCTTGGCCACGCCCGACCCGTCGTCCAGCGAGAGCAGCATCAGCTCCTCGGCGAGGGTGACGTCCATGAACCGTTCCTTTCCCTGTGCGGATCGGACACCCCGCGACGCGCCCACCGGCCGCCGCTCCGGGGTGTCCTCAGCCAGCAACGCCCACCCGGGCGGCCCGGTTCCCGTGCCCGCCCCTGACGAAGGGTCGGCCCGACGGCCCCTCACGGAACCACCGCCCCGGCCGGATCCCGGTCGCACTTCGCGCGAACCAGGGCCCGGGGTCGCGGTCCTCCCGGTGGTGCCGCTACTTCCGCATGATCGTCGGCTCCTGCCTGCGCAGCAGGGCCAGTACCGCGAGGCCCATCGCGGCCGAGAGGGCGACCAGCATCACCATGCAGCCCAGCCACCGGGAGCGGTCGGGCCGGAACAGCGGATCGGCGGTGATCCCGGTCGGGAAGACCGTGTGCAGATCGATGCTCTGGGCCATCGCGGCCAGACCCCAGCGGGACGGCACCAGCCAGGCGAACTGCTCAAGTCCGGGCACCCCGTGCACCTTCAGCATCGCGCCGCTGAACACGATCTGCACCACCGAGAGGAGCACCAGCATCGGCATGGTGGCCTCCTCCTTGCGGACCAGCGCGGAGACCAGCAGGCCGAGCATCATGGAGGCGAACGAGAGCAGCGCGACGGCGATGACCAGCTCGGCCAGCGGCGGCAGCACCACCCCGCTCTGCAGCTGCTGTCCGGTCGGCAGGGGCGGGCTCAGGTCGACGCCCGCCAGACCGACGGTGGTCAGCACGGCGGCCTGCACCACCGTGACCGTGCCGAGCACCACCACCTTCGAGACCAGGTAGGCCGATCTGGACAGGCCGACCACGCGTTCGCGCCGGTAGATCGGCCGTTCCTTGACCACCTCGCGGACCGCGTTGGCGGAGCCGGTGAGCACGCCGCCGATGCAGAGCGTGAGGATGACGTTGATCGCGTTCTCCGAGGAGATCGCCCGGCCGGCCATCGCGCGGCACATCACGCCGATGACGAACGGCAGCGCGATCATCACGGTGAGGAAGAGCCGGTCGGCGGCCAGCACCGAGGTGTACCGGCGGACCAGCGTGGACAGCTGGGAGAACCAGCCCTGCGGCTGCTCCCGACCGATCCGACCCCGGGCCCGGCTCCGACCCGGACCCGGGCCCGGGCCCGGGCCCCCGGCGGGGTGACCGACGCCGGTCGCGCCCGGATACGGGGGCGGGACGGCCGGTGCCGCGCCGGCGGCCACGTACTGCCGGTACTGCGGGGACTCCCGGAACCGGCTCTGCCAGGCGGTGTGCTCCTCGCTCTCGAAGGCCTCGAAGGCCTCCGGCCACTCCGTGAAACCGAAGAACGGCAGTGCCTGGTCGGGCGGGCCGTAGTAGGCGGTCCGGCCGCCGGGGGCCAGCACCAGCAGCCGGTCGCAGACGTTCAGGCTGAGCACACTGTGGGTGACCACGATCACCGTACGGCCGTCGTCGGCGAGGCCGCGCAGCATCCGCATCACCGAGCGCTCCATCCCCGGGTCCAGCCCGGAGGTCGGCTCGTCGAGGAAGAGCAGCGACGGCTTGGTGAGGAGCTCCAGGGCGACGCTGACGCGCTTGCGCTGGCCGCCGGAGAGGCTGGAGATGACCAGGTCGGCACGGCCCTCCAGACCGAGCTCGCGGATCACCTCGGTGACCCGGGCCTCCCGCTCGTGCTCGGCGGTGTCGCCGGGGAAGCGTAATTCGGCCGCGTAGGAGAGCGCGCGCCGTACGGTCAGCTGGGTGTGCAGGATGTCGTCCTGCGGCACAAGGCCGATCCGGCGTCGCAGTTCGGCGTAGTCGCGGTAGAGGTCGCGGCCGTCGTACAGCACGGTGCCCTCGTCGGCCGGGCGCAGCCCGGTGAGCGCGTTGAGCAGCGTGGACTTGCCGGCGCCGCTGGGGCCGGCCACCGCGAGCAGCGCCTTCTCCGCGAGCGGGAAGCCGACGCCGTCCAGCAGCACCCGCCGGTCCTGGCCGACCCGGACCACCAGGTCCTGGACGTCCAGCGAGACCTCGCCGGTGTCGGTGTACTCGACCAGCTCGTCGCCGGAGAGGCAGAGTGCGGAGTGGCCGATGCCGATGATGTCGGCCGGGCCCACCGGGGCCCGCTGCACCGGGCTGCCGTTGACGTAGGTCCCGTTGTGGCTGGTCAGGTCGACGATCTCGTGGCCGCCGACCGGCAGCGCGCGGAGCTCGGCGTGGTGCCGGGAGACCTCCAGGTCGTCCAGGACCAGGTCGTTGTCGAGCGCCCGCCCGATCCGCACCGCCCGGCCGGGCAGCCGCAGCACGGTGGTCGGGCGGCGGAACACGCTGGAGGCCTGCGGGGTGAGCAGCGAGGTCCGCTCGCCGGCGGCCGGTACGGGCAGCTCGGCGAAGGTCGCGGACGGGCCGTCGGCCGGGCTGCCGAACCGCAGCCGGATGCCGGGGCCGATGTCCTCGTGCTGGACCCGGCGGCCGTCGGCGAACGTCCCGTTGGTGCTGCCGACGTCGTCGAGCAGCCAGTGGCCTGCGCCGGCCCGCAGCACGGCGTGGTGCCAGGAGACCCGGGAGTCCTCGAGGACGATCTCACCGGTCGGGTCGCGGCCCACGTGGTAGGCCCGGCGCGGATCGATCAGCTGCGAGTCCGTGTCGGTGATGAGAAGCAGGGGCGGCGCGGTGGGCGCGCCTGGGCGCTCTCCCATACTTCGGATTCTAAGGCTTGTCCGGCCATTGATCGCGCGATGGGCCAGGCGACGGCCTCCGCAGCACGGGTGGCCGGGCGCTTCAGCGGTGCTCGGGGTTCTCGAAGTCGAAGCGGCAGCCGGCGTCCCACTCGGAGCGCTGGTTGCCGCGGGCGGGGATGCCGCCGGCGTCCTTGAGCATCCGGGCCAGGTGGAGCAGGTTCCAGGTCATGAACGTGGTGTTGCGGTTGGTGAAGTCGTTCTCCGGGCCGCCGGAACCGGGGTCCAGGTACGACGGACCGGGGCCGGCCGCGCCGATCCAGCCGGAGTCCGCCTGCGGCGGGATCGTGTAGCCGAGGTGCTGCAGGCTGTAGAGGACGTTCATCGCGCAGTGCTTGACGCCGTCCTCGTTCCCGGTGATCAGGCAGCCGCCGACCCGGCCGTAGTAGGCGTACTGGCCATGGGAGTTGAGGATCGAGGAGCAGGCGTAGAGCCGCTCGATCACCCTTTTGGTCACCGAGGAGTTGTCGCCCAGCCAGATCGGGCCGGCCACCACCAGGATGTCGGCGGCCATCACCTGGCTGTAGAGCACCGGCCAGTCGTCGCTGTCCCAGCCGTGGTCGGTCATGTCGGGCCACACGCCGGTGGCGATGTCGTGGTCCACCGCGCGGACCACGTCGACCGCGACGCCCTGGCGTTCCATGATGCCGCGGCTGACGTCGATCAGGCCTTGGGTGTGGCTGCGCTCGGGGGATCGCTTGAGCGTGCAGTTGATGATCATGGCGCGCAGGTCGGCGTACGAGGTGGTGCTGTCCGGCATAGGTCGGCCTTCCGGCGTCGGGCGGGCAGGGTTCCCGTCCACTCCACCAGGCACCGGCCCCGGCCGCTGGCGGGGCTGGGCCGGACGGGTCGGACCGGTCGGCGATCCGCCGGATTCGCCCGCCGGGGAGGTGTAGGACGCCCGGGCCGGGGCAGGCGGGGGCCGACAACGCGTCGCGCCGGGACCGGCCCGGACGGCGCCGAAACGCAAAGGAGACGCGATGAGCAACATCGAGATCTGGGACTTCCGCACCACCTCCGGCCACGTCTCCGGCACCGACCTGATCGGCTTCCACGTGGAGGCCACGGACGGCCCGATCGGCAAGGTCGACAAGCTGTCCGAGGAGGTCGGCGCCCAGTACCTGGTGGTCGACACCGGCCCGTGGATCTTCGGCAAGCACGTCCTGCTCCCCGCCGGCACCGTGGTGCGGGTCGAGCAGGAGGAGAAGAAGGTCTACGTCGACCGCACCAAGGACGAGATCAAGGGCAGCCCCGAGTTCGACTGGGACCGGCACCAGACCGACACCGGCTACCAGGAGAAGTACACCGGCTACTACGGCCCGTTCTACGGCGGCCCCGTCTTCTGACCGCACCACTGCACCCCGCCGGGCGGGCCGTCACCATCACGGTGGCGGCCCGCTCCGCCGTGCGGTGAACGATTGTTGACGGACAGGGGCGCCGGGCTCAGGAGCAGGGTGCCCCGCCCGGCCGGCCGACGGCCCTCAGGAGCTCGACCGGGCGGGCGCAGGCAAGCTCACTCGGCCCCCGCCTCCGCGAGTTCGGGTTCCAGGCCCTCCGGCAGGGCCGGGGTGGGCAGACCGGTCTCGCGGCGCCAGGCTTCGAAGGCCCAGGCCGTGGACGCCACCAGGGCGAGCCCGAGCAGCCAGCCGCCGAGCACGTCGCTGACCCAGTGCACGCCGAGCGCGATCCGGGTCAGGCCGGTCCCGAGCACCACCAGCGCGGCCAGCATCCAGGCGGCCGGACGCGCCCGCCGCGGCACCACCGGCAGCAGGACGAGCAGCAGCACCGCGCACGAGGTCATCGCGGTCATCGCGTGCCCTGAGGGGAACGAGAACCCGGGTGCGTGGGCGACCGGTTCGGGGAGCGCGGGCCGGACCCGGGCCACGGTGATCTTGACCAGCAGGCCGATCAGGCCGGCGGCCGTCTCGGTGAGGCCCGCCCACAGCGCCAGCCGCCAGGCCCGCCGCACCAGCAACCAGCCCACGGTGGCCGCGACCAGCAGCCGCATCGTCACCGGGTCCCAGACGTGGTCGCTCAGCAGCCGGACCACCGCCAGCACCGTGGGGTGGTCCCGGACGGCCGCGTTGAGCCGAACCGCCGCTCCCGCGTCCAGCGCGCGCAGCGGCTCCCAGCCCGCCTCGATCAGCACCAGCAGCACGGCGGTCGGCACGGCCGCCACCGCGAACGCCAGCACGGCCGCGAGCAGGCGCCGCCCGAACCGCCGGTCCGCCCACCGCCGTTGAGCCCGCCGGCGTTGAGCCCACCGCCGGTCGGCCCGCCCGGAGATCCGTCCAGGTGTCACCCTCGGCCACCTCCGGACGAGTTGGGCGTCGGCCCGGCCTCGGGGTCGGGCAGCACCGGCTCCTCGACCCCCGAGCGGTCGGCCTCCAGCTGCGCGGCGAAGGCGATCCCGAGGAACAGCGCGATCGCGGTCAGGTACGCCCACATCAGCAGCGAGATGAAGACGCTGAGCGGCCCGTACACCGCGCCGATGGTGCCGCTCAGCCGCAGGTACACCCCCAGCAGTGCGGTCAGCGCGACCCACAGCACCAGGTACACGGCCGCACCGAAGGCGAGCCAGGTGTGGCCGGGCTGTTCCCGCCGCGGTGCCCGGTGGAAGATCACGCTCGCCGAGAGCAGCGCGAGCACCGTGCCGATCGGCCAGCGCAGCACCGCCCAGGCCAGCGCCGACCGGTGCCCGCCGGGCCCGCCGGCCTCGGCGACCGCGGCGGCGATCTCCCCGCCGGCCACCAGCACGACGAACCCGAGTCCGAGCGGCAGGCCGGCCGTGACGGCCATCAGCAGGCCGCGCCCGTACTTGCGGTGGAAGGGCCGGTCCCGTTCGATGCCGTAGATCCGGTTGGCGCCGCGCTCGATCTGGCACATCGCGGTGGCGACGTTGACCAGCGAGAACAGCGCGCCGCCCCACAGCGCGACGCTCCCGCCCTCCCCCGCCCGTTCCCGGCTGCGCCGCAGCACCTGGCCGACGAGTTCGGAGCTCGGGCCGGCGGTGAGCCGTTCGATGGTCAGCTCGGTGACCCGGCCGAACCACTGGGTGTGCAGGGCGGACGAGAGGCCGACCACGGCGATCGCGAACGGCACCAGGGCCAGCACCGTCTGGAAGGCGAGGGCCCGCGCGTGGCTGAAGCCGTCGGCGTAGCGGAAGCGGAGGAAGGCGTCCCGGAGCAGCGCCCACCGGCCGTACCGGCGCAGCGCGGTGACGGCCTCGTCGGCGGCGAGCTCCTCGCGGTCGCGGCCGCGGCGGTCGACCTTGGTGGCGGTGCCCATCAGTGCCCCCGAACGGTCTGCGCCGGAGCGGGGGCGGCCGCACCGGGCCCCACGAGCGCGGCCGCGGCCGGAGCAGCGCTCTGAGCGGCAGGCGGAGCGTGCACCAGCAGCGCGGCGGGCCGCACGGCCAGCCGCAGGGTCCGGCCCGCGGGCAGCGACTCCCCGTCGAGTTCGCGGGGCTGGTCCCGGTCCGCGGTGAGGGTGATCCGGCGGGCCCGGAAGTGTTCGAACGGCGCTGTCCCGTCCGCCGGTCGGGCGGTGCCCGGGCCGCCGCCGAGCCGGCCGGTGACCAGGCGGAGCGCCGCCTCGGGCCAGCCGGTCAGGCCGCGCGGGTGGACGAGGACCAGGTCGAGCACGCCGTCGTCCGGGCGGGCCTCGGGCAGCAGGCGGATGCCGCCCTGGAGCGCGCCGACGTTGCCGATCACCGCCATCGCGGCCCGGCGCCGGATCGGCGGTGCCTCGTCCAGCGTGACGGTGAGCCGCATCCGGCGGTCCCGCAGGTGCCGGACCAGCGGCGGCACGTAGGCCGGCCATCCGAAGCGGTCCTTGGAAGTGCGGCTGGTGTCGGCCACGGTGGCCGCGTCCAGGCCGATGCCCGCCATGGCACTGACCACGGTGGCGGGGATGCCGTCGCCGTCGGCCTGCGCGAGGTCGATCCGGCGCGGTGCGCTGCCGAGCGCGGCGGCCAGGGCCCGGGCCGGGTCGGGCGGCAGGCCGAGGTTGCGGGCCAGCAGGTTCCCGGTGCCGCAGGGGACGACGGCGAGCGCGGTGCCGGTGCCGGCGAGGCCGTGCGCGCAGGCCGTCACCGTACCGTCGCCGCCGCAGGCCACCACCAGTGCGGCCCCGGCCCGCACGGCGTCCGCCGCCGCGCCCCGGCCCGGGTCCTCGACGCTGGTGGCCGTCCTGGTCGGCGCCGGCCAGCCGTACTCGGCGAGCACCTGGTCGAGGCGGTCCAGGGTGGCGCTGGGGGTGAGCACGGGGTTGAACACCACGACCGCGCGGCCGGCGGGTGCCGGTCGCGGCGGGGCGCCGGGGCCGGCTTCCCGGCGGCGGTCGGCCAGGAAGGTCCGCGCCATGAGCCAGAGCACGGCGGCGCCGTTCACCAGCCCGGCGAGCACGTCGGTCGGGTGGTGCATGCCCCGGTACAGCCGGCTGAACGCGACCAGCAGCGGGACCAGCCCGGCCAGCACGGCGAGCGGCAGGCGCAACGGGCCGCGGACCCGCAGCACGGCGAGGACCGCCAGGCCGCCGTAGAGCGCGACCGCGGCGCCGACGTGACCGGACGGGAAGCTGGAGGTCGGCGGCGCGGCATCCAGCTTGAAGGCGCTCGGCCGGGGCCGGTCCACGCAGAGGGTGACCAGCAGGAACACCGCCGCCTGGCCGGCCACCGCGCCGCCGAGGAAGGCCGCGTCGCGCCACCGCCGGCCCCCGCCGCCCACCAGCAGCGCGAGCACCACCAGGCCCGCCACCGCCACCACGGACGCCGTACCGGCGAGGACCGACAGCCAGCCGGTCAGCAGGTCCGGTACGGGCCCGCGGTGCTCGGCCAGCCGGTCCGTCACCGCGTTCTCGCCGGGGCGCCACAGGTGCAGCGGCGGATGCGTCAGCATCAGCCCCACCAACACCATCAGCACCGTCTGCACCAGCAGCGGCGGTGCGATCCGCCGGGCGAGCCGTCTTGCCCCTGTCGTCATGCGGCTCGTGTGCCCAGCCGCCGCCCGTTCATCCTCGCGGCAGGGACCGTACCGGGCCGCGCCGCGCGGTCATCCGGTCCGGAGGGCGCCCCGGCCGACCCGGGCGAGCAGCAGGTACAGCACCAGGGCCGACGCCAGGCCGACCGCCCAGCCGTAGTCGGCCAGGGGCTGGAGGAAGGGGATCAGGCCGTCGGCGGGGAACGGGCCGCCGTAGGAGCCGCCGACCGCGAGGATGCCGCCGACCAGGAGGGCCGTGACGGCGCGCCAGTTCCAGCCGGCCGTGTACCAGTAGCGGCCGCCGGGGAGGTAGAGCTCGGCGAGGTCGAGGACGGTGCGGCGCAGCAGCCAGTAGTCGGCGATCAGGATGCCGGCGACCGTGCCGAGCAGGCCGCCGACCACGCCGAGCCAGGTGAAGATGTAGATCTGCGGGTCCTCGATCAGCTTCCACGGGAAGATCAGGATCCCGATCACGCCGGTGGCCAGCGCGCCGGTCCGGAAGGTGATCAGGCGGGGCAGCAGGTTGGCCAGGTCGTAGGCGGGGCTGACCACGTTGGCGGCGATGTTCACCGACAGGGTCGCGATCAGCACGATGAACAGGGCGAACAGGATGCCGGCGGTGGAGTCCATCTTGGCGGCCAGCGCGATCGGGTCCCAGACGGCCTCGCCGTAGACGGCCTGGGAGCCGGAGGTGACCAGGACCGAGAGCAGCGCGAACAGGGTCATCGTGGTGGGCAGTCCGAGCGCCTGACCGCGGATCTGGGCCCGCTGGCTGCCACCGAAACGGGTGAAGTCGGGGATGTTCAGGGCGAGCGTCGACCAGAAGCCGATCATGCCCATCAGGGCGGGGAAGAAGACCTTCCAGAAGTCCCGCCCCCAGCCCAGTCCGGAGGGCTGCGAGAGCAGCGGGCCGAAGCCGCCGGCCTTCTGGGTGATCCAGGCCAGCAGCGCGAGGGCGCCGATGATCACCACCGGCGCGGCCCAGTTCTCGAACCGCCGCAGGGTCTCCATCCCGCGGGCGATGATGGCCATCTGGAGCGCCCAGAACAGCAGGAACGACACCCACTGCGTCCAGGGGTACCCGCCGATCTCGCCGGCCGTCTGCCAGCCGTGGCCGAGCAGCTTGCCCGCGAGCAGGAAGATCCCCTCGCCGCCGATCCAGGTCTGGATGCCGAACCAGGCGCAGGCCACCGCCGCCCGGATCAGCGCCGGGAGGTTGGCGCCGCGCAGCCCGAACGAGGCGCGGGCGAAGACCGGGAACGGGATGCCGTACTTCGTTCCAGCGTGGCCGGTGAGCAGCATCGGGCAGAGCACGATCAGGTTGGCGAGGGCGATGGTGAGCACCGCCTGCTTCCAGTCCATGCCGAGCGCGACCAGCCCGGAGGCGAGCGTCCAGGACGGGATGTTGTGGGCCATGCCGACCCACAGCGCGAGGAAGTTGTAGGTGGTCCACCGGCGGCGGGCGACCGGGACGGGGCGCAGGTCGTCGTTGGCGAAGCGGGGGTCGGAGAGGTCGGCCCCGTCGGCGAGTTCGACCCGCCCGTCCGGTTGGGTGGTCTGGGCCATGGGCGTGGACATGAGCGGCTGCCTCCGGTCGTGGGGGACGGCGGCCACCCGTACGAGGGGTGGCCGCCGGGAGGAGTCGGGATCCGAGGTCGAGGGGGAGGGGTCGGGGGTCGGGGGTCACCCCCCCCGGAAGGCGTCAGGGCAGGGTCGGGATGACGTGCTCCCCGTACGCGTCGATGGTGGCCTCGACCGCGTCGTGCATCGCGTAGACCGCGAACTGGTCGACGCCCAGACCGCGTAGTTCGGCCAGCTTGGCCCGCTGCGCCTCGGGCGGCCCGATCAGGCAGAACCGGTCCACCACCTCGTCCGGGACGAAGGTGGTGTCGGGGTTCCCGGCCCGGCCGTGGTGGCTGTAGTCGTAGCCGTGCCGCTCCTTGATGTAGGTGGTGAGCTCCTCGGGCACCATGCCGGAGTGCTCGCCGTAGCGGGAGACCAGGTCCGCGACGTGGTTGCCGACCATCCCGCCGAACCAGCGGCACTGCTCGCGCGCGTGGGCCAGCGCCTGCGGCGAGTCGTCGGCCGTGACGTAGGCGGGGGCGGCCACGCAGATGGTCAGCTCGGCCGGGTCGCGTCCGGCATCGGCGGCGGCCTGCCGGACGGCCTTGACCATCCACTCGGTCAGGAACGGGTCCGCCAGCTGAAGGATGAAGCCGTCCGCCTGCCGGCCGGTCAGGGCGAGCGCCTTGGGCCCGTAGGCGGCCATCCAGATCGGCAGCCGGGCGCCGGGCTGCACCCAGGGCAGGTGCATCTCGGTGCCGTCGACCTCGACGGTGCCGCCCTCGGCGAGCCCCTTGATGGCGTGCATCGCCTCGCCGAGCCGGGCCAGCGTGGCGGGGCTGCGCCCGGCCACCCGCATCGCGGAGTCGCCGCGCCCGATGCCGCAGACGGTGCGGTTGCCGTACATGTCGTTGAGGGTGGCGAACAGGGAGGCGGTGACCTCCCAGGTCCGGGTCGAGGGATTGGTCACCATCGGGCCGACGGTGAGCCGCTCGGTCTCGGCGAGGATGCGGCTGTAGATGACGAAGGGCTCCTGCCAGAGCACCGCCGAGTCGAAGGTCCAGCCGTGGGTGAAGCCGGCCGCCTCGGCGCGCTTCATCCGGTCGATCAGCAGCCGTGCGGGCGGGTCGGTCTGGAGGACGAGGCCGATGTCCACTGCTCTCCTAGGTGATCAGCTGAGGTACTGACAGGTGGCCCGGGGCTGGAAGCGGCCGTGGCCGGCCCGGCCGAGCCAGGCGTCGCCGTCCAGCACGACCGTGCCCCGGGAGAGCACGGTGCGGACCTTGCCGGTGATCTCGCGCCCCTCGTAGGCCGAGTAGTCCACGTTCATGTGGTGGGTGGCGGCGGAGATGGTCTGCCGGGCGGTGGGGTCGTAGACGACGATGTCGGCGTCGGCGCCGGGGGCGATGGTGCCCTTGCGGGGGTGCAGGCCGAACATCCGGGCGGGCGCGGCGCAGGCGATCTCGATCCAGCGGCGCCGGGTGAGGTGTCCGTCGACCACGGCCTGGTGCAGCAGGTCCATCCGGTTCTCCACGCCGGGCAGGCCGTTCGGGATCTTCGAGAAGTCGCCCCGGCCGAGTTCCTTCTGCCCGACGAAGCAGAACGGGCAGTGGTCGGTGGAGACCACCTGGAGGTCGTCGGTGCGCAGGCCCCGCCAGAGCGCGGCCTGGTGCTCGCGCGGGCGCAGCGGGGTGGAGCAGACGTACTTGGCGCCCTCGAAGTCCGGCTCGGCGAGGTTGTCGGTGGACAGGAACAGGTACTGCGGGCAGGTCTCGCCGAAGACCGGCAGGCCCTCGCGGCGGGCGGCGGCGAGTTCGGCGACGGCGGAGGCGGCGGAGACGTGCACCACGTAGAGCGGGGAGCCGGCCACCTGGGCGAGCTTGATCGCCCGGTGGGTGGCCTCGGCCTCCAGCAGTTCGCGCCGGACCTCGCCGTGGTAGCGCGGGTCGGTCCTCCCGGCCGCGAGCGCCTGCTCGACCAGCACGTCGATGGCGATGCCGTTCTCGGCGTGCATCATGATCAGGCCGCCGTTGTCGGCGCTGCGCTGCATGGCGCGCAGGATCCGGCCGTCGTCGCTGTAGAAGACGCCGGGGTAGGCCATGAACAGCTTGAAGGAGGTGATCCCCTCCTCGACCAGCAGGTCCATCTCCTTGAGGGTGGACTCGTTCACGTCCGACATGATCATGTGGAAGGCGTAGTCGATCGAGCAGCGCGCCTCGGCCTTGCCGTGCCAGGCGTCCAGGCCGGCCCGCAGGCTGGAGCCGACCGACTGGACGGCGAAGTCCACGATGGTGGTGGTGCCGCCCCAGGCGGCGGCCCGGGTGCCGGTCTCGAAGGTGTCGGAGGCGGCGGTGCCGCCGAACGGCAGCTCCATGTGGGTGTGCGCGTCGACGCCGCCCGGGATGACGTACATCCCGGTGGCGTCGATGGCGCGGTCGGCGCTCCAGCCGTCGGCGACCGAGCTGCCGGTGGCGGCGAGGGCGACCACCTGCTCGTTCTCGATCAGCACGTCGGCGCGCATCTCCTCGGCGGCGGTGATCACCAGGCCGCCCCGGATCACGGTGCGGGTCATGGCGGCTCCTCTCAGGCCTCGGTGAGCGGCTGGTAGGCGTCGGGACGGCGGTCGCGGTAGAAGGCCCACTGCTGGCGGACCTCCTCGATCAGGTCGAGGTCGAGGTCGCGGACGACCAGTTCCTCGTCCTTGTCGGAGGCGGGCTCGCCGACGAACTGGCCGCGCGGGTCCACGAAGTAGGAGGTCCCGTAGAAGTCGTTGTCGCCGTACTCCTCGACGCCGACCCGGTTGATCGCCGCGATGTAGTACTCGTTGGCCACCGCGGCGGCCGGCTGCTCCAGCTGCCAGAGGTACGCGGACAGGCCCCGGCTGGTGGCCGAGGGGTTGTAGACGATCTCCGCCCCGGCCAGGCCCAGCGCCCGCCAGCCCTCGGGGAAGTGCCGGTCGTAGCAGATGTAGACGCCCACCTTGCCGACGGCGGTGTCGAAGACCGGCCAGCCGAGGTTGCCGGGCTTGAAGTAGTACTTCTCCCAGAAGCCCCGCACCTGCGGGATGTGGTGCTTGCGGTACTTGCCGAGGTACGAGCCGTCGGCATCGATCACGGCGGCGGTGTTGTAGTAGAAACCGGACTGCTCGATCTCGTACACCGGGACGACGATCACCATGCCCAGCTCCTTGGCCAGGCTCTTCATCCGCTGCACCGTCGGGCCGTCCGGCACCGGCTCGGCCCAGGCGTAGTGCTCCGGCTCCTGCACCTGGCAGAAGTACGGGGCGTTGAAGACCTCCTGGAACCCGATGATCCGGGCACCGTCGGCGGCGGCCGCCCGGGCCGCCCGCTCGTGCGCCGCGATCATGGTCTCCTTGTCGCCCGTCCACGCGGTCTGGAACAGGGCGGCGCGCACCACTCGACTCATCGGTCTTCTCCTTCGACGAAGGCGCTGTAGACCGTCGAGCGTAGAAGTTCCGGGGCGCCGAGGGCAGTGCCACGCTGTAACGCCACGCGGGGCAATTCGTTGCGCGGCGAAATGCCGACCGGTGGATGATCGGACAGGTCAGAAGAGTGTCCCGGTCAGGGCCGCCACCCCGCCCAGGACCAGCCCCGCCCGGATCGCCCGGCCGAGCGCCGCCAGGTCGCCCGGGCCGGACGCGGCCTCGTCCGGTGGGAGCACGGCCAGCAGGACCCGGCGTTCGGCGTGGCCGGAGCGCCGCCAGGGGTGGGTGGTCGGGTGGCCGCCGGGGTTGGCCCACCACGGGCCCACCGGGGAGCCGATCGCGGTGATCCGCCCGGCCACCGCGTGCACCGACCAGCCGGGCAGGTCCTGCGCCGGGACCACCCCGGTCAGGTCCAGCGGCGCCAGGCCCTCGGTGTAGCGGTCCGCGAGGTGCCCGAGCAGGCCGCCCGGGTACGGCGGGCCCGGGTGGAAGAGCAGCGACGGCAGTTCCTCGCCCGGCCCGCCGGCCATCCCGGGCTCCAGCCGGTCCGCGCCGCGGGGCCGGTCGTCCGGCCGCCAGGACGCCGCCTCCGGCAGGCCCAGGCGCACCCGGGCGGCGGCGATCTGGGCCGGCGCCCACACCCGGGAGGGGCCGCAGCCGGGGTGGGTGCGCACGGCGGTGTGCAGCTCACGGCCGGGCCCGTCGATCCGTACCCCGTCGAGCGCCCCGGCGTCGGCGGGCTCCACCGGTCGGTCGCACAGCGGGCAGGGTGCTCCGTCGGGGGCCGCCGCCGCACCGGCGAGCAGCCGGCGGACGCCCGGAACCGCCCCGTCCACGCCGGGCCCGCTCCACTGCTCGTTCAGGACGGCCTCCTCGCCGGGACCCGCGACCACCGCGCCCGGCCGGGCGCGCGGCGGCACACACCCTAGTACCGGCGCGGGCAGGACCGGGCGGGAACCGGACCGGCCGGGGCCGGGCGGGAACCGGACCGGACGGGGCCGGGTACCGGCGCACGGTTCGCAACGCGCCGCGCCCCACCGGGAATTCGGAGGCCCGGACCGGCGTCGCCGGGTAGTCTCCAGGCCGTCGCCGCCGGCACCCGCGGGAGGCGACGACCCGCGACCGAGCGCCCGAGAGACCGAGGTACCGCGTGCCCGACCGGCCGGACGACCTGCTGCCCGCCACCCGCCGCGCCCTGCTGCACCGGCTGGCCACCGCCCAGGCCGAGGGCCGCACCCCGTCCGCGGTGGCCGCCGTGGTCCGGGACGGCCGCACGGTGTGGACCGGCGCCCGGAGCATGATCGACGACCATGCGCCCACCCCGGACGTGCAGTACCGGATCGGCTCGATCACCAAGACCTTCACGGCGGTGCTGGTGCTGCGGCTGCGCGACGAGGGCCGGCTGGACCTGGCCGATCCGCTGGAGCGCCACCTGCCCGGCACCGCCGCCGGACCGGCGACCGTCGCCCAGCTGCTCTCGCACACCTCCGGCCTGGCCGCCGAGACGCCCGGCCCCTGGTGGGAGCGGACCGACGGCGCGCTCCGCCCCGGCCTGGCCGACCTGCTCGGCGCCGAGCCGCGCCGCCACCCGGCCGGGCGCGCCTACCACTACTCGAATCCCGGCTTCGCCCTGCTGGGCGCCCTGGTCGAGCGGCTGCGCGGCGAGCCGTGGGGCGAGGTGCTCCGCGCCGAACTGATCGAGCCACTCGGGCTGACCCGCACCACCCTGCTCCCGCAGGCCCCGCACGCGGGCGGCTTCGCCGTCCACCCGTGGGCGGACGTGCTGCTGCCCGAGCCGCTCACCGACACCGGCCTGATGGCCCCCGCCGGCCAGCTCTGGTCGACCGCCGCCGACCTGGCCCGCTGGGCGGCGTTCCTGGCGGACGGGGACGACCGGGTGCTCACCTCCGCCACGCTCGCCGAGATGCGCCGCCCGGCCGGCCCGCCCGAGGAGGGCACCTGGTCCGCCGGGTACGGGCTCGGGCTGGCGCTGTGGCGCGACGCCGGCGGCCTGCGGTACGGGCACGCCGGCACCATGCCGGGCTTCCGCGCCGGGCTCTGGGTGGACGCGGACGAGCGGCTCGGCGCCGTGGTGCTCGCCAACGCCACCTCGGGCCCGCAGGACCCGGCCGAGGTCGCCGCCGATCTGCTGCGGATCACGGCCGAGCACGAACCCCGACCGCCCGCGCCCTGGCGCCCGCTCGTCGAGCCGGACCAGGACCTGCTGGCGCTGACCGGCCCCTGGTACTGGGGCGCCGAGGCGTTCACCCTGCACCTGCGGGCGGGCCGGGTGCTGGAGCTGCTCCCGGCCGCCGCCCCGGCCGGCCCCGGCACCCGGTTCCGGCCCGGGCCGGACGGCGGCTTCACCGGCGAGGACGGCTACCACGCCGGCGAGCCGCTGCGGGTGGTCCGCGCCGCCGACGGCTCGGTGCACCACCTGGACCTCGGCAGCTTCGTGCTCACCCGGGCCCCGTACGGGCCGGCGGACGCCGTGCCGGGCGGCGTCGACCCGGCCGGCTGGCGCTGAACCCGCTCCGGCGGCCCCCGCGCGCCGCCGGCGGGCCGGCCCCGGATCCGTACGCCTTTGCCCGGGGTGATCCCGAGCAGGCAAGATAGGCCGGTGACCCTCCTGGACCTGATGCCGAAGCCCGCCACGCCCGACGCCCTCTACGAGACCTTCGCCGAATGGACGGCCGAGCGCGGCATCACGCTGTACCCGGCCCAGGAGGAGGCGCTGATCGAGCTGGTCTCCGGGAACAACGTCATCCTGGCGACGCCGACCGGCTCGGGCAAGAGCCTGGTGGCGGCGGGAGCGCACTTCGCCGCGCTGGCCGAGGGCAAGCGGACCTTCTACACCGCGCCGATCAAGGCGCTGGTCTCGGAGAAGTTCTTCGACCTGTGCAAGATCTTCGGCACCGAGCAGGTCGGCATGATGACGGGTGACGCCAGCGTCAACCCGACCGCGCCGATCATCTGCTGCACCGCCGAGGTGCTGGCCAACATCGCGCTGCGCGACGGCGAGCGGGCCGACGTCGGCCAGGTCGTGATGGACGAGTTCCACTTCTACGCCGAGCCGGACCGCGGCTGGGCCTGGCAGATCCCGATCCTGGAACTGCCGCACGTGCAGTTCCTGCTGATGTCGGCGACGCTCGGCGACGTCCGCCGCTTCGAGGAGGACCTGACCCGCCGCACCGGCCGCCCGACCACGGTGGTGCGCTCGGCCACCCGCCCGGTGCCGCTGTTCTACGAGTACCGCCGCACCACCCTGCACGACACCCTGGAGGAGCTGCTGAAGACCGGCCAGGCGCCGGTCTACGTCGTGCACTTCACCCAGAAGGAGGCCGTCGAGCGGGCCCAGTCGCTGATGAGCATCAACATGTGCTCGAAGGCCGAGAAGGACGCCATCGCCGACCTGATCGGCGGGTTCCGCTTCACCACCAAGTTCGGCCGCAACCTGTCCCGTTACGTCCGGCACGGCATCGGCGTCCACCACGCCGGCATGCTGCCCAAGTACCGCCGGCTGGTCGAGCGGCTCGCCCAGGCCGGCCTGCTGAAGGTGATCTGCGGGACGGACACCCTGGGCGTCGGCGTCAACGTGCCGATCCGCACGGTGCTGTTCACCGCACTGTCCAAGTACGACGGCATCCGGGTGCGGACCCTGCGGGCGCGGGAGTTCCACCAGATCGCCGGGCGGGCCGGCCGGGCCGGCTTCGACACCGTCGGCCAGGTGGTCGCGCAGGCCCCCGAGCACGTGATCGAGAACGAGAAGGCCGTCGCCAAGGCCGGTGACGACCCGAAGAAGAAGCGCAAGGTGGTCCGGAAGAAGGCGCCGGAAGGTTTCGTCGGCTGGACCGAGGAGGGCTTCGAGAAGCTGATCGCCGCCGACCCGGAGCCGCTGGTCTCCCGGTTCAAGGTCAGCCACGCGATGCTGCTCTCGGTGATCGGCCGCCCGGGCAACGCCTTCGAGGCGATGCGCAAGCTGCTGACCGACAACCACGAGGACCGCTCCGCCCAGCGCCGCCACATCCGCAACGCCATCGCCATCTACCGCTCGCTGCTGGACGGCGGCGTGGTGGAGCGGCTGCCGGAGCCGGACGCCGAGGGCCGGATCGTCCGCCTCACCATGGACCTCCAGGAGAACTTCGCGCTCAACCAGGCGCTCTCCACCTTCGCGCTGGCCGCCTTCGAGCTGCTCGACCCGACCTCGCCCTCGTACGCGATGGACGTGGTCTCGGTGGTCGAGGCGACCCTCGACGACCCGCGGCAGATCCTCGCCTCGCAGCAGAACAAGGCCCGCGGCGAGGCGATCGGCGAGATGAAGCGGGACGGCGTCGAGTACGAGGAGCGGATGGAGCGGCTCCAGGAGATCACCTACCCGAAGCCGCAGGAGGAGCTGCTCACCCACGCGTACGACGTCTACCGGCGCGCGCACCCGTGGATCGGCGACCACCCGCTGCAGCCGAAGTCGGTGGTCCGCGACCTGTACGAGCGGGCGATGACCTTCACGGACTACGTCGGCCACTACGACCTGGCCCGGACCGAGGGCATCGTGCTGCGCTACCTGGCCGGCGCGTTCAAGGCCCTGGAGCAGACCGTCCCCGAGGACATCAAGACCGACGACCTCAAGGACGTCATCGCCTGGCTCGGCGAGCTGGTCCGCCAGGTCGACTCCAGCCTGCTGGACGAGTGGGAGCAGCTGGCCAACCCGACCGACCCGCAGGCCCCCGAGGTCCGCCTGGACGACAAGCCGGCCCCGGTCACCGCCAACGCCCGGGCCTTCCGGGTCCTGGTGCGCAACGAGATGTTCCGGCGGGTGGAGCTGGCCGCGCTGGAGAACTACCGCGAACTCGGCGAGCTGGACGGCGAGTACGGCTGGGACGCCGACCGCTGGGCGGACGCGATGGACGGGTACTGGGAGGAGTACGACGACCTGGGCACCGGTCCGGACGCGCGCGGGCCGAAGATGCTGCTGATCGAGGAGGACCCGGAGGAGGGCTCCTGGCGGGTCCGGCAGATCTTCCACGACCCCGAGGGCCACATGGACTGGGGCATCAGCGCGGAGGTCGACCTGTACGGGTCGGACGAGGAGGGTCGGGCCGTGCTGCGGGTGACCGGGGTGAACCGGCTGGACGGCTGACCGGCCCGCGGGTGGGGCCCGGCGCGTCCGGGCCCCGCACCTCGGAGCGGGCGGGCCCCGGGCGCGGAGCGGTCACATCCAGGCGAAGGGCAGTCCGGCCGCGTACCCGACGGCCCGGGTGGCCTCGTCCAGCGAGTGGTCCGTCTCGGCGGCGGTGGTGCGCTGGTCGGCGAAGCGGGAGACCGTCACGGTGACGTAGTGCCCGACCACCGCGACCCGACGGCTGGTCAGCGGCTGCTTGCCGGCCTGCGGGCCCGGCGCCGCCGGTGCGCCCTCGGGCTGGAGCTGGAGCAGGGCGGCGGCGGGCTCGCGCAGCACCGCGCCCGTCTTGCCGGCCGCGGCCTCGTCGGCGAACCGCAGCACCGTGACGCTGGTGTCGACCTGCTGGTCGAGCCGGACGAAGGCGACGGCCAGGTAGCCCTGGCAGCCACTGTCGCGCAGCGGGTCGTGCGCCTTGTCCAGCACGGCGTCCGCGCAGTCCGCGCCCTGGCCGGCGTTGGCCCGGCGGCCCTTGTAACCGTCCTGCTCGATGCCGCGCTGGGCGGGGAAGTACCAGTCCGCGGCGAAGGCCTGGGCCTCCGTCAGCGGCTGTGCGGGCGCCGCGCCCGGGGCGGTGGTGCCGGTCGCCGGCTTGGTGCTGGTCGGGCCGAGGCCGGGGAGCAGGTCGCCGGGGTTGGGCCGGGTGACCGCCCAGCTGCCGGCCGCGGCGAGCGCCGCCAGCGCGACCCAGAGCAGCATCCGCTGCCTGGTCACCCGCGGGCCGCGGCGGTGGGCGGACGCGGCCTGCGGCTGGAGGCCGGGCGGTGGCGGGAATTGCTCCCCCTGGGTGGTCATGGCCGAGATTCTAAGCAGACCGGTACGACTGTTCGGATCATGGGTCCGGAGCTGGCGCACACCCCTCCCCCGCCCGCCCCGCGCGCACCTCGCGCGCCGTACGCCGGGGGCACCAGCCGCTACGCGCGGCGTCCGCACTGTGACAACTCGCACACCCCCGGACGGATCTTCTGGCGGGTTCCCTCTGGCGAAACGCGAGGTCCCCCAGGCAGGATCAGGCCCATGGATCTGCTCGACACCCTCACCGCCAAGGGCCTGCGCCGGGAACTCCCCACCCGCGAGGAGGCCCTGGCCGTCCTCGCCACCACCGACGACGAGTTGCTGGACGTGGTCGCGGCCGCGGGCAAGGTCCGCCGGCAGTGGTTCGGCCGCCGGGTCAAGCTCAACTACCTGGTGAACCTCAAGAGCGGCCTGTGTCCCGAGGACTGCTCCTACTGCTCGCAGCGGCTCGGATCCAAGGCGGAGATCCTCAAGTACACCTGGCTGAAGCCGGACCAGGCCGCCAAGGCGGCCGCGGCCGGGCTGGCCGGCGGCGCCAAGCGGGTCTGCCTGGTGGCCAGCGGCCGGGGTCCGACGGACCGTGACATCGACCGGGTCGCCGACACCATCTCGGCCATCAAGGACGCCCACGAGGACGTCGAGATCTGCGCCTGCCTGGGCCTGCTCTCCGACAACCAGGCCGAGCGGCTGCGCGCGGCCGGCGCCGACGCCTACAACCACAACCTGAACACCTCCGAGGGCACCTACGGCGACATCACCACCACCCACACCTACGCGGACCGGGTGGACACCGTCACCAAGGCGCACGGCGCCGGCCTGTCCGCCTGCTCCGGCCTGATCGCCGGCATGGGCGAGAGCGACGAGGACCTGGTCGACGTGGTGTACGCGCTGCGCGAGCTGGACCCGGACTCGGTGCCGGTCAACTTCCTGATCCCGTTCGAGGGCACCCCGCTCGCCAAGGAGTGGCACCTCACCCCGCAGCGCTGCCTGCGGATTCTGGCGATGGTCCGGTTCGTCTGCCCCGACATCGAGGTGCGGATCGCCGGCGGCCGCGAGGTCCACCTGCGCACGATGCAGCCGCTCGGCCTGCACATCGCCAACTCCATCTTCCTGGGCGACTACCTGACCAGCGAGGGCCAGGCCGGCCAGGACGACCTGGAGATGATCAAGGACGCCGGCTTCACGGTCGAGGGCGCCGACGAGACCACCCTCCCCCGGCACCGCGCGCACGCCACCGGCGGCGGCTGCGGCCCGGCCGCGGGCGGCTGCGGCTCCTCGGCCGCCCCCGCCGCGGAGGCCGGCTCCTGCGGCACCGGCGGTGGCTGCGGCCCGTGCGGCGGCCACGGGCACGAGGCACCGGAGGCGGCCCCCGTCGCCGTCCCGGCCGCCGGGCCCGCCGAGTCGGACGACCTGCGCAGCGACCTGGTGAAGGTCCGCCGGCGCGGCGCGGGCACCGAGCTGGCACCGAACGCCTGAGGCCGGGACCGTGACGCACACCCAGCACCTGCTCGGCCTGGACCGGGCGCACGTCTGGCACCCGTACGGGCCGATGCCGGGCACCAGCACCCCGTACCTGGTCGAGTCCGCCGCCGGTGTCCGGCTGCGGCTGGCCGAGGAGGTGCACGGCCACCGCGAGTTGATCGACGGGATGTCCTCCTGGTGGGCGGCCGTGCACGGCTACCGGCACCCGGTGCTGGACGAGGCGGTGCGCGACCAGCTCGGCCGGATGAGCCACGTGATGTTCGGCGGGCTCACCCACGAGCCCGCCGTGCGGCTCGCCGCCACGCTGGTGGAGATCACCCCGGAGCCGCTGCAGCACGTCTTCCTCGCCGACTCCGGGTCGGTGGCGGTCGAGGTGGCCATGAAGATGTGCCTGCAGTACTGGCGTTCGCTCGGCCGGCCGGCCAAGCGGCGGCTGCTGACCTGGCGCGGCGGCTACCACGGCGACACCTTCCACCCGATGTCGGTGTGCGACCCCGAGGGCGGGATGCACCACCTGTGGGGCGGGGTGCTGCCGGACCAGCTGTTCGCGCCCGAGCCGCCGGCCGGCTTCGACGCGCCGGTCGACCCGGCGTACGCGGCGGCGCTGGCCGACCTGGTCGAGCAGCACGCCGGGGAACTCGCGGCGGTGATCGTCGAACCGGTGGTGCAGGGTGCGGGCGGGATGCGCTTCCACTCCCCCGACCACCTCCGGCTGCTGCGCGAACTGTGCGACCGGCACGACGTCTTGCTGGTCTTCGACGAGATCGCCACCGGCTTCGGCCGGACCGGCGAACTGTTCGCCGCCGACCACGCGCAGGTCTCCCCCGACGTGATGTGCCTGGGCAAGGCGCTCACCGGCGGCTACCTGACGATGGCCGCCGCGCTGTGCACCGGCCGGGTGGCGGACGGGATCAGCCAGGGCGAGGTGCCGGTCCTGGCGCACGGCCCGACGTTCATGGGCAACCCGCTGGCCGCCGCCGTCGCCAACGCCTCGATCGGGCTGCTGCTCGACCAGGACTGGCGGCGTGAGGTGAAGCGGATCGAGACCGGTCTGCGGGACGGCCTGGCCGGCGCCGCCGAACTGCCGGGCGTGCGCGACGTCCGGGTGCTGGGCGCGATCGGCGTGGTCCAGCTGGACCACCCGGTCGACATGGCCGCCGCCACCGCCGCGGCCGCCCGCGCGGGCGTGTGGCTGCGCCCGTTCCGCGACCTGATCTACACCATGCCGCCGTACGTCACCGACGACGCCGACCTGGCCCGGATCACCGCCGGTGTGGCGGCCGCGGCGGTGGCCGGATGAGCGTCCTGTTCATCACCGGCACCGGCACCGAGGTCGGCAAGACCGTGGTCACCGCCGCGGTCGCCGCGCTGGCCGGCCCCGGGGTCGCCGTCCTGAAGCCCGGCCAGACCGGGGTCGCCCCCGGCGAGCCGGGCGACGCGGCCGAGGTGCTCCGGCTGGCCGGCCCCGCCGTGACCACCCGTGAACTGGCCCGCTACCCCGAGCCGTTGGCGCCGGACATCGCCGCCCGACGGTCCGGCCTGGCCCCGCTGGCCCCCGGGCAGGTGGCCGGGGCGGTCGCCGCGCTGGCCGACGAGCACCGCCCGGTGCTGGTCGAGGGTGCGGGCGGGCTGCTGGTGCGCTACGACGAGGACGGGCACACCCTCGCGGACATGGCGCTCGCCACCGCCGCGCTCGGCCTGGAGGTGGAGGTCCTGGTGGTCGCCGCCGCCGGGCTCGGCACCCTGAACACCACTGCCCTCACCGCCGAGGCGCTGCGCGCCCGCGGCCTCGCCGTCCGCGGCGTGGTGGTCGGCGCCTGGCCCACCGAGCCGGACCTGGCGGCGCGCTGCAACCTCGGCGACCTGCCGGCGGTGGCGCAGGCCCCGCTGCTGGGCGCGGTGCCGCAGGGTGCGGCGGCCGAGGGCGGCGAGGCGTTCCACCGGCTGGCCCGCGCCGCGCTGGCGCCGGCGCTGGGCGGCGACTGGGACGTGGTGGAGTTCACCGCCCGGTTCGTCCCACCGCTGCCGTAGCGATCCGTCCCGCCGGTGCCGGTCCCGCCGGTGCCCTGGCGCCGGCGGGACGGCGTGACGGCGGACGGCCGTGGTTCAGCCGCGCGGGTCCTCACCGAGGCGGACGGCGATGCCGTCCAGGATCCGCTGGAGGCCGAACTCGAACAGCCCGTCGAGGTCGAAGTCGTAGCCGGTGGTGGCGAGTCGGGCGAAGGTCGGGTAGCGGCCGGTGGTCAGCAGGGCGAGCAGCGGCGGCTCCTGCGTGTCCATCCACTCGTCGTTGGTGAGCCCGGACAGCGCCTCCGCCTCGGCCTCCATCTCCAGGTTGAGCGCGGTGCCGCGGATGTAGTTGAACAGCGTGAGGTGGGCGGTGAACACGGCCTGCAGGTCGAGGCCGCGCCCGTCCAGCGCCTCCAGCACCCACTCGGTGAACGGCAGCGCGCTCGCCACCGGCTGCGGGCGGGTCACCGAGAGCGCCGACGCCAGCCAGGGGTGCCGGCGGAACATCGTCCACAGCGCCCGGGCGACCAGTTCGAGACGCGGGCGCCAGCCGTCCGGCGGGTCGGCGGGCAGCGGGTGATCGGTGAAGCAGGCCTCCAGCATCCGGGTGAGCAGGTCCTCCTTGTCGGCCACGTGCCGGTAGAGGGACATGGTGGCCATGCCGAGTTCGGCGGCGACCCGGCGCATCGAGAGCGCGGCCAGGCCCTCGGCGTCGGCCACCGCGATCGCCGTGCTGACGATCCGTTCGGCGGTCGGCCCGGAGCCGGCGGCTTGCCGGCGCGGGGCCGGCGCGCTCCGCGTCGCGGGCGGCGCCACCGCGGACCGGGCCCCGCCCGCCCGATCGGTGACCACCGTGCCGACGCCCGGCACCGCCCGGACCAGGCCCGCCTGCCGGAGTTCGGTCAGCACCCGGGTGGCGGTCGCCATCGCCACCCCCCAGCGCCGGGTGATCTCGCGGGTGGACGGCACCCGGTCCCCCGGCGCGAGCTCACCGCTGTCGATCCGCTGTCGCAGTTCGTCGGCGATCTGCGCGTAGCGTTCCACCGCTCACCTCCGTGTACTAGTGCACCCACCCTAGTGCCCCAGCTGCGACAGCCCCTCGGGATCCGGCCCCGAGAGCCTTGCCGCACTAGTGCACAGGCCCGGTGAGCTGCGATTTCCGGCCTTGCGGCAGTCTACGCGTACGCCGTACATTCGGTGTCATGACGAACACCGACATCCTCATCTCCGGGGCCGGGATCGCCGGCCCCACCCTGGCGTACTGGCTGCACGAAGCGGGGTACACCCCCGTGGTGGTCGAGCGCGCCCCGGCCCCGCGCCCCGGCGGCCAGGCCGTCGACCTGCGCGGCGCCGGACGCACCGTCATCTCCCGGATGGGCCTGATGGAGCAGGCCAAGGCCGTCGCACTGGACCAGCGCGGCTTCGCCCTGGTGGACGGCCGCGGCCGGATCTCGACCCGGGTGCCGGACCACGCCTTCGGCGGCGAGGGCATCGTCTCCGAGATCGAGATCCTCCGCGGCGACCTCGCCGACCTGCTGCACCGGGCGAGCACCCCGTACACCGAGTACCTCTTCGACGACACCGTCACCGCGCTCGACCAGGACGAGGACGGCGTCACCGTCACCTTCGAGCGGGCCGCCCCGCGCCGCTTCGCGCTGGTCGTCGGCGCGGACGGGCTGCACTCCACGGTCCGCCGGCTGGCGTTCGGCCCGGCCGAGCGGTACCTGCGCCCGCTCGGCTGCTACACCGCCTGGTTCACCGCCACCGGCGACCTCGACCTCGACGGCTGGTTCCTGATGTACAACGCACCCGGCGGGCTGGTCGCCTCCGCCCGGCCCGGCCGCCTCCCCGGCGAACTCAAGGCCGGCCTCAGCTTCCGCTCGGCGCCGATCGCCTACGACCGCCGCGACCCGGCCGCGCAGCGCGCACTGCTCGCCGAGCGGTTCGCCGGCGCCGGCTGGCAGACGCCCCGGCTGCTCGCGGCCATGCACGAGGCGGACGACTTCTTCTTCGAGTCCATGGGACAGGTGCACCTGGACAGCTGGTCGCGCGGCCGGGTCACCCTGCTCGGCGACGCCGGCTACTGCCCCACCCCGCTCACCGGCCTCGGCACCAGCCTCGCCCTGGTCGGCGGTTACCTCCTCGCCGGCGAGCTGGCCGCCGCCGGTGGTGACCACCGCACCGCCCTGCGCCGCTACGAGGAGCGCATGCGCCCGTACGTCACCGGCGCGCAGAAGCTCCCGCCGGGGGGCGCGGCCGGTTTCGCGCCGGACAGTGCGCTCGCGATCCGGATGCGGGCGGCGTCGATGCGCTGGATGACCCGGTGGCCGCTGCGGCCCCTGATGGCCGCCCAGTTCGCCAAGGCCGCCGACATCGAACTGCCCGACCACCGCTTCGGCCCGCGCTGAGCCGTTCCGGTGATCGGCCGCGGCGGTTGGTGTGTACGCCACGCCCGCGTCCCCGTCCTGGCCGACGCTGGCGGTCTCTGCCGCCCGTACCGTTCGGGCGGCCGGACGGTATAGGAGACGAGGGCCCGATGAACGAGGACCGTACCCACACCCGGCGCCGGCTGCTGCTGGGGGCCGGCGGCGCGGCCGCCGCGGTGCTGCTGGCCGCGTGCTCCAGCAGCACGAGCAGCTCGCCGAGCGGCTCGGCCAGCCCGAGCCCGTCCGCCGGCGGTTCCGGCTCCGGGTCCGGGTCGGCATCGGCCTCCGCGTCGGAATCGGCCTCGGCGTCCGCCTCCGCCACCGGATCGGCGTCCGCCTCCGCGTCCGCCAGTACGAGCCCCTCCGGGCCGGTCGGGTCGGCAACCGTCACCATCAAGGACTTCGCCTTCAGCCCGACCCCGCTCACCGTCGGCCCCGGCGCGCGGATCACGGTGACCAACCAGGACACCACCACCCACACCATGACCGCCACCGGCGGCGGCGGCTTCGACACCGGCGACCTCACGCCCGGCCAGTCCAACACCATCACCGCGCCCAGCCAGCCCGGCAGTTACCCGTACACCTGCACCATCCACCCCACCATGCACGGCACGCTGGTGGTCCAGTGACGGCCGGCGGGCCCGCGCTCAGCCGAGCGGCCTGACCCAGCGGCTCCACTGCTCCTCGGGGCGGTAGCCGGCGCCCCGCCAGAACCTCCGCCCGAGCTCGTTGCGGTCGAGCACCATGGCGTCGGCCCGCCGCCCCCCGAGCGCCTCGAACCGGGCCTCGGCCGCCGCCAGCAGGGCCGCCGCCACCCCTTGGCGGCGCTGCTCGGGGTCGACCGCGAGCCGGTACAGGTGGCAGCGCCAGCCGTCGAACCCGGCGATCACCGTGCCCACCAGGGCGCCGCCGCGCTCGGCGACCAGCAGCGCCTGCGGGTCCCGGGCGATCAGTGCGGCCACCCCGGCCGCGTCGTCGGTGATGCTGACCCCCTCGGCCGCCCGGGCCCAGAAGGCCAGCAGCGCGGGGATCAGCTCGGGGGCGGCGGTACGGACCTCGATGTCGGACATGGCGCACTGTCTACCACCGGCGGCGACCGGCGCCCCGGGAATTCCGGCGGGTGGGACAGCACGGGCGGTCGCGGTCGCGGTAGGGCTTGTCTGACAATTCGCGTCGGATGAGCGCGCGGCGGTGGGCGCCCGGCTGGGCGTGCCGGCGAAGCGTCCTCGTACTGGACGTACTTGGACGTTTCGCCGGTGCGTCCAGGCGGAGGAGGATGCCTGGGGGTACCTCCCGGCCGAAGGCTGGGGGAGCGTCGCGCGCCCGGCGGGAATTGTCAGACAAGCCCTAGCGGCGCTCGGGCGGCCGGGCGGTGCGCTCGCGCGCAGTGCGGTGCGGGCGTCGAAGGGCCGTCAGGTCGCATAGAGTCGGGCGACCGGCCCGTTGCCGTGCCGCGCGACCGCGCACCACGCCGGGGCAGGTACGAACAGTCCTGAGAAGGAGCGCCGTGCCCACCACCACCGCCTCGGTCACGGAGTTCATCGAGTCCCAGACCCGGCTCGGCACCGTCCCGTTCGTCCCGGAGGTGCGGCTGCGGCTGGCCGACGAGGCGATCGCGCTGTGGGAGCGGACCGAGACGGCGAAGGGCGAGATCGGGCTGCCGCCGCCGTTCTGGGCCTTCGCGTGGGCGGGGGGCCAGGCCGTCGCGCGGTACCTGCTCGACCATCCGGCCACCGTCGCGGGCCACCGGGTGCTGGACCTGGCCGCCGGCTCGGGGCTGGTCGCGATCGCCGCCGCGCGCTCCGGGGCCGCCTCGGTCACCGCCGCCGAGATCGACGACTACGCCGTCGCCGCGATCGCGCTCAACGCGGCGGCCAACGGCGTCACCGTCGAGGCCCGGCTCGCCGACCTGCTGGACGGCGACGGCGAAGGCGCCGAGGTGGTGCTCGCCGGGGACGTGTTCTACGAACGGGGCATGGCGCAGCGGGTCCTGCCGTTCCTTCAGCGGGCCCGGGAGCGGGGCGCGCTGGTGCTGGTCGGCGACCCCGGGCGGGCCTACCTGCCCCGGGAGCGGTTCACCGAGGTCGCCTCGTACCAGGTGCCGGTGATCGCCGACCTGGAGGACAGCGCGGTGAAAACCTCGGTGGTCTGGCAGCTGGCCTGAGGGCGCGGCACCCGCCGACGGGCGGGGCCCCGCGGACCTCACAGGGCGATCACGGGATACCTACCGGTTCGATACCGAAGCCGTTATGAGCTGCGGAAATGCTCGCCGGGGCGGGCGCCCGGCGAGTAGGCTCCGGTGAGCCTCCGGGCGCGCCGTGCCGTCGTGCCGGGCGACCCGGCGGGCGGGACTCCCGCGGCACCTCCGGCAGCGACACCCTCGCCACCGGTCGGCCGCGCACTCGGCACCGCGCGCCAGAGCTGTCGCGCGAAGCGGAAGGGCAGCGACTTGGCGGATCGGCTCACCGGAGGGGACTCCTCGCTGCTGCGTCGGATCAACGCGGCGGTCACCCTGCGGGCGTTGCGCGACGGGCGGTCCGTCACGCTCACCCAGCTGGTCGGCGACACGGGCCTGTCCCGGCCGACGGTGGAGGGCGTGATCGAGGGGCTGCTCGAATCCGGTCTGGTCGCCGAGGTCGAACACACCCAGGAGAGCGGCCGTCAACGCGGGCGCCCGGCGCGCTGGTTCCGGTTCCGGGCCGAGGCCGGGCACGTGCTGGGCGTCGAGATCGGGGTGCACGACATCCGGATCGTGCTCGCCGACCTGGCCGGCGAGGTGGTCGGCACGCACGCCCGGCCGGTCGACGAGACCCTGGAGGCCGAGGAACGGCTCGGGCTGGTCCGGTCGATGGTCGCGGACGTGCTGCGCAAGGCCGGGATCTCCCGGGACAGCCTGTGGGCGGTGGCCGTCGGCACGCCCGGGATCGTGGACCGCGAGGGCACCGTCCAGCTCGGCACGGCGATGCCCGGCTGGACGGGGCTGGACATCGGGGCGCGGCTGCGCCGCTCGTTCCGCTGCCCCGTGGTGATCGAGAACGACGCGAACCTGGCCGCCATCGCCGAGCACTGGAAGGGTGCGGCGGTCGGCAAGGGCGACGTGGTCTTCGTGATGGCCGGTCTCAGCCCCGGCGCCGGCTCGCTGATCAACGGCCGGCTGCACCGCGGCTTCGGCGGCGCGGCGGGCGAGATCGGCGCCCTGCACCTGCTCGGGCAGGAGGCCACCCCGGAGCGGCTGCTGTCCACCACCGGCAAGCCGCTGGACCCGCTGGACGAGGCCGCGGTCGCCCGGGTGCTGCGGCTGGCCCGGGAGGGCGACGAGGTGGCGCAGGTGGCCACCGACCGGTTCCTGCGGCGGCTGGTGCACGACGTGGCGGCGCTGGTGCTGGCGCTGGACCCGCAACTGGTGGTGGTCGGCGGGTGGGCGGCCGGGCTGGACGGGGTGCTGGAGCCGCTGCGCGAGCAGCTGTCGCTGTTCACGCTGCGGGCGCCCGAGGTGGCGCCGGCCGCGCTCGGGTCGGAGGTGGTGGCGATGGGGGCGCTGCGGGTGGCGCTGGACCACGTCGAGGAGCAGCTGTTCGCGGTCGACCCGCCGGCGGGCCCGGGGCGCTGAGGCGGCGCCGGAAAGCAGAGGGTCCCCCACGCGGCTGCGTGGGGGACCCTCTTTTCCGTTCCGTTCCGGGCCGCCTCGGCTCAGGAGGCCGAGCGGACCGGGGAGCCGGACTGGACCGGGGTGACCTCGACCAGGCCGGTCTCGCCGAAGGTCAGCTTGCAGGTGTCGGCGCGGTAGGTGGAGACGGCGAGCGCGACCAGCCGGCCGCCGGCGGCGTACTGGGTGGTGACCACCAGGACCGGGGTGCCCGGCGGACGCTCCAGCAGGGACGCCTGCTCGGCCTCCGCGACGCCCAGCTCGACCGAGCGGGACTCGCCGTCGACGCCGAGCCGTTCCAGCTGGCGCAGCACCGTACGGGCGCGGTCGGCCTCGCCGGAGGCGGAGCCGCCGACCAGGTGCGGCATGGCGGGCAGGCGGGGCACCGCGGCGTCCGGGACGTGCAGCGACTCGGTGGCGACCGCCACGCCCTGGACCATCCGGACCCGGCGCACGGTGTGCACGGTGGCGCCCTCGGCGATGCCGAGCGCGGTGGCCAGCTGGGCGCGGGCGGGGGCGCTGACGCAGTCGATCACCCGCCAGGCCTGGGTACGGGCGGTGCCCGGCCAGCCCTCCTCGCGGCTGTTGACCGGGACGCCGACCCGCGGCGCGGCGATCAGCGTGCCGATGCCCCGGCGGCGGACCAGCCGGCCCTCCAGCTCCAGCTGGTCGAGCGCCTGGCGCAGGGTGGCCCGGGCGACCCCGAAACGGGCGGCGAGCTCGCGCTCGTTCGGCAGGATCTGGCCGGTGGAGAACTCGGCGTCGATGGTGCGCAGCAGCACCGTGCGCAGGTGCCAGTACTTGGGCTCCGGCACCGCCGCGAGCTGTCCTTGAGCCACCGCTTGAGCCACCGTGTCCTCCACCCTGAAGGAGCGCCGCCCGTCGGCCTCCCCGGTGTTTCGGCAGGTGGGGAGGGCGGGCTTTATCCGTCCTTCTTTATTAAAGGTCTTTGCAGTAAGTGACCCTAGGGCTTGCTCGGCGAGATGGTCAAGACCAATGACGGCGGCCCGCGGAGGGCCCGCCGCGGTCCGGTACCCTCGCGGGGTGATCGTGGTTTCGACAGTGAACGTGAACGGCATCCGGGCCGCCGCCAAGAAGGGCCTGGTCGAGTGGCTGGCCGCCACCAAGGCCGATGTGGTCTGCCTGCAGGAGGTCCGGGCCGAGCAGGGCCAGATCCCGGCCGAGCTGCTGGCGCTGGAGGGCTGGCACGCGGTGTGGGCCCCGGCGGCCGCCAAGGGACGGGCCGGGGTGGCGCTGCTGTCCCGGCGCGCGCCGGAGCGCACGGTGATCGGCTTCGGCTCGACGGAGTTCGACGCCTCCGGCCGGTACGTGGAGATCGACGTGCCCGGCCTGACCGTCGCCAGCCTCTACCTGCCCTCGGGCGAGGTCGGCACCGACCGCCAGGACGAGAAGGAACGCTTCATGGCGGAGTTCCTGGACCACCTGGTCCGGCTCCGGGCGAGCGCGGCGGCCGAGGGCCGCGAGGTGGTCGTCTGCGGCGACTGGAACATCGCCCACCGCGAGGACGACCTCAAGAACTGGAAGTCCAACCAGAAGAACGCCGGCTTCCTCCCCGAGGAGCGCGCCTGGCTCACCCGCGTCCTCGACGAGGCCGGCTACGTGGACGTGGTCCGCGCCCAGCACCCGGACCAGCCCGGCCCGTACACCTGGTGGTCCTACCGCGGCCGCGCCTTCGACAACGACTCGGGCTGGCGCATCGACTACCAGATCGCCACCCCGGGCCTCGCCGCCCGGGCCGTCGAGGCGTACGTCGAGCGCGCCGCCACCCACCCGGCGCGCTGGTCCGACCACGCGCCGGTCACCGTGGTCTACGACGACCGGGCCTGACCGCGGGCGGGGGCCTTCGCGGGCCCCCGCCCCGCTACTTCCGGACCCGGAAGCGGAGCATCGTGACCGCGCCCGCCCGGGTGCTGTCGAAGGGCTCCAGGTCGATCCGGCCGAGACCCGGCGGCGCGAAGCGGACCCCGTCCCCGAGCAGCACCGGCAGGACGTACACCAGGATCTCGTCGACGAGCCCGCGCCGCAGGCACTGGGCGGCCACGTCGGCGCCGAGGATCTCCAGGGCCTTGCCGCCCGCGGCGCGGCGTGCCGTGGCGACGGCCTCCTCGATCCCGCAGCTGAGGAACGTGACGGCCGGGTCCGGTTCCTCGGGCGGCCGGTGGGTGAGGACGAACTGCGGTCCCCCGTCGTAGGTGGCGTCCTGGGCCGCCATCCGCCTGGCGACCTCGTAGGTGCCGCGGCCGACGAGCATGGCACCGGTGGCCGCCATGACCTCGGGGAACGCGTCCGGCGCCAGGGACTCGAAGACCCAGTCCATCGCGTGGTCGGGACCGGCGATGAAGCCGTCCAGCGACATCGCCCTGTTCACGACCACCTTGCCGGTGCCGGTGCTCATGTCACTCATGCGTCTTCTTTCCGCGCTCCGGAGGCCCGATGCCGCATCATAGGTCGCCCGGCCGCCGGGAAGGGCGACGGCAGGCGTCGTACACACCGGCCGAACCGGTGAACCCGGCCGTCTGACGGACGACAGCGGGCCACCGGTCACCGGTCCGGGGTGGCCTGGTGCGGCGGGCGCTTCTGTCGCTCGGTGAGCAGGCGGTTCGTGCGTTCGTGCAGGTCGCCGACACGGTCCAGCACCTGGACGCGGACGCAGAGCGAGTCGATCACGGTCATCGCGTGCGGGCTGAACCAGCCGAGCACGGCGCGCTCCTGTCCGGCCAGCGGTGCCCCGCATCCCCAGAGCTTGACCGCGTGGTCGACATCGGTGCGCAGCCCGACCCGCTCCAACTCGGCCGTCAGCGCGGCGGGATCGAGCCAGGTGTCGGCCGTTGCCGGATCACCCCCGACCAGCCGCACGGCGTATCGGATGTCCTGCACGGTCGCCGCGTCCTGCGCGCCGTTGCGGATCTGGCAGCCCCAGGCCAACGCGCCTGCGTCCGCGTCCGGGCCGATGCGGATCACCCGTACGTCGAACCCGATCATCGGGCGTATCGAGGTGGCGTACTGGGCCCGGGCGAGCAGCCCGCCGCCGGTGGCCAGCACCGCCGCGGTCGCGCGCTCGCGCGCAGGTCCCAGCGCCCGGAGGCGGTCACGGGTGCGGAACGCGAGGACATCGGGCTGCGGCGCGGATAGTCTCGTTCCGACCGATCGTCCGCCCTTTCGGAGGAACTCCCTTGACCGGTCCCGCTGTTCGACCCGCCGGCCCCGGTGATGCCGATGAGTTGCTGCGGCTGCGGGTGGCGGTGCTGGACGGGTCGCCGGTGACCGACGACTGGCGGGCCACCTTCCGGGACGACATGCGCGAGCGGCTGGGCGCTGATCCGAGCCTGCTCGCCTTCGTGGTCCCGGTCGACGCGGACACCCTCGCCGCGTGCGCCATCGGCATCGTCTACCGCGGCTACCGCGGCCCCACCCACCCCGGCGGTCTGTGGGGCCGCGTGCACACGGTGGTCACCGATCCGGCCCACCGCGGCCGCGGCCACGCCCGCGCCACCACGACCGCGCTGGTCGGCGCGCTCAGGGCGGCCGGGTGCAGCTCGATCGAGCTGCGCGCCACCGAGGCCGGCGCCCCGCTCTACCGGTCGCTGGGGTTCGGACCGCTGCCCGGCTACATGGCACTGCGCCCCGGCCCGGCGGCCGGCTGACCGGGCGGGCCGGGGCAGGGGTCAGGGCGCGGGCGGGGTAGCCGCCGGGTCGCCGGGCAGGTGGCGGGCGGTGACGCCGGCGAGCAGGAGGTCGATCCCGGCGAGGAACTGCTCGCGGTCGTCGTGCTCGCGCAGCTGGTCGGCGACGGCCCGGGTGAACGGGAAGTCGTCGGGGTCGAGGTCCTCCCAGGCCCGCGAGACGGAGTCGAGGTAGGCGGTGCGGTCCGCGCCGGGCCCGAGCACGCGGCCGTTGGCGGCGTTCTGGCCGGCGGCGCCGAGGATGTACTCCACCAGCGCCGAGGTGGCCGTGAACCAGCCGCTCCGGGGCACGCCGAGGTCGCGGATCTGCCGGCCGATGCTCTCGAAGATCCGCGGGGTGGTCGACTGGAAGGTCGTGGCGGTGAGCTGCCCCGCGATCCACGGGTGCCGGTCGATCGCGTCGAACAGGCCGAGCGCGACGGCGTGGATCCGGTCCCGCGGCGTGGCGTCCGCGGGCAGGGCGGGCTCGACGGCCAGTGCGGCCGCGACCACGGCGTCGGTGGCCGCGCCGAGCAGCTCGTCCTTGTTGGCCACGTGCCAGTAGATCGCCCCCGGCCCGGTGGCGAGGTGCTCGGACAGGGTCCGGAAGGTCAGCCCGCTCTCGCCGGCCGCCCCGAGCAGTTCGACGGCGGCCTCGACGATGCGCTCCCGGGAGAGTGCCTGGGTACGGCGCTGTGACCGGTGTGTCCGCGTTGCCATGGCTCCATCTTGACACATCTGGAGCGCCGTTCCACCATGGAAGGGCGTTCCAGAATGGAGCGGCGTTCCATTCCGGGACGCACCGAGGGGCCTCGATGCCCCCGACCCGAAGGAGCCACCATGAGCACCCACGTCACGATCATCGGCGCCGGCCTCGGCGGCCTCACCCTCGCCCGCGTCCTGCACGTCCACGGCATCCCGGTCACCGTCTACGAGGCGGAGAGCTCCCCCACGGCGCGCGCCCAGGGCGGGATGCTCGACATCCACGAGCACAACGGGCAGCCGGCGCTGGCGGCGGCGGGCCTGACCGAGGAGTTCCGCGGCCTCGTGCTGGAGGGCCGCCAGGCGATGCGGGCCCTCGCCCCGGACGGGTCGGTCCTGCTCGACGAACCGGACGACGGCGAGGGCGGTCGCCCCGAGGTGCAGCGCGGCGAGCTGCGCCGGATCCTGCTCGACTCGCTGCCGGCCGGCACCGTCCGCTGGGGCCACAAGGTCAGCGGCGTACGGTCGCTCGGCGGCGGCCGGCACGAGGTGAGCTTCGCGCACGGCGCCGGCGTCGTCACGAGCCTGCTGGTCGGCGCGGACGGCGCCTGGTCCCGGGTCCGGCCGCTGCTCTCCCCCGCGGTGCCCGCGTACGTCGGCACCTCGTACGTGGAGACCTACCTGTACGACTGCGAGGCCCGCCACCCCGCCGCCGCGAAGGCGGTCGGCGGCGGCTCGATGTTCGCGCTGGTGCCGGGGAAGGGCATCCAGGCGCACCGGGAGAGCGGGGGGACGCTGCACACCTACGTGGCGCTCGCCAGGTCGCAGGACTGGTTCGCCGCCGTCGACTTCACCGACCCCGGGGCGGCGGCCGCCCGGATCGCCCGCGAGTTCGAGGGCTGGGCGCCGGAAATCACCGCGCTGATCACCGACGGCGAGACCCCGCCGGTCCTGCGCCCCCTGCACACCCTGCCGCTGGAGCACCGGTGGGACCGCGTGCCGGGGGTCACCCTGCTCGGCGACGCCGCCCATCTGATGATCCCGTCCGGCGAGGGCGCCAACCTGGCCATGTACGACGGTGCCGAACTCGGCCGGGCCCTCGCCGCGCACCCCGACGACGTCGAGGCCGCGCTCGCGGCGTACGAGCGGGAGCTGTTCCCGCGCAGCGCGGCCGAGGCCGTCGAGGCCGTCCGGCTCCACGAGCTGATGTTCGGCGAGCAGGCACCGCACGGGCTGATCGCGGTGCTGGGCGGCGCGGGGGCCAACTCCCGGGCGTAGCAGGGGCCTTGGAGGGCCCTAGTCGTCGACGCGGGCCGGCAGGGCCCGGGTGATGCGGTCGAGCAGGTCCGTCAGCGGCTCGCCGACCTCCCGGCCGAACCCGGTGAGCCCGTAGGTCACCTGAGGGGGTGTGGTCGGCTCCACCACCCGCCACACCAGACCGTCCTGGACCAGCCCGCGCAGCGTCTGGGCGAGCATCTTCTCGCTGATGCCGCGGATCGAGTCGCGCAGCTCGAAGAAGCGGAGGTCGTTGCCCCGCAGCGAGATCAGCACCCAGACGCCCCACCTGCTGGTCACGTGGTCGACCACGTCCCGCGCGGGGCAGTCGGTGTGAAACACCTCATACCGCTTGCCCGCGTCACCGGTTCCGAGCTGCACACCTACGGTCATGTCGGGAGCTTACCCCGAGGTATGTCCTTACCGAGGGTTAGCCCGAACTCCTAACGTCGGTGCTCCGCAAGGACATCGAACGAGGAGCTGACCATGATCGTGGTGACCGGGGCGACCGGCAACGTGGGCCTGCCGCTGACGCGCGCGCTGGCCGAGGCGGGCGAGCAGGTGACGGCGGTGTCGCGGAACGCGGCGCCGGTGCCGGACGGCGTGCGGCACGTGGTGGCCGACCTGGCCGAACCGGCCGCTCTGGAGCCGGTGCTGGCCGGCGCCAAGGCGCTGTTCGTGCTGCTCTCCGGCAACCTGCACGGCCCCGGGACGGGCCCGGCGGACCTGGTCGGCCGGGCCGCGGCCGCCGGGGTGCGCCGGATCGTGCTGCTCTCCACCCAGGGCGTGTCCACCAGGCCGTTCGGCCCGACCCGGATCGCCGTGCGCGCCCTGGAGGACGTGGTCCGCGGGTCCGGGACGGAGTGGTCCGTCCTGCGGCCGGGCGGCTTCGCCTCCAACGCCCTGTGGTGGGCCGAATCCGTCCGGACCCGGCGGCTGGTGGCCGCGCCGTTCGGCGACACCGGGGTGCCGGTCATCGACCCGGCGGACATCGCCGAGGTCGCGGCGGCCTGCCTGCTGGACGAGCGGCACGCCGGCGCCACCTACGACCTGACCGGCCCGGAGGTGATCACCCCGCGCGGGCAGACCCAGGCCCTCGCCGCCGCGCTGGGCGTGCCGCTGGAGTTCCACGAGCTCAGCCACGACGAGGCGAAGGCCGGGATGGCCCGGAGCATGCCGGCGGAGCTCGCCGAGGACACGCTGGCGATCCTCGGCGCCCCGACCGAGGCCGAGCTGCGGATCGGCCCGGCCGTCGAGCAGGTGCTCGGCCGGGCGCCGCGGTCCTTCGCCGACTGGGCGGCCCGCAACGTCGCCGCGTTCCGCTGAGGGACGCCGGCCGGCCGGCGGCTGCCGGTCGCACCGTCAGGCCGGCACGCTGATCCAGTAGTAGAGGCCGTCCCCGCGGTCGGCCGCGTCGCGGGCGATCCCGGTCAGCTCGGTCAGCACCTGGGCGAGCAGCTCGGCGGCGTCGGCGTCACCCTGGACGGCGTCGGAGGCCGCCCAGGCGGCGGCGACGGCCGGCACGGCCTCGGGGGCGAGCCCGGCGAGCGCATCGCGGAACGCGCCGGTGAACGCGTGGCACACCGTCCGGCCGTCGTCGCTGGAGTTCACGAACGCGCCGTACGGCGGGTCGGCCTCGACGGCCTGGGCGGGCCGGCCGGATATCAGGCTGTCGAGCACCGGCGTGTGGAGCTCCGGGTCCAACCCGGTCAGCACCAGCTGGTCGTACCCGGCGCCCATCTCCTCCAGGGTGTCGTGCTCGACCGCGTCGGCCGCGTGGGCGTCGTCGGTGGCGGCGTAGTAGCCGTAGTGGATCGTCATGGGGTTGATCATGGCAGGCGCCGCAGACGCCCGGCGCACGCCTCCGGCCCCGGTGACGACCGGGCCAAGGACGGCAAGGGACGGTCGTGCTCGTCCTGTTCCGGGGCCGCGCGCGGGGGCTGACGTCGCGTGATCCGCGGGGGCGGGAGGCCGCGCGCGGGCCGGGCCGTCAGGGGCGGAGGCGTTCGAGCTCGTCCGCCCGGCGGTGGTCCTTGGGGCGGCCGATGACGCGGCGCATGGCGACCAGGTCGTCGAGCGTCACGTACCGGACGGTGAGGCCGGACGGGTCGGCGGCGGTGAGGGCCCGGCCGAGGATCGCGGCGGTGTCGAGCCCGCCCCAGGGCAGCGCCGTGGTGCAGAGGTCGCCGCTCGCGCCGGTGGCCCGGTACGCGCCCTGCGGCCGGTCGAGTTCGGGCAGCTCGGTGCAGCCGGCGGCGGCGAGCGCGGTGCGCAGCGCGTCGGCCTCGGCCGGGCTGCCGTCCCAGAGGAGGTCCAGGTCGCCGGTCAGCTCGACGGAGCCGTGCAGGATGCCCGCGACCTGGCCGACCACCACGGCCCGGGAGCCGGCCGCGGCCAGCGCGCCCAGCAGCGGGAACGGGTCGAAGCCGAGGGCGCCGTCGGTGGCGAAGGTGCCCCGGTGAACGTCGGCCTGCTCGGGGCGCAGGCCGGAGGCCCGGCGGTCGCGGGTGGCCTCGGCGGTGCGGCGGACGGCCTCGCGCAGCCGGGCGACGGGAAGATCGTTCATCCCGCCATCCAACACCCGGGCCGCCCCGCGCGGGCCCGGTCCCCGGGATCCGGGCGGACCCCCGTCGGCGGGGCGGACCGGCCGGGGCGGCCCGTAGAGTTGGCCGGGGTGTGCCGCGAGCAGGCACGGGCAACTGGGCCGACGAGGACGGGAGCGGCGGACATGCCGGACGGGAGCGACGCGGGCGACACCAGGCGGCCGCACGGCGAGCTGGTGGCCGATGTGCTCGCCGTGCTCTGGGCGGCGCCGGAGCCGCTGACCGCCGCCCAGGTCAAGGACGCGCTCGGCGGCCGGCTGGCCCGCACGACGGTGACGACCATCCTCACCCGCATGCACGAGAAGGGGACGCTGCGCCGCGAACGCGCGGGCCGCGGCTTCGTCTACTCCCCCGTGCACGACGCGGCCGGCCTGACCGCCGAGCGGATGCACCGGGAGCTGCACCGCGACCCGCACCCGGGCCTGGTGCTGGAGCGCTTCGTCTCCGCCCTCTCCCCGGACGACGAGCAGGTGCTGCGCCGCCTGCTGCGGTCGGCCGGGGCGACGTCCGAGGAGGACGCCGGGTGAACCTGCTCGTGGTGCTGCTGGTGGTGGTGGCCCTGGTGTGGCCGTGGGCCGCCGTCCCCGCGGCCCGCCGGCTGGCGGGCCTGCTGCCGCCGAAGGCCGCCGCCCTGACCCTCGCCGGCTCGGCCGTCCTGCTGGCCGGGAGCACGGTGTGGGCGCTGGGCGGTCTGGTCGCGGGCGGGCTGCTGCACCTGCAGTTGCTCGCCGAGGACGGCGGTGTGGCGAAGTCCTGGGCGGCCGACGGTTCGCCGGTCACCCTGGCGGTCGCCGGGGCCGGGCTCGCCGTCCTGCTGGTCGTGCTGGGGCTGATGGTGCGGCTGTGGCGCCGGCAGCGCGCGCTGCTCGAACGGACCTGGCGGACCGTGGAGGGTCAGCCCGACGCGGCGGACCTGGTGGTGGTCCCGGGCGGTGCCCCGGACGCCTTCGCGCTCCCCGGCCACCGCGGCCGGCCGGGCCGGATCGTGGTGACCGCGGGGATGCTGCGCGGCCTCGACGCCCCCGCCCGTGACGTGCTGCTCGCCCACGAGCGGGCCCATCTCGCCGGGCGTCACCACCTGCTCGCCCGCACCGTGCAGCTGGCCTCGGCCGCGCATCCCGCCGTCCGCGCGCTGGCGCCGGAGCTCTCCTTCCAGCTGGAGCGGTGGGCGGACGAGGACGCCGCCGCGGCGGTCGGCGACCGGAAGCTGGCGGCCACGGCCGTCGCCCGGGCGGCACTGGCGGCCTCCTCCGCGCAGCGGCGCCCGAGCCTGCTGCCGGCGATCGGCACCGGCCCCGTCCCCCGCCGGGTGGGCGCGCTGCTCGGCCCGGCGCCCGGGCTGCCGCGCGGGCGGGGCCTGCGGGCGGCGGCGGGCGCGCTGCTCGCGGTGGTCGCCCTCTCGTCCGTGCTGAGCTCCGGTTCCGCGTACGGGCTGCACGAGTACGTCGAGCGGGTGCAGGAGATCGTCGGGCGGTAGGGCGCCGCCGACCGCCGGTGGAGCGCTACGGCGCCGGCCGTCCGACCGCGCACTGCGCGGTCTCGATGTTCTCGTGCAGGTCCCCGGTCGCCTCCACCGTCGCCGCCGCGGACCCCAGCAGGCACAGCAGCAGCACCGCAGTGGCCCGACCCGCGACCGGGCGGGCCGGGGCCACCGGTGCGAGCAGGGCCGCCATCCGGCGGGGCACCGGCCCGGCGGTGGCCGCGAACGCCCCGGCCGGGCGGCGGGCCGCCGGTGCGGCGCCCGCGGCGAGCGCGGCCCGGCCCACCGCGCGGGCCACCAGGCGGCGGTCCCCCACCGTGCGCGCCGCGACCTCGTCCGCCCAGCGCTCCGCCTGGTAGGCGAGCGGTCGGCGGAGCCCGCGCAGGGCCGGGTGCAGGCAGGCCGCGAGGTCGGCAGTGACCGCCAGCAGGTGGTGGTGGCCGGCCAGGTGGGCGCGTTCGTGGGCGAGCAGCACCGCGCGTTCGTCGTCGTCCAGGGCGCGCAGCATGCCGGTGGTCACCACCACGAGGCCGGAGCGTCCCGGTCGGCCGCGGCGGCCCGGCCGGCCGGGGAGCGCGTAGGCGTCGGCGCCGTCGTCGGCGAGCACGACCACGTCGCCGGCGCGGGAGACGGCCGTGCGGCGGATCTCGGTGTGGAGGTGGCGCAGGCGGTGGCGGTGCAGCGTGCGCAGCGCGGCCCAGCCGATGGCCAGGCAGCCGGGGACGGCCGCGGTGCCGAGCGCGAGCGCGGCGGGCCCGTCCGGCAGCAGGGCGGGCGAGAGGTGACCGAGCGCCGCCACCGCGGGCAGGTGCAGCAGCGCGGCGGCGGCGAGCAGCGCCGTCGCCGCGGCCGCCGGCACGCCCGCGAGGGCGGCGCAGCCGGCGAGCAGCAGGGCGGCGGGTCGGGGTGGCAGGAGCGCGGCGAGGCGTCGCGCGGCGGGGACGGTGATCCAGGGCAGCAGCAGTGGCGCCCAGACCGCCCAGGTCACCGCCGCTCCTGCGGGGCGGGGGGCGATTCCAGCAGCGCGCGCACCAGTTGCTCGTCGTCGGAGCTCAGCCGGGAGATGAAGCGGGCGAGCGTGCCGGGGCGGTCGCCGCCGCGGTCCAGCTCGGTGTGCATCCGGTGCGCGGTGAGGGCGGCGGGGTCCTCGACGGCGGGGCTGTAGGCGAAGCCGCGGCCGTGGCGGGTCCGCCGTACGGTGCCCTTGTCGTGCAGCCGGGACAGGATGGTGGCGACGGTGGTGCGGGCGGGCTCGCCGGGGAGGGCCTGTTGCACCTCGGGCCCGGTCAGCGGGCGTCCGGCGGCCCACAAGGCGGCCAGCACGGCGCCCTCGAGTTCGCCGGCCTGGCGGCGTACCGCCTCTGTCACCGGGCACCTCGCCTTCCGTCCGCGATGTCGGCACCGACGTGACCGACGTCGGAGTGTAGTGCAGCTCAGGGTACGGGGGTGGCCCGGATCAGCCGGCGCCGTGCCGCGGCGGGTCGGCGGCCGGCGTGCCGCGCGGGTCGGCGGTGGCGCACACCCGGCGCAGCAGCGCGTTGAGTTGGGCCCGCTCGCCGCGGGTGAGCCGGGTCAGCAGGTCGTCCTGCACGGCGGCGACCTCGGCGTAGAGCGCGTCGAGGGCGACCCGTCCGGCCGGGGTGATCAGGACCACCTGCTGGCGGTCGCCGAACTGCACCTGGAGGTGGTCCACCAGGCCGGCGGCCCGCAGGTCGTCGAGGGTGCGCAGGGTCTCGGCGCGGTCGGTGTCGGCACGGGCGACCAGGTCGGGCCTGGCGTGCGGGCCGAGTTCGGCGAGGGTGGAGAGGATCGCGAGCTGGGCGGGGCTGCGGCCCTGCGCGTCGAGCCGCTCGGCCAGCCGCCGGCGGGCCCGGTCACCCGCCAGGGACAGCAGGTGGACGGTCTGCTGGAGCGGACTGGAGGAGCCCTTCCGCCCGTCGTACATCCGAACTCCGTCCCTACCGGCCGACTCCGTGCTGCGGCGGCCCCGGCGTACGGCAGCCGGACCGGCGCGGGTCTGCGGGCGCGGGAGCCGGTGCCGGAGCCCGGGGGCGCTCCTGATGTCGACATTACTGTAGACCGTCGGCGCCGGGCTACCCACGGGGGCGGCCGGTCCCCGGGCCCGGGGGTGCCGGCTACGGGCCGGCCGGGCCGGTCTGGGCCGTCGCGCGGCCGAGGGTGCGGTCGAAGACGGTGAGCAGCAGGGAGAGGACGCCCGCGCCGAGCATGATCCAGGCCAGCTGGTGCATGCCGCCGCTGTCCGCGCGCGGCCCGAAGGAGGCGGCGGCGGTCGCGGAGGCGACCATCGAGCCGAGGTAGACGAAGGTCCGCAGCAGGCCGGCGGAGGAGGCGGTGCGGTCGGGATCGGCCTGGACGTAGACGGAGTTCTGCAGCGCCAGGCTGTTCAACCCCTGCGGCACGCCGAAGACCAGGGCGACCAGCACCACCGCCCACACCGGACTGCCGGCGGTGAGCGTCAGCATCACCCCGCAGGCGACGATCTGCCCGAGCGCGCCGACCAGCAGCTTGCCGCGCACGCCCCGGCGCCGCCCGGACAGCACCGAGACCCCGATCGCGACCAGGAACATCGGGATCTGCACCAGCCCGGCGTGCAGCGGCGACAGCCCGTAGCCCTGCTCGGTCCACTGGGTGAAGCCGTAGAGGAAGGAGTACGCCACCACGTAGGCGACCAGCGCGCGGGCGTAGGTGGCCAGCAGCGGGCCGTTGCCGGCGAGCACCCGCAGGTCGATGAACGGGCCAGGGGTCCGCAACTCCCGTACCGCGAAGGCGGCGCCCGCGGCGGCGGTGATCAGCGGCAGGTACCAGTCGCGCAGGTGCAGGTTCATCAGGAACAGCAGCAGCGAGACCAGCGTCGCGGCGAACAGCCCCATGCCGGGCAGGTCGAGCGCCGGGCGCTCGGTCGCACCGGTCGGCGCGGCACCGCTCTCCTTGGGCAGCCGCAGCAGGCCGAGCACGACGGCGGTGGCGGCCAGCGGCACGTTCAGCGCCACGGTGGCGCGCCAGCCGCCCAGCCCGATCAGCAGGCCGCCGAGCAGCGGGCCGATCACGGCGATGGTCTGGTTGGCGACCGCGAGTGCGGTGAGCACCCCGGCGGGGCTGTCCCGCCCGGTGCGCCTGGCCTCGCTGCGCAGCAGGGCCATCGCGGCCGGATAGCCGGCGCAGGTGCCGAAGCCGAGCAGGACCCGCGAGGCGATCAGCACCCCGAGGTCGGGGGCCAGCGTGCCGATCAGCCCGGCGAGCCCGACCAGACCGGTGCTGAGCAGGTAGAGCCGGCGCGGGCCGAAGAGGTCGATCAGCCGGCCGACCACCGGCTGCCCGAGCGCGGTGGCCAGGTAGAGCGCCGACACCAGCCAGGCGGTACGGGCGGGGGGCGCGCCCAGCGCGACGCCGATCGGGACCAGCGTGACGGCGATGATCGTCGAGTTGATCGGGTTCAGCACCGAGCCCAGCAGCATCGGTGGCAGCAGCCGCCGGTCGAAGCCCGCGGGCGCCGTCCGTTCGCGCCGGGCCGTGCTCAGCTCAGTCATGGGTCAGGCGCTCCAGTACGGCCATGGCGGCGATCACGGTCCGCCGCTCGTCCTCGGTGCACCGCTGCTGCAACCGCCCGGCGAGCCACTCCTGCCGGGCCTGCCGACCCTCCTCCACCCGGCGCTGCCCCTCGGGGGTCAGCGCGATCAGCAGCCGGCGTCCGTCGGCGGGGTCGGGCCGTCGGTCGACCAGCCCGAGGGTGGCCAGCGCGGCCACCGTCGAGGTCATGGACTGGTGGCGCACGCCCTCGACGGAGGCGAGTTCGCTGGCCGTGACGCCGGGCCGGTCGGCGAGCCGGGCCAGCACGGACGCCTGGCCGAGGGTGATGTCCTCGGCCTCCGCGGCCCTGAGGATCCGGCGGCGCAGCCGGCTGATGACCGCACGGACCTCACGGGAGGCCTGGACGGCGGAGGGCGACGGGCGCGGGCTCGGGTTCACCCATCCCAGCCTAGGACCGACAGGCTCGACTGTACAGTTTCACCTGCACAGCCCGGACTGCGGTCGGCCGGGCCGACCAGCGGCTCGTCAGCCGAGGGTCAGTCGCGGGTCAGGACACCTCGGCATCCTGGAGGCACGCCAGGGGAGTTCGCGCCGCCCCTGGCCCAGGGAGAGGTGCCCGGAGCGGCTGATCGGGTGCCAGGCCGGCAACGGCCGAGCAGGGTCCGTACGGGCCCGCGCAGGTTCGAATCCTGCCCTCTCCGCCGGTCCGGCCCCCGCGCCGCTAGGGCTTGTCTGACAATTCGCGTCGGATGAGCGCGCGGCGGTGGGCGCCCGGCTGGGCGTGCCGGCGAAGCGTCCTCGTACTGGACGTACTTGGACGTTTCGCCGGTGCGTCCAGCCGGGATGCCCGGCGTCGCGCGCCCGGCGGGAATTGTCAGACAAGCCCTAGCTTGCGCCGCCGATCCCCGGGGCGACGAAGCGGCGGTGGAGGGGGCGGAAGGAGGTCTCGGGGACGCCGGCGATGCCGGCCTGCTGGACGGCGGGGGCCAGGCGCTGCGAGAGGAACGCCTCGAAGGCCTGCTGGGACTCCCACACGTCGACCACGTGCAGGCCCTCCGGGTCGAACCAGGCCACGTGGACCTGGCCGCCGGCCGCCGGGACCTCCTCCCAGTCGACGGCGTCCCGCACCGCGTCGTACTGCTCGGGTGTGACCCCGGCCCAGTGCATCGACATCACCACAGCCATGTTCTCGTCCCCTTCGCTCCGTCACCGCGTACCGGTCCCGCCCAGCAAACAATCCCCACCGGCGTGTCGCACTCCCAGGACGCCCAACGGTGTCGCCCGGGCCGGACCCGGACACCCCCGGCACCCGGTCGGCGGGCTGGGGCACAATGGCTCCCGATCGGCCGGGACGAGGTGACGGAGGCGGCGGCGTGGTGCGGTGGCAGGGGATCGACTTCACCGTGGACGGCCGGGAGCCGGCCACGGCCGAGGAGTACTACCGGATCGGCCTGCACTGCTGGAACGGCACCACGCACCGCGACGCCGCCGCCTTCTTCCTGGCGCCGGCCGCCGACGCCGGACACGGCGCGGCCGTCGAACTCCTCGGGCACATCGACTTCACGCAGGGGCGGTACGCGAGCGCGGTGCCCCGGCTGCGGCAGTGCACGGACTCCCCGCGGGCCGCCCATTACCTGGCCACGCTCCACCACCAGGGGTGCCCGCAGGCGGGGATCGCCCGGTCGTTGGACGAGGCCGCCCGCTGGTACCGGATCGCCGCCGACCGTGGCGAGCCCGAGGCGATGCTCGCGCTCGGCGAGCTGTACCTGGAGCGCCTGCTGCCGTTGTCGCGGAGCCCGGCAGCGCACGCCCTGGAGCACTTCCTCGCGGCGGCGGGCCGCAACCACCCGTACGGGCAGTACCGGGCGGCCGAGGTGTACCGCACGCTGTTCCAGGACGTCGAGCGGGCGAGCGCGCTGTACCGGGCGTGCGTGGACAATCCGCTGACCCGGCGGCACGCGCTCGGGTCGATGATGGTCCTGCAGAGCGAGGCGCACCTGCGGGAGTCGGCGGCGGCTCGGACGGCCGCCCTGCACCAGCAGCGGCGGGACGCGGTCAACCCGGCCCACCACCGCGGCGACTTCTACTGACCGTCGACGGTCAGCCGGACACCACCACCTGCCACAGGAACACCCCCACCGCGCCCAGCAGTTGCTCGGTCTCCTCGATCTGCGTCCGGAGCGCAGCCGGCACCTGGGCGAGCTCCCACGCCTGCGGGTCGGCGGGGCGGTCCGGGCTGCTCCCCCGCTCCCGCTCCCACTCCCACTCGCGCGCCAGCTCGTCGGCCCCGGTGCTCAGCCACGCGCAGGCGCCGGCGGCGGCGCCGAGCACCTCCGCCAGCGGCCCCGGCCGGCCGTCGGCCCCGCCCGGCAGCCGGTCGGCGACGGCCGTGAGCGCGGGCCCGAGCCGGGCCACCCGCGCAGCCCGTACGACCCAGGCCGGCGGTCCGTCGGCCGGTACGGGCGTCCTGGCGGTGACCCGCTCGAGGTCCGGACCGGTCCGCCCGGCGGCCGAGCGCTCCTCGGCGGTGGGCCGCCAGGCGCCGGCCGCCCGCAGGTCGTCCGTCCGCCCCATCGCCCGGCGGGCGAGGAGAACGGGCGTCTGCCAGTCGCCCCGGTCCCAGTCGGGTGTGGCCCGCAGCTCCCGGGCGCGATGGCCGAGGGTCACCGCGAACTGCTGCTCCCCGTCCGCGAGATGAGCCCGCACCACCCGTCCGACGGCGGCCACCGCCGCGACGCTGCCGATCCCGGCCCAGTGGAGGTCGGCGTCGTCGGGGACGGGACCGGCCGCCAACGCGGTGGCCGCGGGCTCGCAGAGGCGCAAGGCGTCCACCAGCGTGGCCCGGTCGACCAGCACCCCGGTGTCGTGGGCGGCGCGCCAGAACAGCAGCCCGACGGTGAACGGCCCGGTCCGCCAGGGCCACTTGACCCTCGGGCCGGGCCGCGCTCCCGCCCGTACGGCCGACCCGCCGAGGGCGAACCCCTGCAGGTCGTGCCAGGCGACCAGCAACTCCGCCTGGCGGCAGGCCCGTTCCCAGGCTCCGCAGCCGTAGACGGCCCGGTGCCACGCTTCCCACGTATCCCTGTCCACGGGTTCCCTGTCCACGGGGGCGACCGTAGCAAGGCCGCCGTCGGCCGGAATTCCGGGTGCGGTCGGCCGGGCGCCGCGGGTACGGTCCGGCGGTGACCAGACGCACTCCCCCGCGCCCGCTCGACGTCGAGGCGCTCTTCCCCGAGGTGGCCGCCTTCCGGCGGAACACCGTACGGCTGCATCCGCGGCGCGGTGAGCCCGGGCCGGGCGACAGCTCGCTCGGCGGGCCGCTGCGGTGGCCGGCCGAGGAACCGTGGCCGCTCTGCCCCGAGCACCCGGGCTCGCCGATGGTCCCGGTCGTCCAGCTGTACCGCGCCGACGTGCCGGACCCGGCGCCGTTCCCGCCCGGCTGCGACCTGCTCCAGGTGCTCTGGTGCCCGCGCCGCCACGACCACCGGTGGGTCGTCCCCTCCGTGCACCGGCGGTCCGCCGCGGCCGTCGGAGCGGTCCGGCCGGCGCCACCGGCCCCGCCGGAGCCCGGGTACGGCCAGGTGCCGCGGCCCTGCGTCCTGCACCCCGAGCGGGTCACCGAGTACGCGAGCTGGGACCTGCCGCAGGACCTCTGGGACGCGCTGGAGGACCGCATCGAGCAGGTCGAGGCGGAGACCGGCTGGGACTACCAGTACCACCTGTCCACCGCGCCCGGCACCAAGGTCGGCGGCTGGCCCGGCTGGGCGCAGGAGCAGCCGTGGCCGCACTGCGCCGGCTGCCGGGCGCCGATGCACCACCTGCTGACGGTGGAGAGCACGGAGGAGCACGACTGCCGATGGGCGTGGACCCCGGTCGAGGACCGCGCCGCCCCCGCCGAGGGCGCCGATCTGAGCCTGGGCGACCTGGGCGGCGTGTACCTCTTCGAGTGCCGAAGCTGCCCCGGCCGCCCGGTCACCCACCGGGCCTGCTGAGCGCGGCGGTTCGACGGCGGCCGGCTCAGGGGCGGTAGGCGGCCGCCGCGAGCCGCACGAACGCCTGGATCAGCGGGTTGCGGTCACCGGTGTTCCAGGCCGCGACCACCCGGCTCGGTGGCAGGTCGGCGAGCGGGACCACCGCCAGGTTCCCGGGCAGGTCGTGGCCGAGCGGGGCAACGCCGACCGTGCCGTTCCACAGGACGGCCTGCAGGCATTCGTGGACCACCCGGACCACCGGGCCCTCGCGCGGCTCGCCGCCGTGCCAGTACGCCTGCCAGAGCGGATCGGTGCCCGGCGGGAAGCGGAACCACCGGCGGTCGGCCAGGTCGGCCATGGCCACCCGGTCGCGCCGGGCGAGCGGGTCGTCGGCGCGCAGCACCACGCCGACCGGGTCGGCGCGCAGCTCACGGACGGTCAGGGCGGTGTCGTCGAAGGGCGCCCGGGTGAGCGCGACGTCGACCAGTCCGGCGCGCAGGCCGCAGGTCGGATCGGTCAGGTCGGTGTCGCGGATGCGGATGTCGACCCCGGGGTGGCGGCGCCGGAACTCCGCCGCGAGCCGGCCGGCGCCGGGGTCGGTGCCGTCGCCCAGGATGCCGACGGTGAGGGTCGCGGCGCCGGCCGCCGCAGCCACCCGGGTGCGGATCCGGTCGGCCCGGTCGAGCAGCGCCCGCGCCTCGTCGAGCAGCACGGTGCCCGCCGGGGTGAGCGCGACCCCGGCGGGCGAGCGGGCGAGCAGCAGGGCGCCGAGGTCGGTCTCCAGCTGTTTGATCGCCCGGCTCAGCGGCGGCTGGCTGATGTGCAGGCGGGCGGCGGCGCGGCCGAAGTGGAGTTCCTCGGCGACCGCCACGAAGTAGCGCAGGGTACGTAGCTCCACGCTGCCACGATACCCGTGGGGTATCAGCTGCCCGGAACGGGTCTTGGACAGCGGGCGGGCACCGGCGGTGGACTCGGATCATGACCGACGGAGCATCCATCGCCTCCGGTGACCTCGAAGGACCCTCATGACCACCGCCTACTGGTTCGTCGCCGGACCGCTCGCCGCCTTCTACCTCTACGCCGGAGTGCTCAAGCTGACCCGCAGCCCCGACGGGCTGCGCCCGATGATGGCGTGGGTCGACCGCGTACCCCTGCCCGCCGTCCGGGCGTTGGGCACCGTGGAGGTGCTCGGCGCCCTCGGGCTGCTGCTGCCGCCGGCGACCGGCGTCGCCCCGGCGCTGGCTCTGGCCGCGGCCCTCGGGCTGGTGGCCCTGCAGGTCGGGGCGATCGCCGTCCACCTGACCGGTCAGGACCGCCGGGTGGCGCTCAACGCCGCCCTCATCACCCTGGCAGCGGTGGCGAGTTGGCTGGCCACCGGCTGGCTGTGACCGCATCGGCCGGCCTCGGGATCAGCCGGCCTCGGGATCAGCCGACCTCAGGCATCACCGCGCCGCGGGCGCCCGCCGTCAGGCGTCCGCGGCCCCGGCGGCGAGCTCGGCCGCGACGGCGGTGACCACGGCCGACTCCACGGCCGCCTTGTCGAGCCCCAGCCCGGAGAGCACGCCGGCGCCGGCCTCCTGCTCCAGCAGGGCGAGCAGGAGGTGCTCGGTGCCGATGTGGCGGTGGTCCAGCCGCAGCGCCTCCCGGAAGGTCAGCTCCAGCACCTTGCGGGCCGGCGCGTCGTACGGGATCAGGCCGGGCACCTCGGCGGCGGCGGGCGGCAGCCCGGCGGTCACGGCCTCGCGGACGGCGGCGAGCGTGACGCCCTGTGCCTCGATCACCCGGGCGGCGACGGCCTCGGGTTCGGCCAGCAGGCCGAGCACGAGGTGGCCGGTGCCGATCTCGTCGTTCCCGGCGGTGCGGGCCTCGTTCTGCGAGGTGATCACGACGTTGCGGGCCGGCACGGTGAACCGGCCGAAGCCCTGGCTCGGGTCGAGGTCGGAGGGCTCGCCCGGGTCCTTCGGCACGAAGCGCTTCTGCGCGGCCTGCCGGGTGACCCCCATGCTGCGGCCGATCTCGCTCCAGGAGGCGCCGGAGCGGCGTGCCTGGTCGACGAAGTGGCCGATCAGGTGGTCGGCCAGCTCGCCGAGGTGGTCGGCGGCGATCACGGCGCCGGAGAGCTGGTCGAGCGCGTCGGGGTGGACCTTCTTGATACCGGCGATCAGGTCGTCGAGCCGGACAGGGCTGGTCAACTGCAGGGACTCATCCATGTGTCAACCCTCGGTTGACACCCCGTCCCGATCCGTCCGACGACCGGCCCCGATCGTGAACGGGCCTGCCCGGAAGGGCTGTTCGACCGCGGACGTTCGCGTAGGATCCACGCCCATGGTTGACCTCTATCCTCCGACCAGCCCCTACGACCACGGATTCCTCGACACCGGGGACGGCAACCTCGTCTACTACGAGCAGCTCGGCAACCCCGACGGCAAGCCGGCGCTCTCCGTCCACGGCGGCCCGGGGTCGGGCAGCTCGCGGCGCCCGACCAGGGCCTGGGATCCGGAGCGCTACCGGCTGATCCGCTTCGACCAGCGCAACTGCGGCCGCAGCACCCCGCACGCCGGCGATCCGGCCGCGGACATGAGCCTCAACACCACGCAGCACCTGATCGACGACATGGAGCGGCTGCGCGAACACCTCGGCATCGAACGGTGGTTGCTCAGCGGCGCCTCCTGGGGGTCGACGCTGGCCCTGGCGTACGCGCAGCAGCACCCCGAGCGGGTCACCGAGATGGTGATCCCGGCGGTGACCACGACCCGCCCCGCCGAGACCGAGTGGCTGTACCGGGGCGCCGGGCGCTTCCAGCCCGAGGCCTGGGACCGGTTCCGGGACGCGGTCCCCGAGGCCGAGCGGGACGGCGACCTGCTCGCCGCCTACGCACGGCTGATGGAGCACCCCGACCGGGCCGTCCGGGAGAAGGCCGCGGCCGACTGGCTCGCCTGGGAGGACGCGGTCATCTCCGGCGAACCCAACAACATCCCCGGCATGTACAGCGACCGCGACCAGGACGACCGGATCGCGTTCGTCCGGATCTGCGCCCATTACTTCGGCCACGGCGCCTGGCTGGAGGAGGATCAACTACTGCGCGACGCCGGCAAGCTGGCCGGGATCCCGGGCGTGCTGGTGCACGGCCGGCACGACATGGGCTGCCCGGTGCAGACCGCCTGGGAGCTGGCCAAGGCCTGGCCGGGCGCCCGCCTGCACATCGTCGAGGACTCCGGGCACGCCGGGAGCGAGACGATGCAGCGCCTGGTCCGGGAGGCCATCGAGGAGTTCAAGGACCGCTGAACCGCTGAACCCCGCACGCGCCGCCGCCCCGGCACCCCGGGGCGGCGGCCGCGCCGGCCGTCAGGCCCGTCCGAAGCAGCGCTTCAGCTCGTCGAGGTCGTAGAAGTAACTGCCCTTGGCGATCGGCCTGCAGGACGCCTTGAAGGCGGTCTCCCGCTCGTTGTAGAGCATCCGGACCAGGTGCTCGGCGGGCTTGCCGTCCTTCGGGGTGCTCGCGTAGAGGTCCCACTGGACGTTGGCGGCCATCGGCGCGACCTCGGCGCCGCGCCACGGGTTGGTCCGGTACGCGTACGGCTGGTCCGCCGGGGCCGGCCGGGTGCTGCCGGGCAGGCCGAGCAGGGCGGCGAGCGGCTCCACCTCCTCGGCGTGGGTGAAGCGCAGCACCGCGCCGTCGGCGCTGGTCCCGGCGGCCTTGGCCTCGGCCCGGGCGAACAGGTCGTCCAGCAGCACGCCGGCCATCTTGTAGGTGATGGTGCGCCCGGCGAACGCGGGGCCCGACCGGTAGAACTCCTCGGCGTCGTCCAGGTAGGCGAACCACCGCGCGTCCTCGTCCGTCAGGAACGGGCGCAGGTCCACGGCCGGCGCCTCGACGGCGAGGTCGGGGGCCGCGCTGTAGAGCTGGTACAGCGACCGGGCGAAGGCGATCCGGTCGGCCACCGGCATCGCGGCGGCGAAGTCGGCGCGGAACAGCCGCGCGACGACGTGCCCGGCCGCCTCGGCGGTCCGCGGCCGGCCGTCGATCTGCGCGAGGACGGCGGCCAGTTGCGGGTCGCTCGCCAGGTAGGCCTGGTAGTCGGCGTTCTGCGGCTGCTTGTGGAAGTACAGCAGGTTCTTGTCGGTGACCGGTGCCTGGATCAGGCCGGCCACCGCCGGGTCGCCGGCCGCCAGGCCGCCGGTGAAGGCGTTGGCGCTGGCGACCGCGCGGGCCACCCCGGAGGTCTCGACCACGATCGGCTCGTGCCCGGCGGCGACGGCCGCGAACAGCTGGGGCAGCCGCTGCTCCAGTCGCCGCGCGATCTGCTGCTGCTCCTGGACGCCCCGACCGGAGAGGTTGCCGTAGCCGATCCCGGCGGCGGCGTCCAGCAGGGTCTGCACCTGCGGGGCGAGCCGCGCGCCGAGCCCGGTCAGCGCCTGCTGCTCCTGCGCGCGCCGCAGGACAGCCAGCACCGCGTCACCGTCCTCACCGTCCGACATGGCGCGCGAGCCGTGGCGGGCGACGTTCTCGGTGAAGACCGGGGTGAACCCGCGCGGTGCGCGCTGGTACCGGTTCACCGCCTGCTGCGGGGCGTACGGGGCCTTGGTCCCGTACAGGTCCCGGTCGGCGGACGAGCCGCCGGGCCGGTCGTGCGCGGCGGCGGCGCCGGTGCCGAGGATCACGGTGACGGTCAACGACGCGGCCACAGCGGCGGCCAGGGAGGCGGTGCGCTTCACATCGGGGCCTTTCGGGCGGGTTCACGCCGGGGGGATCGGCGCCCCGCAGGCTCCCAGCACGGGCGAAATGGCGGCCGTCGCCCGCGGGCAGTGCCGATGAGCAACAGGTGAACGTCGCACCGGCGGCGGTGACCCGGCGTCAGCTCCGGACCCGGCGTCAGCGGCCGGCGGAGTGCACCCGGTGGTGGCTCCAGGCGAGCAGGGCGAGCAGCACGAAGCCGGACAGGATCAGGCTGGAGCCGGTGCTCCAGCCTGAGAACGGCAGGACCGCCACCACGCCCCACACCACCCCGGCGGCGATCAGGCCGATGCCCGCCAGCACCGACCCGAGGATCCGCCACCACGAGGCCACGCTGGCCTCGGCCCCTTGGAGGGCGCGCGCCCGCACCGGCTCGACGTACCGGGCCAGCGCCGGGACCGCGCGGGAGAGCAGGATCAGCCCGGCCAGCACCAGCAGCAGTCCCGGCCCGGGCAGCACCAGCAGCACCACGCCGACCAGGACCAGCACGGTGCCGGCCACCGCCAGGACCACCCGCGCCACCGGGTGCGCCGCCCTGGGCGGTGCCTCCGGCCCGGAACGCTGCTGCTCGGCCATCCACCCACCATAGTCCGCCGCCCGCGCGCCCGGCCGCGGACGGGCGCCCGGGCGGATCGGCTCAGCGGATCAGCGCCGCGCCCCGCTGCCAGGCGTGGCCGTACTCGGCGACCAGCGGCGCGAGCTCGGGCTCACCGAACTCGGCCACCAAGGCGTCGAACGCGGTGACCTTCTCCGGCCCGAAGGCCGCCACCCGGGCGGCGAAGGCAGGCACGTCGAGGAACCGGGGCGGGGTGCTCTTGGAGTGGAACTTGTCCGCGTACATCACCAGCCGCTCCTCGGCACTGCCCGCCAGGTAGTCGGCGACCGGGATCGGCAGGCGCTGGCTCTCCACGTCGTGCCGGGTCAGCCCGACGCCGGTGTGGCAGGAGGCGAAGCGGCAGTACGACTCCGGCAGGCCCTCGGCCCGCAGGATCTCGTGGCCGAGCACGCCGTGCCGGATGTAGGCGCCGTCGCCGACCTGGTAGACGCCGATGTCGTGCAGCAGCGCGCCGATCTCCACCAGCTCGGTGTCGACCGGCTGCCCGCCGCGGGCCGCGAGCCCGAGTGCGATCCGGGCCACGATCTCGCAGTGGGTCAGCACCAGGTCGAGGGCGTCGTGGTCGGGAGCGTACTTCTCGTGCAGCGCGCGCACGCTCCGGACGGTGGGTGAGGTCATCGGCGCAGCTTAACAAGGCGGCCCGCCGTCCCGGGGCGCGCCGCCGTCCCGGAGCGGCCCGCCGGTAGGCTCCATGATCGAACAGGACCTTCGCGCGTGGTGGGAGACCCGATGACGGTGCGCTGTGCGGTGCTCGACGACTACCAGGGCGTGGCGGGCTCGTTCGCCGACTGGTCGCCGCTGGCCGGGCAGGTCGAGCTGCGCCCGCTGCGACAGCACCTCGACACGGTCGACGCGCTGGTGGAGGCGGTCGGCGACTGCGGGATCGTGGTGGTGATGCGCGAGCGCACGCCGTTCACCGCCGAGGTCTTCGCCCGGCTGCCGCAGCTGCGCCTGCTGGTCACCTCGGGGATGCGCAACGCCTCGATCGACCTCGCCGCGGCCGCCGCGCACGGGGTGACGGTGTGCGGCACGGCCAGCCACCCGCAGCCGCCGCTGGAGCTGACCTGGGCCCTGATCCTGGGCCTGGCCCGGCAGTTGGGCCGGGAGAGCGGCGCGGTACGGGAGAACGGGCCCTGGCAGAGCACCATCGGCACCGACCTGTACGGGCGCCGGCTCGGCCTGATCGGTCTCGGCAAGATCGGCGCCGAGGCCGCCCGGATCGGCCGGGCCTTCGGCATGGACGTGGTCGGCTGGAGCCCGAACCTGACCACCGAGCGGGCCGGGGCGGCGGGCGCCGCCCTCGCCGGGTCGCTGGGGGAACTGCTGGAGACCAGTGACTTCGTCTCGATCCACCTCGTCCTCGGCGACCGGACCAGGGGCCTGCTCGGCGTGGACGAGCTGCGGCGGATGCGCCGCTCGGCGTACCTGGTGAACACCTCGCGGGCCGCCATCGTGGACCGGGACGCGCTGGCCCGGGCGCTGCGCGAGGGCTGGATCGCGGGTGCCGGGCTGGACGTGTTCGAGACCGAGCCGCTGGCCGCCGACGACGAGTACCGCTCGCTGCCGAACCTGCTCGCCACCCCGCACCTGGGGTACGTGACCGAGCGCAACTACCGTTCCTACTTCGGCGAGGCGGTGGAGGACATCACCGCGTTCCTGGCCCGGAACCCGGTCCGCCGGCTGGCCTGACCGGCTGCGGCCCCCGCGGGGCGCTGCGCCCGCCGGCAACGGAGGCGTCCCGGCCCGTCCGGGGCCGCCGGCCGCTGCGGGGCCGCTTCCCGATCGGTCAGTTTCGGAGAAGCGGCCGCCGGGCCCCGCCCCTACCGTGGGATCACCGGCGGACGCCACGGGGGCGCCGCAGCACCACCACCGAGCAGCAGGAGAACCAGCGCCATGAGCAGCGGCATCACCGTGATCATCTACCACGTCAAGGACCTCGCCGGGGCCAAGGCGCTCTACGGCGCCTACCTCGGCTCCGAGCCGACGACGGACACGCCGTACTACGTCGGCTTCGAGTTCGAGGGCCAGCAGATCGGCCTGGTCCCCGACGGCAACGACAACGGCAGCGGCCCGGTCTGCTTCCGGGACGTGCCGGACATCGCCGCCTCCCTCCGGGCGCTGGTGGCCGCCGGCGCCCGGACCACCGAGGAGCCGCACGACGTGGGCGGCGGCCTGCTGGTCGCCTCCGTCACCGACCCGGACGGCAACGTGATCGGCCTGCGCCAGCTGCCGTGAGCCGACCCGGCCCGCGCGGCCGGCGGCGCCCCACCGAGCCCCCACCACGCGCGGACGTGGTGGGGGCTCCGGCGTACCCGGCGACCGAAGGGCGGAATCCGGCCAACTCCCTTGCTGGATACCACCGAAGCGCTCCGCAAACCCCGGACCGGGAAAGATCACCGCATCGGGGTAATGGCGGCGGCTTGCGGACCTGACGCACCGCACCGGCGGCTAGCTTGCTGCTGAGACGAACGGATCTTGCGGCCCGCGCGGACGTCCGTCGCTCGGCCGGTCGCACGCCGTGGACGTGTGCCGGTCACCGCCCTTGTGAAGGAGAGCCCGCCCGATGACGGTGGACACCAGCCAGCCGACGCAGTCGCAGGCGACCGGACAGAGCAGCCTCGGCACAGCAGCCGCCCGCAACCTTGCCACCACCACCAAGTCCGCCCCGCAGATGCAGGAGATCACCTCCCGCTGGCTGCTGCGGATGCTCCCCTGGGTGGAGACCAAGGGCGGCACCTACCGGGTGAACCGGCGGCTGAGCTACACCGTCGGGGACGGGCGGATCGACTTCGTCCAGGACGGCGCCCGGGTCCGGGTGATCCCCCGCGAGCTCGGCGAACTCGCCGCCCTGCGCGGCTTCGACGACGTGGCCGTGCTGACCGCGCTCGCCGACCGCTGCGTCCAGCGCGACTTCCGTCCGGGCGAGGTGCTGGTCGAGCGCGGCGCCCCCGCGGACCGGATCCACCTGATCGCCCACGGCCGGATCGGCCAGACCTCGGTCGGCCAGTACGGGGACGTGGTCTCCGTGGCCGTCCTCGCCGACGGCGGCCACTTCGGCGAGGGCGCCCTGCTGGACGCCGACGCCCGGTGGGAGTCCACCGCCACGGCGGAGACCGCCGGCACCCTGCTCACCCTCTCGCGCGCCGACTTCCAGGCCGTGCTGGCCACCGCGCCGGGGCTCGGCGAGCACCTCGACCGGTTCACCGCGCTCCCGCTCCAGCGGCAGAACAAGCACGGCGAGGCCGAGATCGCCATGTCGGCCGGCCACACCGGCGAGGCCGAGCTGCCCGGCGCCTTCGTCGACTACGAGCTCAAGCCGCGCGAGTACGAGCTGTCCATCGCCCAGACCGTGCTACGGGTGCACAGCAGGGTCGCGGACCTCTACAACGAGCCGATGAACCAGACCGAGGAGCAACTCCGGCTCACCATCGAGGCGCTGCGCGAGCGCCAGGAGCACGAGCTGATCAACAACCGCGAGTTCGGCCTGCTCCACAACGCCGCCTTCAAGCAGCGGATCCAGACCTACTCCGGGGCACCGACCCCCGACGACCTCGACGAGCTGCTCTGCCGCCGGCGCGGGTCCCGGTTCTTCCTCGCGCACCCCCGGGCGATCGCGGCCATCGGGCGCGAGTTCAACGCCCGCGGGCTCTACCCGGACCACGTCGACCTCGGCGGCCAGCAGGTACCGGCCTGGCGCGGGGTCCCGATCCTCCCCTGCAGCAAGATCCCGATCACCAAGGAGAACACCACCTCGATCCTGGTGATGCGGACCGGGGAGGACAAGCAGGGCGTCATCGGCCTGCGCCAGACCGGCCTGGTGGAGGAGTACGAGCCGGGCCTGTCCGTGCGGTTCATGGGGATCGACGAGAAGGCGATCATCTCCTACCTGGTGACCACGTACTACTCGGCGGCGATCCTGGTGCCCGACGCGCTCGGCGTCCTGGAGAACGTGCAGATCGGCCACCGGCGCGACTAGTCCCCGCTCCGCCCCTCTGCCGCACCCCACGGCGCGCGGCGACGTGCCGCGCGCCGTGGTGCCCCGGTGACCGCGCGCGGCGGCACGGCGGGGCGCGCGATCCGACCGGACCCTGCCGGGTGTGCACCCGCCCCGCGGTTCCGGCGATCCGACCTGCCGTGAGACGCCCGGCGCAGGGCCCAGGCCCACACCAGAACCTCCCCCTTCCCCCGGCCCGGCGTGCCCCGGTTCCCGGGCCCCGGGGACGTCGACCCCTTCCCACCAAGGAGCTACGGATGCCCGTTCCTGCGCCTCCCCCCGAGCGGCCGGTCCTGCCGGGGCCGCCCTCGCTCGCCCCCCGCGCCGCGATCGCGGTCGCCACGCCGGACGGTCCGCCGGAGGTCGCCCCGGCCGCAGCCGTCGCCGCACCCGAGGTACCGAGCCCGGCGCTCGAACAGATCCCGCGCGGCCCGAGCGGGCCGCCCGCCGCGATCACCGCCGCCGAGGCCGTCGAGGCCGTCGAGGTCCCGGCCCCGGCGGCGCGCCCGGCGCTGGAGCAGATCCTGCGCGGCCCGAGCGGGCTGGGCACCGCCGCGCTGTACCTGACCCGCCTCCAGGCGCCGGAGGTGCTCGAGGAGCCGGCCGGCCGGCCCGTCCCGGGCCTGTACCACCACCCGGTGCCCGAGCCGGACCCGGTCCGGGTGGCGGAGGTCAGCCGCCGGATCAAGGACTGGGCGGTGGACGAGGTCGAGATGTTCCCGCCGGACTGGGAGGACCAGTTCGACGGCTTCTCACTCGGCCGCTACATGGTCGGCTGCCATCCCGATGCCCCGACCGTCGACCATCTGATGATCGCCACCCGGCTGATGGCGGCCGAGAACGCCCTCGACGACCTGTACTGCGAGGACCACGGGGGCTCCCCCGTCGGGCTGGGCAGCCGGCTGCTGCTGGCCCACACCGCACTCGACCCGCTGCACACCACGGCGGAGTACGCGCCGGACTGGGCGGCCTCGCTGTCGGCGGACGCGCCGCGGCGCGCCTACCGCTCGGCCATGCAGTACTTCGTCCAGCAGGCCAGCCCCTCGCAGAGCGACCGGTACCGGCACGACATGGCCCGGCTGCACATGGGGTACCTCGCCGAGGCGGCCTGGGCCGAGGCGGACCACGTCCCGGAGGTGTGGGAGTACCTGGCGATGCGCCAGTTCAACAACTTCCGCCCCTGCCCCACCATCACCGACACCGTCGGCGGCTACGAGCTCCCCGCGGACCTGCACGCGACGCCCGCCCTGCAGCGGGTGATCGCGCTGGCCGGGAACGCCACCACGATCGTCAACGACCTGTACTCGTACACCAAGGAGCTGGCCAGCCCCGGCCGGCACCTCAACCTTCCGGTGGTGATCGCCGAACGCGAGGGCCGATCGGCCCGCGACGGCTACCTGAAGGCGGTCGAGGTCCACAACGACCTCATGCACGCCTTCGAGGCCGAGGCCGCCGAGCTGGCCGCCACCCTCCCCGACCCCAGCCTGCTGCGCTTCCTGCGCGGTGTGGCCGCCTGGGTCGACGGCAACCACCACTGGCACCGGACCAACACCTACCGCTACAGCCTGCCCGATTTCTGGTAAAGAACGGATTGATCTGTGACTGACACCGAGCTCACCACCACGACCGCCCAGGCGTTCATCCCCGGCCCGGCGACGCCGTACCAGGGTGACATCGCCCGCTACTGGGACCACGAGGCCCGGCCCGTCAACCTGCGCCTGGGTGATGTCGACGGCCTCTACCACCACCACTACGGCATCGGTGACGTCGACCACGCGGCACTCGGCGACCCCGAGGACAGCACCTACGAGAAGAAGCTGATCGCCGAGCTGCACCGCCTGGAGTCGGCGCAGGCCGAGGTCCTGCTCGACCACCTCGGCGAGATCGGGCCCGGCGACACCCTGGTGGACGCCGGCTGCGGCCGCGGCGGTTCGATGGTGATGGCCCACCAGCGCTTCGGCTGCACGGTGGAGGGCGTCACGCTGTCGGCCAAGCAGGCCGAGTTCGGCAACCGGCGCGCCCGCGAGCTGGGCATCGACGACTCGGTGCAGGCCCGGGTCTGCAACATGCTGAGCACGCCGTTCGGGACCGGCACCGCCGCGGGCTCGTGGAACAACGAGTCGAGCATGTACGTCGACCTGGACGACCTGTTCGCCGAGCACTCCCGGATCCTGCGGGTCGGCGGCCGCTACGTGACCATCACCGGCTGCTGGAACCCCCGGTACGGCCAGCCCTCGAAGTGGGTCTCGCAGATCAACGCGCACTTCGAGTGCAACATCCACTCCCGCCGCGAGTACATGCGCGCGATGGCGGACAACCGCCTGGTGCCGCAGGCCGTCATCGACCTGACCCCGGCCACCCTGCCGTACTGGGAGCTGCGGGCCACCTCCTCGCTGGTCACGGGCATCGAGGAGGCCTTCATCAACTCCTACCGGGACGGCTCCTTCCAGTACCTGCTGATCGCCGCCGACCGCGTCTGAGGCACCGCCGGGTGAGCGCCGCCCACCCGTGCCAGGCCGGCCCCGGCACCGCCCCCGCGTACGGGGGTGCGGTGCCGGGGCCGGCCGTTGCCCGGCTGCCGGTCAGCCGACCGGCAGCGTCCACTGCTGGTTGCTGAGGCCGTTGCAATCCCAGATGCCCAGCGGCGCCCGGTCCGCGGTGTTGAAGCCCAGGTTGTCCAGGCACTTGCCGGACTGCGGGTTGCGCAGGCCGCCGTCGGCGGTCCGGACCCACTGCTGGTTGCCGCCGCCGTTGCAGGTGTAGAGCTGCACGACGGTGCCGTTGGCGGTGCCGTTGTGCTTCACGTCCAGGCACTTGCCGAGGGCGGCGATCCGGCCGTCGGAGATGATCGACCAGGTCTGGGCGCCGGTCCCGTTGCACGGGAACATCTGCACCGGCGTGCCGTCCCGGTTGGAGCCGTTGTCGACGTCGACGCACTTCCCCGAGAAGACACCGACGATCGGCCCGGTCACGGCGGTCGGCTGCGGCGGGAAGGTGTAGATCAGCGCGTTGTTGACGAACGAGCTGCCCGAGCAGCCGGCGCTGGAGGTCCCGCTGCCGGTGACGATGTTGCCGTACGCGATGTAGCCGGGATCGGTCACGTCCCAGGTGCGGCACGCCACGTACAGGTACCACCGGGTCCCGGCGTCCCGGGTACAGGTCGCCGTGGCGAACGTGCCCTGCACCACCGGCTTGCAGGCGTCGGCCGCCTGCGCCGACACCGCCGCCGTACCCGCCCGGCCCTCCGGCGCCCCCTGCGCCGACGCGGGCGCGCCCGCCAGCCCCGCCAGGCACAGCGCCATCAGGACCGTCAGCACCAGGCGCCGCAGCGCGGACCCGCCGGCTGTCCGTCCTCCCATGTCATCCTCCCCATCGGTCGTGACCGGGCCGCCGTCCGCGGCCCGGTGCGCCCATCCTCGGCAGGGCCCGTACACGTCGGCGCATACGGCGGCATATGCGTTTCGCGCGATACTGGCGCCGCGCCCCGGGCCACCGGGTGCCAACTGCCCACCTGTGGGCCCGAGTCGAAGGAGAACCGTGCAGCTACGCGTCCTTGGTCCGCTGGAGACCCGCTCCGGTGACCACGTCCTTCCGCCGCCCCGCCGGCTGGCCCGGGTGTTCCTGGGCACGGTCGCGCTGCGCGCCAACACCACCACGCCGGCGGACCTGCTGGCCGAGGCGCTGTGGCCGGACAACCCGCCCCGCTCGGCCGCCGCCAACCTCCGGCAGTACGCGGCCGATCTGCGCCGGCTGCTCGCCGGCTGCGCACCGCACGGCCCGGCGCTGCGCTCGGCCGGCGGCGCCTATCTGCTGACCGCCGGGCCGGACGGCCTGGACGCGCTCGCCTTCACCGCGCTGGCGGCCGAGGGCCGCCTCGCCCTGGGCGAGGGGCGGGCCGGCGCCGCCGCCGAGGTCCTCACCCGGGCGCTCGCCCTGTGGCGCGGCCCGGTGCTGGCCGGACTCCCGCTGCCCCCGGCGGTCCAGGAACAGGCCCGCGCCCTGGAGGACGCCCGGATCGGCGCCCTGGAGGACCACGTGGAGGCCCGGCTGGCGCTCGGCCGGCACGACGAGCTGGTCGGCGAACTGCGCGGCCTGGTCGAGGAGCACGCGTTACGCGAGCGGCTCTGGGGCCAGCTGATCCTGGCCCTGTACCGGAGCGGCCGCCAGCACGAGGCGCTGGACGCCTACCGCCGCCTGTACACCCTGCTGGACGAGGAACTCGGGGTCGCCCCCGGCAGCTCCAGCCGGGACCTGCACCAGCAGGTCCTGCGCGGCGACCCGGCCCTGGACCTGCCCCGCGGCGCCGCCCCCGCCGGCCCGACCGGCCCGCCGGCGCCCTGGCAACTCCCGCCCGGCCAGCAGCCGTTCGTGGGGCGCGGCGCCGAACTCGACCTCCTCTCCACGACCATGTCGCAGCCCGACCCGCACCCCGGCCCCGCCGTCCTGGTGGCCATCACCGGGCCCGCCGGCGTCGGGAAGTCGGCCCTGGTGCTGCACTGGGCCCACCGCGCCCGGGCGCGGTTCCCGGACGGGTGCCTCTACGTCGACCTGCGTGGCTACGGGCCCGACCGGCCGCGCCGGCCCGACGACGTCCTCGCCGAGTTCCTGCACGCCCTCGGCACGGACCTGCCCCGGGACGCCGCCGGGGACACCGCCGCACTCGCCGGCCGGTTCCGGTCCACCGTCAGCGGCCGCCGGCTGCTCGTGGTGCTGGACAACGCCTACTGCGCCGAGCAGGTCAGGCCGCTGCTGCCGGGCGACTCCTGCGGCGTCCTGATCACCAGCCGGGAGAGCCTCGGCGGCCTGGTCGCCCGGGACGGCGCCCGCCGGATCACCCTGGACCTGCTCCCGCTGGACGACGCCGTCCGCCTGCTCGCCGGCCTGGTCGGCGAACGCGAGGACACCGACCGCGGGGCGCTCGCCCCGCTCGCCGAGCGCTGCGCCCGGCTGCCGCTGGCCCTGCGCATCGCGGCCGAGCTCGCGGCCTCCCGCGGCGGCGCGACGCTGACCGAGCTGACCGCCGAACTCGCCGACGAGCGCCGGCGCCTGGACCTGCTCGGCAGCGGGCAGGACCCGTTCACCGACCTGCGATCGGTGCTCTCCTGGTCGAACCGGCACCTGCCGCCGCCGGCCGCCCGGGCGTTCCGGCTGCTGGGCCTGCATCCCGGACGGCACGTCGACCACCACGCCGTCGCGGCGCTGACCGGCTCCTCCCCCGCCGACGCCCACCGCGTCCTGGACGAGCTGCAGCGGGCCCACCTGACCCAGCCCGTCGGCCCCGGCCGCTACACCTCGCACGACCTGCTGCGCGACTACGCCCGGGAGCTGACCGCGCGCCAGGACAGCCCCGGGGAGCGGCGCGCGGCCCTGGAACGCCTGCTGGACCAGTGCGCCCACACCGCCGCGGCGGCCATGGACCTGCTCTACCCGTACGAGCGCGGCCACCGCCCGGCCGTCGGCGCGCCGGCCGTGCCCGGGCCCGCGCTGGACCGGCCCGAGCGGGCCCGCGCGTGGCTGGACGCTCAGCGCGCCAACCTGCTCGCGCTGGCCGGCACGGCCGCGGACGGCGGCTGGCCCGACCGGCTCGCCACGCTGTCCGCCCTGCTCCACCACGACCTCCAGGTGACCGGCCGCTACCCGGAGGCGCACGCGCTGCACGGTCTGGCGCTGGCCGCGGCGCGCACCGACCGGGAGCGCACGGACGCGCTGCTGCGGCTCGGGGTCACCGAGTACCGGCTGGCCCGCTACCCGCAGGCGCTGGAACGGCTCACCGCAGGGCGCGAGTTGGCCGTCCGACTCGGTGACCGGCGGGCGGAGGGCACGGCGCTGCACAGCCTCGCCCAGGTGCACGAACGCCTGGGGCGGATGCCGGAGACCTTCGAGCACCACCGGCGGGCGCTGGCCCTGCGCAGGGAGCTCGGCGACCGGCCCGGCGAGGGCGCCTCGCTGGGCAACCTCGGCCTGGTCCACGAGCGCCTCGGCCGGTTCTCCGAGGCGCTGGAGCACTACCGGCGCGCCCTCGACATCCACCGCGCCACCGGATTCCGGTCGGCGGAGGGCGACATGCTCAACAACATCGCCATCGTGCACCGCCAGTCGGGACGGCTGGCGGAGGCCGCCGCGAGCCTGGAGGCCGCCCTGCGGATCTACGAGGAGATCGGGGACCGCGGCGGAGCGGGCGCGGCGCTGAACAACCTCGGGCTGGTCGGGGTGAACCGGCGCGACTGGGAGGCTGCCGGCCACCATCTGGAACGGGCGCTGGAGGTGCACCGCGCGATCCGCAGCCCGGCGGCGGAGACCGAGACCCTGAACATCCTCGGCCTGCTCCACCTGGAGTCGGGCCGGCACGCCCAGGGTTCGGCCTTCTTCCGGCAGGCGTTGGCGCTGGCGGAGCGGCTGGGCGAGCAGGGCAGCCGGGCCAACGCCCACCACGGCCTCGGCGAGACCCTGCTGGCCCTCGGCGAGGCCGAGCAGGCGTTGGCGCACCACCGGACCGCGCTGGAGCTGGGCCGGTCCACCGGCAGCCGCTCCGACCAGGCGCGCGCCCTGGCGGGCTCGGCCCGCTGCCTGCTCCGGCTGGCCAGGACGGACGAGGCGCGCGCCGACCGCACGGCCGCCCTGGCGATCTACACCGAGCTGGGCCGGCCGGAGGCGGCGGAACTGTCGGGCCTGCTCCGCGAGGATGCCTGAGGTTCACGGGGGGTCGCGGCGGGTGTGCCGCTTTGTGTGCGGCACGCACGCTATTCTTGGGGCATGCCGAACGAACTGGGACAAGAGATCGCCGAAGCACTCGGTGTACTGCTCCGGCGCACCGCCCGCACGCAGCTGTACGCCCGGCTGACCGAGGGTCTCGGCGAGGCCGTGGACGAGGTCACCTACCCGGTGCTCAGCGGGCTGGCCCGCACCGGGCCGTGCAGCGCCGCCGACCTCGCCGAGGAGATCGGCCTCGACCGCTCGGGCGTCACCCGCCGGGCCACCCGGCTGGAGACGGCCGGGCTGCTCCGGCGCGAGCCCGACCCGTCCGACCGCCGGGCCACCCTGCTCACCCTGACCGAGGCCGGGCAGCAGGCGATCGGGACCACCCGGCGCCGGCTGGCCGCGCACATCGAGGGCACGCTGGCCGGCTGGCCCGCCGACGAGGCGCAGGCCTTCGCCCGCGGGTTCCGGCGCTTCGTCGACGGGGGCCTGCTCGGCCGGGACTGACCCGGCCGGGCGGGCGGCCGGGCGCCGGCTCAGAACGGCAGGTCGAGGCACTCCTCGGCCATGCCACCTGCCGGGAAGGCGTGCCGGGCGTGGGCGCGCATCCGCTCGCCGTACCGGGGGTCGGCGGCCAGCGCCGAGTAGCCGCTCCCGGAACGCCCGATCAACCCGGCGGTGTCGGCGAGGTAGACGTCGAAGCCCGGGTACATCAGCTCGATGCACGGCAGGTCGTCGACGTCGAGGGCGAACACCGGGTACTCGCCGTACCGGTCGGGTTCGCCGGTGGCCAGCACCCGGCGGGAGTCCGAGCCGCCGGGGAGCAGGAAGCACTCGTCGAAGCGCTCGGACAGCGCGTCGAAGGCGGCCCCCCAGCCGTCGCCGAACTCCGCCCTGGCCAGCGCGCCGAGCGGACGCGGGGTCAGCCCGGCACCGGGCTGCTCGGTGGAGGGTTGCTCGGCGTACCAGGTGGTGGCGCCGAACCAGCCGAACCGGCGCAGCAGGCTGGTGTCGTACCCGAGCCAGCGGCGCAGGCTCGGCGGGAGCGGCCGGCCGCTGGGGAAGCTGAGGGTGGCCAACTGCCCTGGCGGCAGCGGCTCGGGTGCTCCGACGACCCACGGGCCGGCGGCCGCCAGGTGGTCGAGGACGCGGCGGTGCGGATCGGCCGCGACGGCGGCAAGGGCCCGCTCGGTGAGGCCGACCCCGTGGTCGGCGGAGGTGGTCGGCGAGGTCACTGGTCCGGGTGCTCCTTCGGGTGGCGGCGGGGCGGGCTGCCGCGGTGGGCACGACCCTACGAGCCGGCACCGACAGCCCCGTCCTGGCCCTCCTCCACCCCGAGGGCCTGCAACTCCCGGTCCGCCGCGCCGATGACCTCGGCCGGACCGCCGCCGTCCGCCGCCCCGCCGTCCGCCTGCTCGACCGACGCCGGACCAGGCGCGGCGGTCTCCAGGAGGGCGCCGGCCGCCCGGAGCCGGTCCAGCACGGTACGGATCTCGTCCGTGCGCAGCCGGGCCCGGACCGTTCCGGGCACCTGGCTCGCGACGGCGTCCAGCTCGCCGCGGGTGCGGGCGGCCGCCCGCCGCGCGTCCCGCAGTTCGGTCGTGGTGGCCCGGCCCGGCCGGGCGTGGGCGGCCGAGGCGGCGCGGGCGTAGCGGCGGTGCGCCGCCGCCGCCTCGCGGATGCGCTCGCGCAGCCGCTCCTCACCCCGGTCCGGCAGCAGCAGGTGGGCGAGGACGGCCAGGGCGCCGCCGATCGCGGTGGCCGCCAGCCGGTCGGTGACGGTGGTGGATCCGTCGGCGCCGGTGGTGGCGACCAGGAAGACGATCGCGGCGGCGACGCTCGCGCTCAGCGCCAGGTAGCCGGTCCGCGAGAGCAGGTAGGCGCAGCCGATCGAGGCCACCGCCAGGGCCGCTTCGGCGCCCGGCCCCGGTCGTGCCGACACCAGTATGGCCGTGGCGAGCAGCACGCCGACCGCGTTGCCCGCGAGCCGGGCGAGGCAGCGCCCGTACGTCCGGGAGGTCTCGGGTCGGAGCACCATCAGGACGGTGAGCGCGATCCAGTACCCGTGCGCGAGTTCGGCGCCGCGGGCGATCGCGCAGGCGGCGCCGGTCGCGGCGGCCAGGCGCAGCGCGTGGCGCAGCACCGGTGAGGTGGTGGACCGTTGGGCGGTGATCGTCCGGACTGCGGTGGCCAGGCCGGTGCGGAGGTCCGGCCGGCGTACGCGTTCCACCTCCTCGGGGCCGGGTGACAGCCCGCCGAAGGCGAGGTCGATGGCCTCGCCGAGCTGTTCGGCCAGCCGCCGGTCCTGCTGCCGGCGCGGGCCGGTGTGCCGCAGCTGTGCGTCCAGGGCGGTCAGTGCGCTCGTGGCGGCCTCGCGGCGGCCGTCGGCGAGCGCGTCCAGGAGGTCGGCGGCGCGGTGGAGCAGGCCGCGTACGTCGTCGGGGGCGCCGGGCTCGGCGGTGGGCCGGGCGACCGCGGTCAGGGTGGGGCCGAGCCGCTCGGGCAGGCCGTACAGTCCGCGGAAGGCGGGCGGGCGGCGGGCGGCCTGACGGTCGGTGAGGGTGAAAGCCTCGCGCAGGGCGGCCGGTGGGGCCGGGTCGACGCTCGCGCGGGGGTCGGTGGTCAGGGCCCGGGCGTGCGCGGCGAGCGCCCGGTACGCGGCGGCCAGTGCGTCGCGCTGCGTCGACCAGCGCCGTGCCGTCGCGCGGTCGGACGTCCACTGCGGCGCGGCGCGCGGGTGCGCCGGCAGGAGGGCGACCAGGGCGGCCTGGACGAGCCCGCCGCCGGTCGCGAGCGCTGCCGCGCCCAGGGTGTGACCCAGTGTCGGAGCCAGCGCGGCCGATCCGACCAGCAGCACGCCGCTCGCGGCGGCGACGGCCCCGGCACCGGCGCCGAGCGCCCACAGCATCCCCGCGCCGAAGCTCCAGAGGGTGGCCGCCGCCACGAAGGCGGCCGCGTACGGGGCGGTCACCGCGCCGACCAGGGTCGCGGCGCCCATCGCGACGGACACGCCCAGCACCGGGCGGAGCCGGCCCCGGGGGTCGGGCGGCAGCGCGACGGCGCCTGCGACGGCCGCGCCGCTGCCCGCGCCGGCCGCGGCGGCCGGTGAACCGCACGCCAGCGCGGCCGTCACGACCAGGACCAGACCCAGCAGGCTGCGGAGCACGGGCACCGGCTCGGGCCAGGACCAGCTGGGCCGCAGCCCGCCGATCGGGAGGCCGACGGCCCGTCGCTCCCACCATCCCGTACGTCCCGTCCGCCGCATGCTCCCCATGCTGGCAGCCCGCGGGCGGTGCGCCGGCGGATCACGGCCGGGCGCCGGGCGGGATCACTCCTCGCCGGAGAACCGCTCCCAGGCGGACTGCCGGGTGATGCCCAGCGCTTCCCCGATCCGGGCCCAGGTGACGCCGCGCCGCCGGAGGTCCCCGACCCAGGTCCGCAGGTCCGTCTCGACCCGCTCGGCGACCGCGGCCACCTGGGGCAGGCGTGCCAGCAGCTGTTCGTCGGTCAGCTCGGCGCGGTCCGGCAGCTGGAGGCCGTTCGGGGCGCCGCGGTGCGCGGCCACGATCGAGGCCGCCAGATCGACGCAGTCGCCGCAGATGTACACGCCGGGCCCCGTGACCAGCTTCTCCACCTCCGCGCCGGCCCGGCCGCAGAACGAGCACCGCAGACCCTCGTGCTCCGCCGGTACCGACGACATGCCGCACCCTCTGTCAGGACAGTCCTGACGGCACCCTACTCAGTTCGCCGGGCCCCACACCAGGTCCGCGAGGGCGGTCACCTCACCCAGACGGGGGAAGCTCAGCTCGACCGGCGCCCGGTGCTCCTGGGCGGTCAGCGCCGCCATCGCGTCCTCGACGAAGACCACGGAGTAACCGAGGTCGACGGCGGAGCGGGCCGTCGATTCGACGCCCAGGTTGGTGGCGATGCCGGTGAGGACCAGGGTGTCGACGCCGCGCTCGCGCAGCAGGTCGTCCAGGTCGGTGCCGTGGAAGCCGCCGATGGACCGCTTGACGACCACCTCGTCGGCGATCTCGGCCACCGACGCCACCAGGTCGCTGCCGGGCGGCTGCACCTCGACGCCGGGCCGTTCCACCCGGACCGCCACGACCGGCGCACCCACGGCCCGGAAGTCGGTCGCCAGCGCGAGGGAGGCCTCCAGCACCGCGCGCCCGGGGCGGGGTTCGACCGGGAGGTCCACGATCCGGTCCATCAGGTCGATCAGGACGAGGGCCGTCCGGCCATGATCAAGAGTTCGCATGGCACCAAGCTAGCCCCCGGCCCGAGCCGCCTAGCGATCGGCTGCCCGGATCGCGGCGGACAGGTCCTCGGCGGTGGTCAGCGGGCGGGGCATGCCGTTGAGCAGGGCCGCGGAGATGGTCACCTGGTCCGACCACTCGATGACCAGCCGTTCCCTGCCGCGCACGTAGCAGTTCCGGCCCCAGACCGTCCGGCGCCCGGCGATCTCCGGGAAGTCCGCGATGCCCGGCGACAGGACGCGCGACCATCCCGCTCTCGCTATCTCCTGATCCCAGAATCCCGGACCGGCAATCATGGGCACCTCCTTCACGGTGCACGATACCCGCCACCGGCGATCCCCGGAGTCCGCCCGCCATCCCCTGGAATTCGTGCACGAATGGTGGCCGGGCGCCACCGGAAAATCCGGGCGCACCGGCCCCTGCACCCGGTGCGCCGCAACGGCCGGACGACTACGATGCCCCGGCGACCCGAGCCCGCAGCGACGACAGGAGGACGCCGATGACCCCCGCGTGCCCGCAGTGCGCCTCGACCCTGGCGGTCCTGGACGTCCTCCTGCGGCGCAACCGCTGGGGCGGCGCGGCTCCGCGGCCCCGGCCCGAGCGCTGGTGGGAGTGCCCGGCCTGCGCATGGGTCGGCGCGCAGCACCGGGACGGCGAACCGCTGCGGACGATGCGGCGCCTGTCAGGTCCCGACGAGAACTGCCCGTTCTGCGGCGAGGAGGAGTCGAGCGTCGTCGGCGAACCTTGGCGCCGACCGGACGGCGAGCTGCGGCGGTGGTTGGTCTGCCTGGCCTGCGGCACCGGCAACAGCCTCCGGGCCACCGGGGACTGACCCCGGCCGGCCCAGCCGCTCGACCCCGGCGCCCGGCCCGAGCCGGCTGGCCGGGTGGCCCGGCCCGGTGTTGGATCAGGCCATGGACCTGAGCAGCTCGCGACCCGAGCCGAACCCGTGGACCCTTCCGGCGCTCGCGCTCGGCGCGGCGCCGCTGGTCATCGGGGTGCTGTGGAGCTGGGTCTTCTGGGCGGCGGCGCTGCCCGCCGCACTGCTGGGCCTGGGGTTCTCGTTCGGTGGCCTGCGCAGCGCCCGCCGGATCGGCTCCGGGCAGTGGGCCGCCCGGCTCGCCGTGCTGCTGTGCTCGGTCGCCAGCCTGGCGGGCCTGGTCAGCATCACCGTCCTGGTGAACCGCTTCGGCCGCATGTAGCGGCGGTGCGGAAGCGGCCCGGCCCGCGGGCCGTTCGTGATCGCCGACGTTCGACGCGCCCGTGCCGGGCAGGGCGCACCGCCGTCGTGGCGGTGCACCCTGCGCCGGCGTCAGGGCCGCGTGGCTGCCTCCGAGGCGGTCAGGAGGAGGACGAGGGGGTGGTGGGTCGCGGCTTCGGCCCCTTGGGAGGGACCGCGCAGAGGTCGGGCAGGTTGTCCCAGACGGCCACCCCGCTCCCGTTGACGATGATCAGCCGCTGGACCCGCAGGTCATCCCCGCCCGCCCTGTTCTCGCACAGAGCGTTCCGGACCGCCGCCCATTTCCGGAGATTGAAGAGGTCGTACTCGAGATCACTCTTGAACTTCCCGAAGAGCTCGGCCAGTCCCGGCTCGACAGTGAGCTGGAGGATGCGCTTGAAGCCGGGCGGAGAATTGTCGGGAAGGTTGTCGGCGCCACTGACTCCGCCCTCCCCGGTGAGTTGCTTGGCGCCGAGCTCGACGGCGTCGGCGACGTTCTTGCTGCGCTTCGACTGCACGGTCTTCATCTGGATCGACGCAGCCCCGGCGGTGCCCCCACCGGCCGGCAGGGCGAACATGTCGGCCTTGTAGGTCGCGCCGCCGACCGAATAGGAGCCGTCGACGACGACGTTGTAGTCCGGGTTGTTCCGGATGAACTGCCACGCGTTCTCCAGTTCCCGGACACCCCCCGGATTGTTGGCGGAATAGGCTTTCTGCATCAGGCCGGGCAGGTCCTTGACGTTCTGCATGCGTCCGGAGGACACCAGGTCGGCGGCCAGGGGAATGTGCCCGTGATCGTCGGCCTTCGTCAGCAGGTCCTTGGCGGCATCGTTCGCCGTCGTGTCGTTCTCCGCCGTTCCCCGCGTGAAGGCGTCCAGCAGCATCGCGACCATCGGGCGGAGCGGAGGGGTGACGATCTCTCGCGGGTCGAGTCCGCGTGCCCGCAGGCGGTCCGCGACCGCCGGGTCGGGCCCGTAGGAGGCAGGGGAGTACACCCACGCGTCGTAGGTGACCGTCACCGTCGAATTCGTGCCCCTGGCTGCGTTCGGGTTGCTGCCACCGACCTGCTTGGACTCCTTCGCGGCGAGCGTGCCCAGCGGGTAGACCTGCGCGGGCCCGCCCTGGAAGCTCACGTGGAGCACCGCCTCCGCGGGCTGGTCCCCCTGGTTCGTGACCGTGACGGTGTACGGACAAGGGTCCGCCTCGCACAGATCGGGCCCGCCGATGTCCACCGTGAACCCGGGCCCGTCCGACGCCGCCGCCTCCTCGACGGACGCCGGGGGAACGCTCGCGGCGGCCGCGCCGGCGGCATCCGAGCCGACCGTCGCCGCCCGACCGGCCGTGGCCGGCTTCGGCCCCAGGAACAGGTACGGCTGGTACGGGTCCCCGTCGTCGTCCCCGTAGCCGGCCCGGGTCACCCCCGGTCCGGCGGCAGCGGAACGCGAGCCGACCGGCGGATGCCAGGCCGCCGTCCTGACGGGGCCGGCGTCCACCGGATCGATCCCGAGGGCCACGACCTCGTACGGCGCGGCCGCCGTCACCACCACCGTCCCCGTCCGCCCGGTGAAGGAGTTAACCCGGTGCCCGCCCTGCAGACCGGCATCCTCCACGACCACCGCCGGATCGGAGACGATCTGCCGCACCACCGTGGCGAGCGCCTTCGGAGTCAGGGAACCCGCGTCGACACCGAAACTGTCGAGCATGTAGTACCCGGAGCGCTTCTCCGGCGCCACCCAGTGCCCACTGCTCGTCAGGTCGTGCCCGTGCAAAGGCTCCTGCTGCGCCCAGAACTCGGCATCGCCCTTCAGGTACATCCGGTCGCCCGACCACGCCAGGTCGGCCTTCCCGCTCGCCGGGCCCTGGAGGGTACCCGTCGCCTGGCCCCCGGCCGTGACGGTGAGCTGCGCCCGGGTCGCGGCCGCGCCCTGCTCCGGCACGTAGACCGCGGACAGCTCCACGGCGGGCAGCACCTCCATGGCCTGCGCGGCGGCCTGTGCGTGGGCCTGGGCCTGCGCCCGGGTCTCGACGGCCGGGCCGCTGCCGCCGTCGGGCCACAGCACCAGGCCCAGGACCACCATCAGCGCGAGGGCGGGAGCCGACACCGACAGCAGCACCTTCCGGCGGCGCCGCCGGCCGGGGTCCGGCGGTCCCCCGGCGCCCGGCAACGGCGGGGCGGGAGCACCGGACGGCGCGGCGCCGCCCGGTGGGCCGGGGTCCGGCTCCCCGCCGGGCGGGAGCTGCGCCCGCCCGGGCCGTTCCTGCGGTGGTCCGTCTCCACGGCTGCCACCGTCCTGTCCGGAGGCTGTCTGCTGCTCGTCCATGACCATCCCTTCGAGGGCGCTCGTGCGGGGGCGCGGGCCGCGACGCCTCGATCAGCGCGACGCGGCCGGCCGGAGGCACCACGGTGCGCACCGCGGCGGACGAAGAGCCAGGCCGGGCGACCGGCCGTTCGTGGCCGCCGCCCGTGACCTGGCCCGTTGCCCGAGCGCTGCCGCGCCGGCCGTCGGCGCCCGCCTCGGCGGTGTCGGCGCCGAACCGGGCGTCAACCGGTCGGCGCTGCCCCGCTCCTCCTCGCCCCCGGCCTCGGCCGGGTCGACCTCCCCGAGCCCGCGGACCGCACGGCGCCCGAGGCCCAGGTGCGGATCTTCGCCGCCGCGCCGGTGGCGTTCCGAGCGCTGAGCACTCCCCTGGTCCGCCGGTCCGCCCCGGCGGGCGCCACCGGCAGCGGGCCGGCGCATCCCTGCTCCCCGCGCCGGCGCGAGCGCCGGTGAGCAGCTCCGGTCAGGACAGGGCCTGGCGCAGCCGGTGCACACCGTCCTCCAGCTGCGCGGTGCCCGGGGTGCCGACGTAGCTGAGCCGCAGGTACGGGGCGGGTGCCTCGGCGGTGAAGTACGGGCCGCCGGCCGTGACGGCCACACCGCGGCGCAGCGCCGACGCGGCGGCCTCCCGCTCGTCGGAGCCGTCGGGCAGCCGTAGCCACAGGTGGTAGCCGCCGTACGGCGGCCGTTGCGGCAGGAGCGCGGGCAGTTCGGCGGCGAGCGCGGTGAGCACGGCCGTCCGGCGGTCCCGCAGCGCGCCGGCTAGGGTCCGCAGGTGCTTGGCCCAGGCGGGCGAGCCGACCAGTTCGAGGGTGGTCTCCTGCAACGGGCGGGGGACGAAGAAGCTGTCGACCACCTGGATGGCGCGCAGCCGTTCCAGCACCGGGCCGCGGGCGGACAGGCCCGCGATCCGCAGGCTCGGCGAGGCCGCCTTGGTCAGCGAGCGCACGTGGACCACGACGCCGTCGGGGTCGTCGGCGGCCAGCGGCAGGGGCAGCGCCGGGGAGTCGGCGTGCACCAGGCGGCGGGCGAAGTCGTCCTCCACCACGAACGCGCCGGCCGCCCGGGCGATCCGGAGCACCTCGGCGCGGCGCTGCGGGGCGAGGACGGCGCCGGTGGGGTTGTGGAACAGCGGCTGGCAGACGAACAGCCGGGCCCGGGTCGCCTCGAAGGCCTGCGCGAGCAGGTCGGTGCGCACGCCGTCGGCGTCGACCGGCACCGGGACGGGGCGCAGGCCGGCGGCGCGGGCGGCGGCGAGCAGCCCGGGGTAGGTGGGTGATTCGACCAGCACCGGGGCGCCGGGTGCGGCCAGTGCGCGCAGTGCGGTGGTGAGGGCGCTCTGCCCGCCGGCGGCGACCAGGACGTCCGAGGCGGCGAGCGTGCCGCCGGGCCCGCCGATGTCGCGGGCGAACCACTCCCGCAGCTCGGGCAGGCCTTCGACCGGGGGCCGGGACCACGTGCCGGGCCGGCGGCCGGCCCTGGCCAGCGCGGCGCCGAGGGCCCGCTCGGGCTGGAGTTCGGTGTGCAGGTAGCCGCCGTTGAGGTCGATCACCTCCGGCGGCGGGGAGGTCAGGGTGGCCAGCACGCCGGCCGCGCCCGCACCCCGGGTGGCCGGGTCGACGCCGCCGAGCGGCGGGTGGGCGGCGAGCGCGATCTCCTGCCAGGAGACGTCCCCCGCGGTGCCGGTGCGGCGCTGCTGCGTCGCCTTGAACACCCCGGCACCAGGCCGGGAGGTGACGAGCCCTTCGGCGGCCAGGGTGGCGATCGCCCGGGAGAGCGTCACCGGACTCACCTGGTGGCGCGCCACCAGTACCCGGCTGGCGGGGAGCTTGGCACCTTCCGGGTAGCGGATCAGCTCATCGCGCAAGGTGGCGGCCAGTTGGGCGACACTGCTACCGTCGTTCATGACGATACATGATAGCAGTACTCGCATGTCGGCCGGTTCGATCGATAGCGGTACTGCGCTGGCCGCCCTGGCGGTGGTGTCCTTCTCCTTCAGCTTCCCGGCCACCGCGTGGGCCCTGCACGGCTTCGGCCCGTGGACCACGACCGGCGTCCGCGGCCTGCTCGCCGGGCTGCTCGCCGCGGCCTGCCTGACCCGGGCCCGGGTGCCGGTGCCGGAGCGCCGGCACTGGCCGGCCCTGCTCACGGTGGCCGGCGGCTGCGTCCTCGGGTTCCCGCTGCTCACCACGCTCGCGCTGCGCACCTCGGGCAGCGCGCACTCCGCGGTGGTCATCGGCGTGCTGCCGCTCGCCACCGCGATCGTCTCGGCCGCGCTCACCGGCCGCCGCCAGTCGCGCACCTTCTGGACGGCGGCGGCGTTCGGCGCGCTCGCGGTGGTCGCCTTCACCCTGGTCCAGAGCCGGGGGCTGCCGACGCTCGGCGACGCCTTCCTGTTCGGCGCGCTGCTGGTGTGCGCCGCCGGGTACGCGCAGGGCGGCCGGCTCGCCTCGTTCCTGCCCGGCTGGCAGGTGATCGCCTGGGGCGTGGTCGCGGCGCTCCCGGTGTCCGTGCTGGTCGCCGCGGTCGCCCTGGTCCGGGAGCCGGTGCACCCGACCGCGAAGGCGGTCACCGGGCTGGCGTACCTGGCGGCGGTGTCGCAGTTCGGCGGGTTCGTGCTCTGGTACCGCGGGATGGCCGAGATCGGGGTGCCGCGGGCCAGCCAGCTCCAGCTCGCCCAGCCCCTGCTGACGCTGGTGTGGTCGGCCGTGCTGCTCGGCGAACACCTCTCGCCGCTGGCCCCCGTCACCGCGCTCGCCGTGCTGGCCTGCATCGCCGCGACCCAGCGCGCCCCGCGGCCGAGGCCCGGGGCCGCCTCGACGGACGGTTCCTGAGGGAGGGTCACCGGCGCGGGCATACCGCACGCCGGCGCCCTGTTGTCGCCCCCGGGAGCCGGACGCCGGCCGCACCCGACCTGACGCGCCGCAGGCGGCCGCCTTGCCCGGACTCCCCCGGGGCGCCTGGTTGCATGGTGCCGACCCCCGGTCCAGCCGCCCCCGGGCTCGCGGGGGGGGCACCCACCGTCCCCGACACCAGGAGCACCACCCGTGAAGATCGCAATCATCGGCGCCGGCAACATCGGCGGCACGCTGACCCGCCGGCTGTCCGCCCTCGGCCACGAGGTGTCCGTCGCCAACTCCCGCGGCCCGCACACCCTCACCGACCTCGCCGCGGAGAGCGGCGCCGCCGCGAAGCCCGTGGCGGAGGTGGCCCGGGGGGCGGAGCTGGCGGTGGTGACGATTCCCCAGGCCAAGGTGCCCGGACTGCCCGACGGCCTGTTCGACGGCGCCGCCGAGGGGCTCGTCGTCGTGGACACCGGCAACTACTACCCGCAGCAGCGCGACGGCGCGATCGAGGGGATCGAGAAGGGCAGCACCGAGAGCCGGTGGGTCGAGCACCAGCTCGGCCGGCCCGTCGTCAAGGCCTTCAACAACATCTACGCCCAGCACCTGGCCGACCTCGGGCGCCCGGCGGGCGCTCCGGACCGGATCGCCCTGCCGGTGGCGGGTGACGACGAGCGGGCGAAGGCCGTGGTGCTGGAGCTGGTCCGGGAACTCGGCTTCGACGCGGTCGACGCCGGCACCCTGGAGGAATCCTGGCGCCAGCAGCCCGGGACCCCCGTCTACACCACGGACCTGGACGCCGACGGCGTGCGCCGGGCGCTGGCGGCGGCCGACCCGGAGCGGTCGCCGGCCTGGCGGGCGACCCCGGACAGCCCCGGCACCTTCGAGCAACCGGCCTGAGCCGCCCGGTGCCGGGCCCTCCGGTGCCGGGCCCTCCGGTACCGGGCCCTCCGGTACCGGGCCCTCCGGTGCCGCCCTGAGCCGCCCTGAGCCGTCGGCCGGGCGCATCGGCCGACGGCCCCGGCGCACCGGCCCGCCGCCCGCGATCCGGGCGGTGGGCCGGTCCTCGCCGGGTCAGCCGGCCATCCCGGAACCGTCCAGGTTGATCGGCGGCAGGCCGAGGGCGCTACGGGCGGCGTTCTGCTTCGCCGGCGTCAGATAGCCGTCGGCGTCGAGCTCCTCGGTGTCCAGCACCGCGGGGTCCTGGGCGTTCCGGGCCACGTCGAGCAGCGGCAGCGCGGCCCGCAGCGCGCCGGTGAGTTCGGTGACCGCCGGGCCGAGCTTCGGGTCGGCGGCCAGCCGGTCGAGCGCGGGAAGCCGGGTGCGGATGGCGGCCGCCGAGGCGGCGGCCCAGGCCCGGTGGGTGGCCGGATCGTCCTCGGCCTCGGCCCGCGGGCGGTTGCGGACCGCCGTCGTGATCGCGTCGACGGCGTCGAGGAAGGTCCGCTGCTGCTCGTTCAGCCGGTCCGGATCCTGGCGGACCGACCCGGTCCGCATCCGCCCCGACTCGAACACGCAGGCCACCGGCCGAGCGGCCGTCCCCCAATTTTCGGCGCCGCCACCCAGGAAGGCGATCCGCACGCCCGCCGGCACGGCCGCGTCGTCGATGGCGTACCTGGACCGGGCCTCCAGGCACTTGGCCTGCTCCTGCGCCAGCACCGCCTCGTCACCGGGATAGTCCGCGTAGCCGGCCAGGCCCACCACCGCGAAGACCTCGCCGCGGTGCTGCGCCGTGCACGGGACCACCTTGAGCCGGTCGCCGGTGAGGCCGGAGAAGTCGGCGGACTCCACGCAGTCGCCCTCCTTGACGTGGTTCAACGCCACCTGCACCGGCGCTCCCACCCGGCCGTCGGCGCCCCGGTGCGGCGGCCGGTCCGGCCAGCCTGCGATCAGGATCACGGCGACCGTGGTGAGCAGGAAAGCGCCCCAGAGCGCGGACAGCACGATGCCGGCGACCGCCATCCCCCGCCCGGCCTGCGGACGCACCCGCAGCCGGCGCAGCGCGGCGATGCCGAAGGCCAGTCCCGCGACCCAGGCCAGGCAGGCGAAGCCGAACAGGCCGAGCACCAGGGACGCGATCGCGTAGCCGTCGCGGCCGGCGGCGGGCTGCGCGGGCAGGCCGTACGGCCCCGGCGGCAGCCCACCGTACGGCCCCGGCGCCAGCTCGCTCATCGGGCGCTGCGCGCCGGGGGCGGGCGGCGCGTAGGGGTTGCCCGGTGCGGCGGGGGTCGGCTCCGGCGCTTGCGGTGCGACCGGCTGCTCGGGTGGGACGGTCGGTCCAGGCATGCGCGGTCTCCCCCGGGCGGTGCGGCTGTTTGTGGTGGAACATCTGTTCGCCGCGTGAATATAGCGGGTCCGCGGGCCCGCCCGGCAACGGGGTTTCGGCCGGTCCGCCGGGCGCTGAGGTTTCGTCACCATGCGCCCCGAGCGGGCCTTTCGCCCGCTTCTACCGCTCTGACCTGCATGTTTCCCGCCAGTACCGCACGGTGTGCGAACGAGCGCAGATGGTTGCACGTTGAATTAGGTATGGCTAACCTAAGCGACCGCTCCCCGTCGTCCCCCGCGAATCGAGGAAGGCACCCACATGCCCTCACCGTCGATATCCCCTGCCCTGGCGCCCCTGGCCGCCGCCGCACCGTCCACCCCGCTCGGCCCGTTCATCGACAGCGCCATCGCCTGGACCACCTGGATCACCCTGATGGGTACGGTCGGCGTGGCCGCGCTCGCCCTGGTGTCCGCCGGCCCCGCCGCCGCCCGTACGGCGCCGGGCGCGCTGGCCCGGATCACCGCCCGGCTCGGCCTGGCCGCCGGCGTCCTCGCGCTGCTCGCCGTCCCGGCGGTCCTCACCGACCTCGCCCACGGCGCCTCGAAGAGTGGCGGCTACGACTACGCGGCCGCCTGGGACGTGCTCTACGACGGCAGCAACGCCGGTCGCCTGTCCGGTCTCGAGGTCACCCTCTCGCTGGTCGCCGCCGCGCTGCTTCTCCCGCTGGCGAACCGCGCCGTCGCCGCCGGCCGGGCCCGCACCTGGCTGCTGAGCACCGGTCTGGCCGCCGGCGTCGTCGCGCTCGGCACCACCAAGTTCCCCAACAAGGCGCCCGAGGACTGGGGCCGCACCAGCTTCGACACCCTGATCTGGATGCTGCACCTGCAGGGCGGCGCCGTCTGGCTCGGCGGTCTGGCGGGCCTGCTCCTGCTCGCCGCCCCCGGCGCCGTGCCCGCCGAGGAGCGGCGCGCCTTCTGGTCGGTGGCGATCCGCCGCTTCTCGGTCGCCGCCATGAGCTGCGTCGCGGCGATCAGCCTGTCCGGCCTGTTCCTGTACTGGGAGCACGTCGACGGTCCGACGCAGCTGGTGACCACCATGTACGGCCGGGTGCTCGGCGTGAAGATCCTGCTGTTCGGCGGGCTGATGCTGCTCGGCGTCTTCAACCAGTTCTGGCTGCACCCGCGGATCGAGGCGCTGCGCGACGAGGGCGACCAGCGCCCGCTGGTCACCGTCCTGCTGCGCAGGTTCCCGCTGGTGGTCGCGGTCGAGGTGGTGCTCGCCATGACGCTGCTGTTCGTGGCGCCGTTCCTGCACGGATCCGCACGCAACCAGGCCTTCCAGGCGAAGGCCGCGGAGCAGTCCGCCACCCCGATCCCGGCCAAGAAGCTGCCGAAGCTCGCGGCCAAGGAGGTCACCTCCACCACCTGGGTGCTCGGCACGACCGAGACCGTCGCCGTGATCGTCCTGATGGGCGCCGCCTACCGGTTCTCCGGCCGGCTGGCCCGCCGGCGTACGGGTGCCGCCCTGGTCGCCGTCCCCGCCACGGACTGACCCGGTTCGGGCGCCCCGGGCCGGTCGGCCACCGGGGCGCACCGGCTCACCGGCCCGGTTTCCCGCGCTCCGTTCACTACTCGAACACTCCTTCCAGTTGTGCATGTGCGGGGGAAAAACCGCGTGAGTCGGCGGAATTCGCCCCAACAGCCCCTACTGTCAGGCTCATGGCTGGCACTGACCTGATCGAGCGGGGTCCGCGCACCGCGGCCGGAGCGGCCCGCCCCCGCCCCGCCGCCGGGGCGCGGTGAGCGGCCCGGGCCCGGTGAGCGGCCCGGCCGCCGCCCGCCGCTGGGAGAGCGTCCAGCTTCCGCCGGATGACCGCGGCCGCCGGCTGTGGGCCGTGCTCGACCACCGCACCGGGCTGTGGGACGCCGCCGAGGACGGCCAGATCCACCTCTTCGCCATCCGGCACACCGCGGAGGCCCACTCCGCCCAGCTGCGCTACCTGAACGAGAGCACCGTCGCCGCCGGCTGATCGTCACCTCGCTATCGTGCATCGCATGGAATCGCATGCCGACCGTTACGAAGTGCGCCCCGGCGTACCGACCGTCGAGGTCTTCCGCCGCCTGCGCACGGACGCGGGCCTCTCGGACAAGTCCCCCGAGGCGGTGGCCCTGGCCCTGCCCAACACCTGGTTCGGCGTGGTCCTGCACCACGACGGCGAGCCGATCGGCATGGGCCGGATCATCGGCGACGGCGGCACCGCCTTCCAGGTGGTCGACATCTGCGTGCACCCCGCGCACCAGGGGGCGGGTCTCGGCCGGCGCATCATGGCCGCGCTGACCGAGGAGTTGGAGCGCCGGGCCCCCGCGACGGCGTACGTGTCCCTGATCGCCGACGGCCCCGCCCGCCACCTGTACGCCAAGTTCGGCTTCGCGGACACCGCCGGGCACGGGTCCGTCGGCATGTACCGCACGATCGGCCGGCGCTGACGGCCCGGTGCGCCGGGGCGAGGCGTCGCTGCGCGGTCGCCTCCCCCGTCACCGCCGCTCGTCCTGGCCCGAGCCGGCCATCCAGGCGGCCGCGATCACCATGCCGAGCAGCAGCAGGACGGCGCCGAGCACGATCGACGTCCAGCCGCCGCTGGTCAGGCCGGACAGCTGCTCCTGGTAGGTGCTGTCGTGCGGCTCGGGCATCCCGTCGGTGAGGGTGCCGGTGGGCCGGGCCCGGCAGATGTCACCGGGCTCCATCGGCCGGCCGAAGCAGGTCGGCACCCTGGTCTGCAGCTTGTCCATGCCCGAGACGATCAGGCCGACGCCCGCGACCAGCAGGACCAGTACGAACACCGCCGCCATGACGCCCCGTCCCCCACTCCGTGCAGTGGCCCTCCCCGGGCCGGCGCACCCCCGTACGCTCCGGTGCGGTACGTACCCTCCCCGCCGGGGCCGAATCCGACCGTCGCACGTGTCCTCGGGCACACGGCCGGCCGGCCCCGGTCACCGCCTCCGGGAGGTCAGCCGCTCAGCGTCGAACCGGTGATCGGAGCGGACAGCGGGATGGCCTGTCCGGCGAGACCGGTCCTGACGAACTGCCAGGTGAGGCCGTTGATCACACCCTGGCCGAGCGGGGCGAACCGGGCGAAGGCGGGCTGACTCAGATCGATGTGGGTGGAGTCGCAGGACGGGCACTTGTCCTTGACGGGCACGGTGAGCGTCTTGCCCTGGTACGTCACCTTGACCGAGATCCCGCGGCAGAGCGGGTCGTTGTTGGGGTTGGCGGTGGTCCACCAGGTGTGCGACACGGCCACCAGCAACTGGGTCGAGGCATTGATCCGGGTCCCGCAGGCGCCGTAGCCCGCGTCGGTGTAGTACGTCGCCTTGCCGTTCATCGGCTTGTTCACGGGTATCGCGGCACTGGCCGTCCCCGCGCCCAGCGCGATCAGCGCGGCGGCGGCGAGCGGGACGCCCGCCGTGATCCTGAGGTTCCGGGTGACTCGCACGTGTTCCCTCCGGTCGACTCCGAGAGCGGACCGGCACGGTCGCACCGGCCCGCCAGACTCAGGGCATGCGGACAACCAGCCATCCCTGCAAGGGAGTTCACCGATGTCGCGCCCACCCCACCGGGGAACCTACGCCGGGGCCGGGTGAGAGGTCCAGACAACTGACATGTTGTCATGAACACAAGGCAGGATCCTTTACCTCCCCGACCGGACGGAGGAGGATGCCTTGGACCGCCAACGCGGCCTGTGCCGGATGCGGCAGGCTGGGCAACAGCTTCTCCCTGCAACCGGGTTCCACCGACCGGGCCTTGCGGCGCTACCGCGAGTTCCTGCACCCTCCGGGCAGACGGCAGCGGAGCCCCTGGTCAGCTCACCCCGAGGCGGGATGATCACGGTCGGACACCCAGGAGTCAGCGGCCGGTCGACGCGAGGATCACGATGCGCGACCAACCGCCGTACGGGGCAGCCTTCAGTCCCGGACGACGCTGACCCCGCCCAGCAGTCCCCAGGCGTTGACGTGGACGGTGGGGCCGCCGGGCTCGGTCGGGCCTTCGTCGCGGACGCCGCCGAGCCGCAGGCCGGAGACCACCACCCGGACGTCCGGGCGGACCCGCAGGTTCACGCCCCCGATCAGGCTCAGCTTGGTGATCTTCAGCTCGGCCCCGTCCGGGATCTCCACCTCCGTCAGGTCGACGGCCGCGCCGCCGATGAGCGAGGCGGTCAGCGTGCGGCTGTGCACCTCCTCGCCCTCCAGCCGGGTGCCCCCGATCAGGCTGATGTGGAGGTCGGTGCGCTCGTCCTGCTTCAGCTGCTTCGTCATGGCTCCACCCTAGGGACGAGCCGGGGCCGGCCGGCAGTGCCGGGCGGCACCCGGGCGGTATGACATCCGTCAGATCGCCAACGGCCGGGGCGGGTCGAGCTCCGGAGCTACGCCCGAGCCGGCCGGCCCATCCGCCCGGCGATGACCTTCAGGGGGATCAGCGCGAACCAGGGCCACTTCGAGGCGGAACCGAAGATCCAGGCGATGGCGATGGTGATGCCCAGGATCAGGATGGTGCCGCCCAGCCCCAGCACCATCGCGCGCATGCTGCGATGCGGGATCTCCCGGCGGAGCAGCTCCGGATGCCGGCCCAGGTAGAGCACCAGCCCCAGCTGAACCACGTCCACGGCGGCCACGGTGCCGGAGTAGATCGCCACCGACTGCCACTCGTCCCCGTACTCGGCCAGCAGGTCGGTCGGGAACGGGATCAGCGCCACCAGGCCGAGCCCCAGCACTGCCAGTCTGATGATCGGCTGGTCGGGGCGGCGGACGTACCGGAAGATCGCGTGGTGCGCCCGCCAGAACTCGGTGATCACGATGAAGCTCAGCGCGTACGCCGCCAGTGACGGGATCAGGTCGCGCAGAGCATGCCGGTACTCGTCGGGCTCCAGCCCGGCCGGGACGGCGAGGTCGAGCACGAGCAGGGTGGCGGCGATGGCGAACACGCCGTCGGACAGTGCCATCAGACGATCGAGCGCGAGGCCGGCCGACTCCTCGGTTTCCTCTGATCCGGTCATTCGCCCGATCGTAGGGACCGCCGGCCGGACGGGGGCCGATCACGCCGCCGACCCGCCCCCGATCCCCCGTTCGGGTCCGCCCCGACTCCTCCCCGCCCCTCGCCGTTTCCGCCGCGGCGCTCAGCGGAATGCTGCGGCGTTGCGCCCGGCCCAGCTCGCGAAGCTCTCCGGCGCCCGGCCGAGCACCCGCTCCACGTCGGGGCTCACCCGCTGCTCCTCGGCGGTCGGCTCGCCCAGCACCGCGAGGGTGCCGTGCACCACCGGGAGCGGCATGAACCGCGCCATCAGCTCCTCGGCCTGCGCCCGGGTCTGCTCGGTGAAGCGGACCGGCTCGCCCACGGCCTCCGCGATCGCCGCCGCCCGCTCGCGCGGGGTGGTGGCCGCAGGGCCGGTCAGGACGTAGGTGGCGCCCGCGTGCCCGTCCCCGCGCAGTGCCGCCGCGGCCACCTCGGCCACGTCCTGCGGATCCACGAACGGCAGGCCGACCTCGCCGAACGGCGCCGCGGCCTCCCGTCGCGCCCGGACGGACTCGGCCCAGGCGAACGCATTGGTGGCCATGCCGCCGGACCGGAGCACCGTCCAGGTCAGGCCGGAGTCCTGGACCGCCGCCTCGAAGCGGGCGGGGTGCCGGTACGCCTCCGGCCGGGTGCCCGCCCCCTGCGAAGAGAGCAGCACCACCCGTCCGATACCGGCCCGCTTCGCCTGCTCGAGGATGCCGTCCGGATCCTCGCCCGCGACCAGCAGGAACAGGGCGTCGGCTCCGGCGAACGCGACGCCGAGCCCGGCCGGCTCGGCCAGGTCGGCCGCCACCGCGCGCACCCCCTCCGGCACGTCCGCCCCGGTGATCCGGCGGGCCACCGCCGTCACCGGCTCCCCGTCCGCCGCCAGCATCCGGACCAGCGCCCCGCCGACGTTCCCGGTCGCACCCGTCACCACGATCATGTCGATCTCCCCAGTTAGTGAGTCAGCTGACTGACTTGCGAGAGCGACGTTAGCACGGCCGCACCGGAGGTTGTCTATAGTCAGTCGGGTGACTGACTCAACGGAATCCCGCCGCCCCCGGGCGAGCGCCACGGCCAAGCGGCAGCGGCTGGCGGCCGCCACCGCCCGGGTGCTGCACGAGCAGGGCGTGGAACGCACCACCATCGCCGACATCGCCCGCGCCGCCGACGTACCGGCCGGCAACGTGTACTACTACTTCAAGACCAAGGACGAGCTGGTCGAGGCCGCCCTCGAGGAGCACACCGCGCACCTGAACGCCCTCACCGACCGCCTCGACCGGCTCCCCGACCCGCGCGAACGCCTCAAGGGCCTGATCACCGAGTGGGTCGCGCAGCGGGAGTCCACCGCGCGGTACGGCTGCCCGACCGGCACCCTGGCCACGGAGATCGACAAGCGCGAGGGAGGCCTCGACGCCGCCGCCGGGCGGGTCATCCGACAGCTGCTCGACTGGGTCGAGCAGCAGTACCGCCTGCTCGACGCCCCCGACCCGGCCGGCCGCGCGCTCGCCCTGGTCGGCGCCTACCAAGGCATGTCGCTGCTCTCCAACGCCCTGCGCGACCCGGAGATCATGACTCGCGAGGGCGCCCGGCTGCTCCGCGAGCTCGACGCACCGTCCTGATCCCTCCTGCGGCGGGGGTTCCCGTACGGCCCGAGGGTCAGTTCCGCCCCGCCATCACCCCGCCGTCGACGTCCCAGACCGCGCCGGTCACCCAGCCGGCGCGGTCCGACAGCAGGAACGCGACGGTGGCCGCCACGTCGTCCGGCGTGCCGGTGCGGCCGAGCGGGTGGAAGGCGTTGAAGCCGTCCAGGGCGGACTCCACCTCCGCCTCGGGGATGAACTCCCGGTAGATCGGGGTGCGGACGACGGCGGGCGCCACCGCGTTGACGCGGATGCCCTGCGGGGCGAGCTCCATCGCCAGGTGCTGGGTGAGCGAGTGGAGCCCGGCCTTGGCCATCGAGTACGCCGAGGAGGGCGTGGCGGCGACCGCCTGGTGGGCCCACATCGAACCGATGGTGACGATCGCTCCCCCGGCCCCGCGCGCGGTCATCGCGGTGACCACGGTCTGGGTGAGGAAGAAGAGGGCCCGGTTGAGCGCCTGGTAGCGGTCGTAGTCCGCGCCGGTGTGGTCGAGGAACGGCTTGGGGGCGAAGACACCGGCCGCGTTGACCAGGAGAGTGGCGTCCGCGTGGTCCTCGGCCAGCGTGCGGCGCAGGCCCTCGACCGCGGCCGGGTCGGCCAGATCGGCGGCCAGGCCGATCACCCTGCCGTGACCGGACAGTGCCGCTTCCGCCTCGGCGGCCGAGGCCCGGGTGCGCCCGGTGACGACGACGCTGCCGCCGGCGTCGAGGACGTGCCGGGCGACAGCGTGGCCGATCCCGCTGGTGCCGCCGATGACGACGGCCTTGCGGCCGGTGAAGTCGGGGGTGGTGCTGGACATGCGGAACTCCTGGTTCGGATGGTGAGTTGCCGGCGCGGTGGCCGCGGCCGTCGGCCCGGCCGCGTCGGTGCGCGACAGGGGCCTCGGCACGCGTGCGCTCGACGGGCGCCGGTCAACAGGGTGGGTCGCGGCCCCGGCGGGTCGAGCCGGGGCGGACCGGTGCGGCGGTCGCCGGCACCTGGCAGCCAATCTAGGCAGCCCGAACGGCGCCCGGTAGACGATCTTGCTGAATCCGGCTATAACGCGTGCGTATGGCTAGCGGACGGCGGCGCGGCTGCCGGCCGGGCCCTCGGCCACGCCGTCCGCCGAGCCGTCGGCCAGGCTGTCCGCGAGGCGCAGCAGGTCCGCGGCGAGCGGGGAGTCGGCACTCCACACGGCCTCGAAGGAGATCCGCACCTCGCGGCCGCCGTCCACCAGCAGCCGGTGCGGCACCCGGGGCGAGGTGAGCTTGGAGCGGGGCACCAGCGCCGAGCCCAGGCCGAGCCTGGTCCAGTCCTCCAGCACCCGGTAGCCGGCGGCCTCGCCCGGGTAGCTGTGCAGCGGCAGCTCGTGCGCCCGGAGGAGCTCGGTGGTGAAGGTGGTCAGGCCGCAGGTGTCCGGGACGAGGATGAGCCGCTCCTCGGCGGCCTCCTCGAGTTCGAGCGGCGCGTGCTGCCCGGTATCGGGGCCGAGCACGACGATCGGCTCCACCTCGATCACCCGGTGCTCGAAGCGCGGCATCGCGGCGACGGCCGGGATCAGGACGACGTCCAGCTCGCCGTCCAGCAGGCAGCGCCGCAGGTCCTGCATGTTCGCCTCGCGCAGCACCAGGTCGCGGGGCACCGGAAGGCCCTGGACCATGCTGAACGCCCGGGCGACCAGGTGCGGGCCGATCAGCGGGGAGACGCCCATGCGGATCTTCTGCCCGCCGGGTTCGTTCAGCCGCCTGGCCTCCACCCCGACAGCGTCCAGCGCGACCAGCGCCCGCTCGATCAGCGGCAGGATCCGGGCCCCGAAGGCCGTCCGGGTCACCCCGCGCGGCGACCGGTCGAAGAGCCTGCCGCCGAGCCGCGCCTCCAGCTTGGCGATGCCGTTGGACAGCGCCGGCTGGGTGACCCCGTAGGCGCGGGCCGCGGCACTGAACGATTTCGTCTCCGCCACGGCCTGCGCGTACCGGAGCCCTTCGAGGTTGAGCCGGTCCATCGTTCCCCTGCCTCGCCGTCACCGTCGCGCCCCGCCCTGGCCGGGCAGGAAGTCCCGGGAGCCCAGCATAACCAGCTGCTATGGCCTCGGGCGGGTGGCATGATCGTCGCGATGACCATTCCTTCCGCCCTCGCCACGTTCGCCGCCACCGCCGCCGTGGGCCCGGTGCGCTGCGGGGCGCAGCTGGGCGAGCCGGCCCGCTTGCTCGGTCCGCCGCACTCGATCGGCCGGGTCGGCAAGCGACGGCGCTGGCCGCATCTGTTCGCCTTCGGCGACCTCGAACTGTGCGTCTGCCGCTGCCGCCTGGTCACCTCGGTCTGCGTGCAGACCTGGCGGGACACGATCGACCTGCCCGGCGCCCCGGGCGCCCTGGCCGGGCGGCCGACCCTGACCGAGCTCACCGCCACCCTCGCCGCCGCCGGCGTGGCGCCGGCGCCACTCCCCCACCGCGACCCGCCGGGCCAGCTCACGCTTCAAGTCCCCTCCAGCGGGGTCACGTTGGTCTTCCGCACCCGGCCCGACGCGGACCCGGTCCTCGAATCGGCGGGCGCCTGGGCGCCCCCGCACCGCTGCGCACCCCTGGCGGGCGGCGCGATGGACGACGGATTCGGCGCCTGACCGCCGGTACGGGCCCCGGGGGTCGGGGGTCGGGGGTCGGGGGTCGGGGGTCTGGGCCCGGTTCAGGCCGCGGTGCCCCAGGCGGTGATCAGGCCGGGTGAGAGGTCGGCGACGGCGCCGGTGGCGAGGGCCTCCTGGGCCTCGGCGAGTTGCTCGGCGTCGAGCATGCCGGTGGCGAGCATCGCCTCCCGGGACCGGTCCCAGGTGTCGAGCCAGAAGGCGGCGATCGGGCTCTGCTCGCCCAGCGGGGGCACGTGCACCTCCGCGCCCACCGCGGAGAGCCCGATGTCGCGCATCAGCCGCGGGTAGCCGGGCGTCCAGGACACGTCCGTGCCGATCGAGCTCCGCAGGGCCTGCCACATGGCCCGCATGGCCAGCCGGTACGGCGTGTCGGGCGGCCCCGCGGTGGTGAGGTCGATCGCGTCGCCGAGGACCAGGTGACCGCCCGGCCGCAGCAGGCCGCGCAGGCGGGCGGCGATCCGGCCGCGCTCGGGGAGGTGCATGAGCACGAACCGGGCGTGGACCAGGTCGAACCGGCCGGGGTCGAAGTCCGGCGCGGTGATGTCGGCGGCGAGGGTCAGCAGCGCGCCGCCCGCGTACGGCTCCAGGAAGCGCACGTCCCGGTCGACGGCGAGCACCTCGGCGACACCCGCCTCCTCGGCCAGCCAGCGGGCCACCGTCCCGGTGCCGGCGCCGACGTCGAGGCAGCGGGTGCCGGGGCCGACCCCGAGGGCGCGCAGCCGGGCCCGGGTGACATGGTCGTACGCGAGCGAGCCGAGGTCGATCCGCTCGCCCTCGCCGGGCTTCCAGGGCTCGAACAGTGACTCCCCGTAGCCACCGCCGGCTGCGCTGCCGCCCGTGCCACCGGCCGCGAGCGGCCCGGTCGGTGTCGGATCACCGGACATGCCGTCCTCCTGTCCGTCCGCCGCGACCGCACCCGGGCGATCCACGGGGTCGGTCGGGCCTCTGAACGAGCCTAGCCGCGATCGTCCGGCCTGTCGGGCGGAGCGGCCTCCGCCCGCACCGCGTCGCGACGGTGGGTGACGGCCACCATCGGGTACGGCATCCCTTAATCCTCCGATCTGCAACCGACTTGACGCATCATCAGCAACGCTTCGAGGGCGTGCCATCCATCTCAGCTGGGTATGGTCCGGGCGGTCGGGGGAACGGCCGTGGGGTGCCCGGGACGGGCGCCCGCCGAGTCAGGGGGACGGGTGGAGATGTCGGGCGTGGCATGGCCGGATCGGGAGCGCCCCGGGGTGTTCTGCCACGGCACGGTCGAGGGCCGCGCCTTCGCGCTCCGCCTGCCGGAGTCCGTACCGCCGCCCGCCCGGGCCCCGGGCGCGCACTTCGCCGGACGGTCCACCGAACTCGCCGCACTGGTCGCCGAACTCACCGAGCCCACCGACGGCACCGGCGCCCCCACCGTCGTCACCGGGCCGCCGGGTGTCGGCAAGAGCGAGCTGGCCCGCCGGGCCGCCGCCGAGCTGCACGCCGGCGGCCGCTACCCGGGCGGGGTGCTCGCCCCCGTACTGGACGGCAGCGACCCGGAGCGCCGGGTGCCGCCGGGCCGGGCGCTGGACGCGGCGCTGCGCACCCTGGGCCTGCCGCCGGCCCTGATCCCCGTGGAGGTCGAGGCGCGGGCGGCGCTGTTCCGTGCCGTGCTCGCCGCCTACGCCGCCCAGGGCCGGCGCCTGCTGGTGCTGCTGGACGACGCCGACGACGAGCACCTCGCGCTGCTGCTCCCGACCCCGGGCACCGCCGGCGTGCTGGTCACCGCCCGGCCGGCGCCCGCCGGCCCGGCCGATGTCCTGCCGCTCGCGCCGCTCCCCGCGGCGACCGGCGCGCAGCTGCTGCGGGAGACCCTGCCCGGTGCGGCCCGCGGTGCGCTGGACGACCTGGCCGCCCGGCGGCTGGCCGAGGCCTGCGGCGGCCTGCCGTCGGCCCTGCTGCTCGCCGCCCGCACGCTGGAGCGCACCGGGACGACACCGGGCGAGCTCACCGAGCTGATCGGCGGGCACGCGGCGGCGACCACCGACGAGGACGCGGGCGCCCGGGTCCGACCGGCCGTGCACGCGGCCGCCCTGCGGGGCCTGACCACCGACCGGGCCCGCCTGCTGCGGCTGCTCGCCCGGGCGCCCGGACCGGGCCTGTCGACCGCCGCGGTCGCCCGCCTGATCGACGCGCCCGAGCCGGCCGCCGCTGCCGACCTGGCCGCCCTGCACGCGGCGGGCCTGATCGAACCCGGGGGACCGGCCGCGGGCTGGCACCCGGTCGACCGGGAGAGCACGGCGGCCTCGGCGGGCGAGCCGGACGACGACCACGAGGCGGCGCTGTCCCGGCTGCTCCGGCACCAGCTGGACGCGGCCCGCGCGGCCGCCGCCCGGCTGCGTCCCGGCTGGGCCCGCCCCGGCCGGGGCGGGCCCGAGGTCCCGGACCGCGCCGCGGCCCTCGCCTGGTACGCGGCCGAGCACCGCACGGTGATCGCGCTGCTGCACCGGGCCGTGGGGGCCGCCGACGCCGGGGCGGCCGTCGAGCTGATCCGCCTGTTGGAGCCGTTCCTCGACCACGGCCGGCACCAGGACGACCGGGCCGAGATCGCCGAGGTCGCCGAACGACTGGCCGGCGGGGAGACCGACCCCGCGACCACCCTGCGGGCCGCGGTGCAGCTGGGCCGGGCGCGCTGCGCGCAGGGCCGGTACGAGGAGGCGGTGACCGTCCTGCGGACGACCGCGGCAGCCGCCGGCAGCCGTGACCAGGAGCTTGCCGCCCTCGTCCTGGACGCCCTGGGAGCGACCTGGCTCGGTCTCGGCCGCCGCGAGGAGGCCGCCCGCGAGGGCCTGCGGGCGGCGGCCTTCGCCCGCAGGGCGGGCAACCGGGCGATCGAGTACGCGGCCCAGCTGACCACCGGCATCGCCTTCGCCGAGCAGGGCCGGGGGCGGGCCGCCGTGCGGGAGCTCGGCAAGGCGGTGCAGGTCGCGGAGGTGGACGGGGACCAGCAGCGGGCCGCCGTCGCCGAGGTGCGGCTGGGCCTGGTCGGCCTCGATCTGATGGACGGCGCGACGGCCGCCGCCGCCACCTTCGTCCTGGCCTTCGACGCCTTCCGCGAGGTCGGCGAGCACCGGCTCCAGGCCGAGGCGCTGGGTCTGGCCGGCCGGGCGCTGCTCCGTGCGGGCGGCGGCGAATCCGGCGTGGAGCAGCTGTGCGACGCGGCCCGGCAGCTGGCCGACCTCGGGGACGAGTACGCGGCGTACCGGCTCCTCGCCGAGGCGGGCGAGGCGCTGCGCACCATCGACCGGCCCGCGCAGGCGCTCGTGCTGCAGCAGGCGGTGGCCGCCTTCCAGGGACGGATCGACGATCCGGAGGGCCGGGCCCGGGCGCTGACCGACCTGGGCGCGACCCTGAGCGCTCTCGGGCGGTACCAGGAGGCCGTCGACACCCTGACGGAGGCCGTGACCGCCGCCCGGCCGGCGAGCCCGAGCGCCTCGGGGGCCGCGTTGGCCGGCCTCGGCCGGGCGCTGCACGGCGCCGGGCAGCACCGCGAGGCGCTGGAGCCGCTGCGCGAGGCGGTGACGCTGGCCCGGGCGGAGGGCGATCCGGCGGCGCTGGTGTGGGCGGCCACGCTGCTCGGCTCGGCGCTGACCGTGCTCGGCCGCAGGTCGGAGTCGGCCGCCGCGTTCCGGGAGTCCCGGGCCGCCGCCCGCCGTCTCGGCCGCCGGGGCCCGGCCCCGCGGACGGCCGTCTACCCCGCGCCGCCGGCACCCACCGCCCTCGGACCGGGCAAGGCCGTCGACCACGGGACGGCCTCCCGGGCGTACACCGAGTCGGCGGCCCTGCTGCTGGTCGCGGCGGCGGCCGCGCTGTGGATCGGCGGCCCGTGGAGCACCGCCGCGGTGGCCGTGGCCGCGGTGAGCGCCCTCACGGCGGCGGTCGCCGCCACCGCCTTCCGCCGGCCCAGCACCGCCGCCGTCGCCGGGTCGGTCCACCTGCTGCTCCAGGTCGGGTGGACAGTACTGGCCCTGCTGATCGCCGTCCTGGCCGTGGTCTCCCTGGTCAGGGGTGAACTCCCGCTCCCCGGCGCCGCACGGACCACCACGGCCTTCGCCTGCTACCTGCTGCTCGCCACCCGCATCCGCCGAGCGGGCCGCCAGGGCGCCGCAGCGCTCGCGCCGTAGCCCCCGTGGCCGAGCTCGCGCCGTAGCCCCCGTGGCTGCGCCCGCCCCGCGCTCGGGGCGGGCGCCGGTCGCTCACGGCTCGCTGCGCGCCCCGGGGAGGTGGCCGGGCACTGCGGGCCCCTCGGTCGGGGTCCCGTCCGGGGTCACGTAGCGCGGCGCAGGTGCGGTGCCCTCCGGCTGCGCCGGCGGCGTGCTGCTCTCCGTCTCGGGTGGCCACGAGGTCGGGGCGGGGCCGAACGCGCGCCGGGCGGCCCGCACCGTCAGCGCGGCGACGGTCGCGTTGGCGCCGCCGCCGATCACCGCGCCGATACCGAACGGAGCCACCCGACCGAGGACGATGATGCCCTGCTTGGTGCCGTACTTGGTGACGAAGTTCCGGCCCAGGATCCGGTTGATCTGGCGCAAGGTCGTGACCGGCACCTTGGAGACGACCTGGCGCCCCCAGTGCTGCCCGGTCCGCTCGGCGACCTTGGTGATGGTGGCGGAGCCGCTCCCGCCGAGCATCACTCCCATCACGATCGTCCGGCGCCGCTCGATCTCGTCGACGGGGACCCCGTGCACCGCGGCCACCGAGAGCGCGAACAGGGCGCTCAGCTCGAGCGAGGAGAGCGCCTCGCCCGCCGACAGCGCCAGGGCTACGCCGGTGCCGACGCCCGGCGCGGCCGCGGCGCCGCCGACCGCGGCGCCCGTCCCGGTCAGGGCGCTGACGTACATCCGCTCCAGCGTGCGGATCACCTGCTCGGGTGCCGCCTGCGGGTTGCGCTGGCGGGCGCGGGCGATGTTCCGGTGGACCAGCACGCTCTGGGCGGCGATCGCCTTGTCCAGCAGGTCCAGGACCCGCTGCCCGGGTGCGGCTGCCGGCTCGTCAGGTCCGCCGGGGTTGTCTTCGGTCACGCTGGGAACTCCTCAGGTCGTCATGTCCCAACTGATTGTTCCATTCGGCCAGTTGATCGGACGGCGTTCCTGATGAATCGTCAGCGGTCCCGGTCCACTGCGGCGGATGCGGTACGGGTCCAGGCGACCAGGTCGCGGGCGAGCGGGGCGGCGTGGCGGGCCCAGCGGAAGTGGTCGAGCGGGCCGCCGGCCGCGTCCGCCGCGGAGTAGCCGCGCCGGTGGACCGCGGCGTTGGGGACCATGGCACACAGGTGGTCGACGGCGCCCGGCGGTGCCAGCCGGTCGCCCTCGACGTCCACCGCGAGCACGGGCACCCGCAGCGCGCGCAGCGCGTCCTCGACCTCGGCGCCGGCCAGCCGGTAGCGGCCGGTCCTGGCCTGGTGGGCCCAGTCGATGATGACCCCGGCCGGCTGGCGCCCGCCGAAGCCGAGCCGGTGGCCGGGCCAGTGGCCGAGCGCGGCGGCGGTGAGCGCCATCAGGCGGCTCGCGACGAACAGGCCGGGCGCCCGGCGGCCGTACGCGCGGTGGTAGACGGATCCGGCCGCGACCAGCGCGATCGCGTCCGGCACCGGCGCCCCGCGCTCGGCCGCCTCGGCGGCCTGGACCAGGGCGAGTTGCCCGCCGAGGCTGTGCCCGCACACGGTCAGGGCGGCCTTCGGGAGGTGTGTGCGGACGGCGGCGACGGCGGCGCCGAGGTCGTCGGTGAGCTGGCGGTACCCGGTGGTGCGGGGCACCCGGCCGCGGGCGCCGCTCCCCCGGTGGTCCAGTACGAGCGCGGTGGCGCCGGCGGCGTGCAACTCCTGGGCGAAGCGCCGGTAGAAGCCGACCGGGGTGCCCATCGCGGGCGCGATCAGGACCACCGGGGCGGCCTCGTCCTGCTGGGCCAGCCCGTGCAGCGGGAAGACGGCACCGTCGGGCGCCTCCACCTCGGTGTGGCGGGGCAGTTCCGCGCGTGTCTGCGACATCCGACGGAGTATGGCACACGCGTACGACAGTGGGTCGGTCGGTGCCACCGCACCGGCGGAGGGCGGATCAGCGCAGGGTCAGCGACCGATCAGGCCGCCCCCGCACGATGGTGCCCAGGACGAGGGAGCGCGCACCGCTCCCCCGGACCGGGAGAGGTGCCCGGAGCGGCTGATCGGGTGCCAGGCCGGCAACGGCCGAGCAGGGTCCGTACGGGCCCGCGCAGGTTCGAATCCTGCCCTCTCCGCCACGACCTCCCCGAGGGCGCCGCCCGCTGCCCGTCCCCCCGGCTGCGGCGGTGCGCGCCATGCGGGGCCGGGGACGTCGCCGGAGCAGCTCCCCCGAATGCTCCCGGCGTGGTCCCCGGCCCCGGTGTGCCCGGGCGGCTAGTCTCGCGCCGCAGACCCCCCGTCAGCCGAGGCACCGACGCCGGTCCTTCGGCGCTCCCCAGGACCGGTGCGATGGGATCCGAGCGATGAGACACGGGCGCCGCCCCTCGCCCCGGCGGCGCACCGCACTGCGGCTGCTGCTGCCCGCCGTCCTGCTCCCGGCCGTGCTCGCCGGGGCCGGGGCACCGGCCGCCCGGGCCGTCGAACCTCCACCCGCTTCTCCGTCGGCCGCGGGCCACCCCTCGACGACGAGCCCCGCTGTGCCGCCGCCCGACACCACCGCCCCCGCGCCGGCCGGGCCCGAGGCGGACCGGGTGGGCGCCCTGTTCGTCGGCGGGTTCGGTCCGGGCCACCACTTCTGCACCGCCGGCGTGGTGCCCAGCCCGCTCGGCAACCTGCTGCTGACGGCCGCCCACTGCGTCCGCTCACCGGAGGGCGTCACCTTCGCGCCGGGCTACCGGGACGGCGTCGCCCCCTACGGCAGTTGGCCGGTCGTCCGGGTGTTCGCCACCGAGGGGTGGACCGGGCGCCGGGATCCCGACCAGGACTTCGCCTTCCTCCAGGTGGCCGAGGACGGAGCCGGCCGCCGGATCCAGTCCGTGGTGGGGGCGAACCCGATCGCGGTGCTCACCCCGTTCACCGGCAGCGTGCGGCTCTACGGCTACGGCAGCCGGGCCGACTACCCGCTGCTGTGCACCAACGTCACCACCCGCTTCGCCCTCCGCCAGCGGCGGATCCACTGCCCGGCCTACCCCGGCGGCACCAGTGGCGGCCCGTGGGTCGACACCGCCACCGGAGCCGTGGTCGGCGTGATCGGGGGCTACCAACTCGGCGGCGACACCCCGGACATCTCCTACAGCGCCTACTTCGACGCGGTCTTCGCCCGGCTCTACCTCGATGCCCGGTTCGCCGCCTCGGTCGCACCGGGGACGCTGCGCCCGCCGCTCGCGGGCCTGCCGACCGGGCCCCACCCGAACCCCAGGGCCACTGCCCCGTACGGTAGTTGGGCCGGCGGCGGGCGGTTGCGGTAGCGGCCCGGCGGCCGTGGCCGGTGCGAACGGCGGCCCCGCCCCCGGGCGTTCACAGGGCACGACGGTGCGCCGCGCGGCAAGGGCGGCACACCCCGCGGTAGCCATGCGTAGAGGTGTCATGTACGCTGCGTGTTGCTGGCGTCGAAACACACGCGGGCCCGGCCTTCGCCCCGTGGGGGGAGCGTAGACCGGGCCCAGTTGCCCAGCACAGGCCCGGTTGTCGCTCCGTGGGGGGAGTGCCGACCGGGCCTGACATCTATATACCCCACCAGCGGCCCCGTGTGCATGACAATTGTCTCCCGGCTGGCCGGTTCCGCGCCCATTGGTCCAGAAACCGCGGTCCTGGAGCCCGATCCGGGCCCACCGGACCGCCGGTGGCGCTCACCGCCCCACCCGCCGGGCGGTCGCCCGACGCGGGCGGCCCGGACGGCGGCGCCCCCGCCCGGCGGCCGGCTGCGGCCACGCACGGTGGTGCCGGTCGATCACGAAGTGGTGGCCGTGGGTCCAACCGCCGGCACCCGCCCGGTGGGCGTCGGCCAGGTGCGGATGGTCGGCCGCCAGGTCGGCGTGCAGGTGCGGCAACGCCCCCGGGTCGTGGGCCGGCCACAGCGCGAGTGCACCGGCCGCACCCGCCAGCGCGATCGCGCCGAGCACGGCGCAGGCCACCGGCAGGCCCGCGCCGGCCGCCAGCCAGCCGGCCAGCGGATAGGTGAGCAGCCAGCAGGAGTGGGAGAGCGAGAACTGCGCCGCGAACGCCGCGGGCAGGTCCGGCTCGGCCGCGGAGCGGCGCAGCACCCGGCCGGCCGGGGTCAGCACGCCCGAACTCCCGGCGCCGAGCAACCCCCAGGCGATCAGCAGCACGGCCCAGCCCCACCCGCCGGGCCCGGCCGCCGTGGCGAGGGCGGCGGCGGCCAGCACCACCGGCAGGCCGAACGCGGCGCCCAGCATGACCGCGCGGTCGCCGACCCGCTCCAGCAGCCGGGGCAGGCCGAGGGCGACCAGCACCGACCCGGCGCCGAAGCAGCCGAGGGCGAGCGAGACGGCGCCGGCCGGGCGGTGGAAGTGGTCGCGCACCACGACGACGGTGTCCACGAACACCACCGCGCCGGCGGCGGCGGTCGCGAGGTCGAGGGCGAGCAGCGCGCGCAGCCGCGGGGTCGCCCGGAACAGCCGGATCCCGGCCGCGGCCCGCCCGGGTCCGCCCCGGTCGCCCGCGCCCCGGTCGCCGGCGCCCCGGGGCGGGCCCGGCAGGACGGCGGAGGCGACCAGCGCGGCGGAGCCGAGGAAGCCGATCACGGTGCCGGCGAACAGCCGGTCGTAGGGGACGACCGCCAGCAGCAGCGCGGCGAGCACCGGACCGAACAGCGACTCCAGGTCGTAGGCGAGGCGGGAGAGCGACAGGGCGGCGGTGTAGTCGCGCTCGGCGGGCAGGAGCTCCGGGATGACGGCCTGGAAGGTCGGGGTGAAGGCGGCGGACGCCGCCTGGAGCAGCAGGATCAGCAGGTAGACCTGCCACACCCGGTCGACGAACGGCAGCGCGAGGGCGACCCCGGCCCGGGTCAGGTCCATCGCCACCAGCAGCGTCTTGCGGGGCACCCGACCGGCGAGGGCGCCGGCCAGCGGGGCGATCGCCACGTACGCGGTCATCTTGATCGCCAGTGCGGTGCCGAGCACCGCCGTGGCGTCGCTCCCGGCGAGGTCGTAGGCCAGCAGGGCGAGCGCCACCGTGGCGAGCCCGGTGCCGACCAGGGCCACGGCCTGGGCGGCGAACAGGTGGCGGTAGGTGCGGTTGCGCAGCACGGACAGCATGGGCCCGTCCCCGGGTAGGCGCGAGGTGACCGCCCCATCGTAGGCAACATGTGCGTACCTCTGCACACGTTGGGCGGGACTTCCCCCGGCTGCCGGCGCTCAGTCGTGCGGCGGCAGCGAGCCGATCTGGTGGTCGGCGACGTTCAGTGCCTCGTCGACCAGCCGGCGCAGATGGCCGTGGCGCAGCGAGTACACCACCCGCCGCCCGTCCTTGCGGGTGGCGACCAGGCCGGCGAGGCGCAGCTTGGCCAGGTGCTGGCTGACGGAGGGTCGGGCGGCGCCGGTCGCCTCGGTGAGGGTGGTGACGTCGGCCTCGCCGAGGCCGAGCCGCGCCAGCAGGGCCAGGCGGGTGCGGTCGGCGAGCAGCGCGAGGACGGCGGCGGCGGTGTCGAGGCGCTCCGCGTCGGCGTGCTGCGGGTGGGGTGCCGCGGCCTTCGGCCTGCCGGTGCTCATCCGCACATCGTAGAACCGTCGCGCCCGGCCCCCGCGGCGGGTCAGCCGAGCCGGAGCACCGCGCAGGTGGTTGTCCCGTGCGCGTACAGCTTGCCGTCCTCGGCGCCGACCACCCGGGCCTCGGCGGTCGCGGTGGTGCGGCCGACGTGCAGCGCGGTGCCCTCGCAGCGCAGGGTGGGGGTGTCGGCGAGCACCGTGCGGACCAGGTGGAGGCCGAGCTGCACGGTGGTGTAGGTGGCGCCGGCCGGCAGCCGGGTCATCACGGCCGAGCCGAGGGCCGAGTCCAGCAGCGTGGCGAGGAAGCCGCCGTGCACCGTCCCCATCGGGTTGAGCAGGTGCTCGCCGGGGTCGCCCTCGAAGGTGACCGAGCCGTCCCCGACCGCGGTGAGGCGAAAGCCCAGCGTGCTCATGATCGAGGCGGCCGGGAACGCCCCGTCCAGGGCGCCCTGGAGGATCTCCCGGCCGGACAGCGCCAGCAGGTCGGCGGTCATCGCCGGCCGTGGCTCCCAGCTGTGGGTACGGGAGAAGGTCGCGGTCGGGGCTTCGTGGATCGTCATGGGGACGACCCTAGGAGCTGGCCCCGGCCGCCGACGAGTGCCGGATCCGGCAGGATCCGCACCGTTTCCGACCGACCCCGCGACGGCTCCGCCCACCCGGCCGGCGGGATGCCCGCCGGCCGGAGCAGCGGGACAATCGCCAGTACCCACCGCTCCCGGAGTGATCGGAGAGAGCCGTGAAGGACCTGGAGTTCGAGCAGAAGCGCACGCTGTCCCGGCTGGAGGCCGCCGACCGGATCTCGGCGCTCGCCGACGCGCTGCGGCACGGCAGCAACGCCGAACTGGACCTCGGCCCGGGGAGGCTGAGCCTGCGGATCCCGGACGAGGTCGAGTGCGAGATCGAGGTGGAGGTGGGCGAGGGCCGGATGGAGCTGGAGATCGAGCTGAAGTGGTCGACCGGCTGAACGGGTGAGATCCGCCGCCGGCCCCCGGGCGGCGGCGCCGTTCCCCGCTGCGGGGGCGGTACGGCGGGCCCAGACTGGGGATGGGTCCCGTCGCAGGGACGGGCGGCGAGGCCGTGCGGCACACCCGTCGGGTGCCGTCCGGGCGCCGCGCTCGATCCGGTACCGACCGGCACAGGTCCGGTACCGACTGGCATAGGGGCACCATGCTGCTCGGTCTCACCACCGCGCTCGCGGCGACCGTCTGCTTCGGTTTCGCGTGCGTCTTCCAGGCCCGCGGGGCCCGCGCCGCACCCCGGACGGACGGAGTCCGGCTGGGGTTGCTGGCGGCGCTGGCCCGGTCCTGGCAGTTCCTGCTCGGGACGGGCATGGACATCGCCGGGTTCGCGCTGAGCATCGTCGCGCTGCGCACCCTGCCGCTGTTCGTGGTCCAGGCGGTGACCAACGCCAGCCTGGCCGTGACCGCGCTGGCGGCGGTGTGGCTGCTGGGCGCCCGGCTGCGGCGCAGCGACCTCGCCGCGATCCCGGCCGTGATGGTCGGCCTCACCCTGCTGGCCCTGGGCGCGGGCCGGGAGGGCCGGAACCACGCGGGCCCGGGTTTCCACTACGCGCTGCTCGCCACCGTGCTGGTGATGCTGCTGCTCACCTTCGTGCTGGCCCGCCGCGGCGGGGCCTGGCCGGCAGCGGGCCTGGGCCTGCTGGCGGGGGTCGGCTTCGGCGTGACCAGCCTGGCGGTCCGGGTGCTGGACCTGTCCGGCCCCGGGGCGCTGCTGAGCGATCCGGCGGCGTACGCGCTGGCGCTGGGCGGTCTCGGTGGCTACCTGGCCTACGCGTTGGCGCTGCAACGCGGAACGGTGACCGCCGCGACGGCCGCCGGCACGGTCACCGAGACCTTCGGGCCCGCGCTGGTGGGCGTGCTGGTGCTGGGCGACCAGGTGCGGCCCGGGTTCGCCTGGTCGGCGATCGCCGGGTTCGTGGCGGCGGTCGGCGGCACCTTCCTGCTCTCCCGGTTCGGCGATGTCGAGGCCGCGCCGGACGGCCGGGCGCCGGCCTCGACCGACCGGGCGGCGCCGGCCGCCTCCCTCCCCCACCCAGCGGACAGGTGAGCATGGACGACCACGCCCCGTACGCGCCGGCCCCGACCGACGGTCACCCGAACGCTCTCCCGGTGGCCGGGCCCTCCGACGCCGGGCCCGTGACGGGCGGCCGGCGCCGTCCGGTCGCACTGATCACCGGCGGCTCCTCGGGCATCGGCGCGGCGACCGCGCTGCGGCTGGCCCGGGCCGGCTGGCTGCCCGTGGTGTCCGGTACCGACCGGGCCAGGCTGGCGGCGGTGGCGGCCGGCTGCGGCGGTCACGCGCTGCCGGCGGACCTGGCCGGCCCCGGCGGGGCGCAGCACCTCGCGGAGCGGGCGCTCGCGGTGGCGGGCCGGGTCGACGCGCTGGTCGCCAGCGCCGGGGTCGGCTGGCGGGGCCCGTTCGCCGAGATGCCGCCGCAGGTGCTGGACGAGATGGTCGAGGTCGACCTCGCGGCGCCGCTGCGGCTGTCGCGGCTGCTGCTGCCCGGGATGCTGGAGCGGCGGCGCGGCCACATCGTGCTGCTCGGCTCGATGGCCGGCCAGGTGGGGGTGGGTGACGAGGCGGCGTACGCGGCGGCGAAGGGCGGGCTGTCGCTGTTCGCCGAGAGCCTCTGGTACGAGCTGCGCGGGACCGGGGTCGGGGTGGGGATCATCCTGCCGGGCGCGGTGGACACCCCGTTCTTCGCCCGCCGGGGTACGCCGTTCCACCGGGAGCGGCCGCGTCCGGTGCCGCCCGAGCGGATCGCCGACGCGATCCTGTCGATGATCAGCGGGCGCCGGGACCGGTACTTCGCGCCGGGCTGGCTGGCCATGCCCGCCCGGCTGCACGGGGTCGCGCCGGGGCTGTTCCGGCAGCTGGCCGCCAGGTTCGGCTGATGGACCGGTGGCGCGCGGCCGCGCTGGCGGGGGCGGCGGCCGCCGGGGTCGAACTGCTGCACCTGGCGCCCGCGGCCGTCCGGCTGCCGCCGGTCCGCCGGCACCTGGCCCGGGCCACCGCCGGCCACGGCCGCCCCGACCACGTGGCGCTGACCTTCGACGACGGCCCCGACCCGGCCGGCACGCCGTACGTGCTGGACGCGCTGGACGCGCTCGGGGTCCGGGCCACCTTCTTCCTGCTCGGCGGGATGCTGGAGCGCTCACCGGACCTCGGACGCGAGCTGGTCGCCCGGGGTCACGAGGTCGGGCTGCACGGCTGGCACCACCGGTCCCAGTGGTACCCGGCGCCCGGCCGCGACCTGCGTGAGCTGCGCCGCGCCCGCCGCGCGATCGCCGAGGTCTGCGGCACGCCGCCGCACTGGTACCGGCCGCCGTACGGGGTGCTCACGGCGGGCCTCGCGCTCGCCGCCCACCGGCTGGCGCTGCGCACGGTGCTGTGGACGGCCTGGGGGCGGGACTGGACCGCCGGGGCGACCCCGGAGTCCGTCCACCGGACCCTGGTGCCGCAGCTGCGCGGCGGCGCCACCGTGTTGCTGCACGACTCCGACTGCACCTCGGCCCCCGGATCCTGGCACGCCACCCTCGGAGCGCTCCCCCTGCTGGCGACCCGCTGCCACGAACTCGGTCTCACCCTCGGCCCGTTGCGCGACCACGGCCTCCCGGACGGCCCGGCACCGACCGCCCACCGGAGCCGTCCCCCCGGCTGAGTTGCCCGCGCTCCGCGCCGCTCGGAGACTGGGTGTACGCCTTGCTCCGGAAGGATCCAGCCATGAGTGCTGAACTTCTCGATCTGGCGATCGACACCGCCGGCGGTCGGGAACTCTGGGACACCGTACGTGGCCTCGAGGTCGACCTGTCCGTCAACGGCCCGGTCTGGGGAATGAAGGGCTGGCCGAAAGGCACGTCGTTCGACCAGGTCGCCTCGGTCGACACGGCCAGACAGCACATCGTGTTCACCCCGTTCACCCGCCCCGACTGGCGGATGACGTTCGACGGCCCGTCCGACAGCGTCACCGTGCAGACCCTGGACGGCGAAACGGTCGCCACCCTGAGCCCCGCCCGCGCCGCCTTCAAGGGGATGCTGCGCAGCACGCCCTGGGACGCCCCGCACCTCGGCTACTTCCTGGGCTACGCGATCTGGAACTACTGCACCACCCCGTTCGTGTTCGGCTTCCCCGGTGTCCGGGCCCACGAGATCGAGCCGTGGCACGAGGCCGGGCAGACCTGGCGCCGGCTGCAGGTCCGGTTCCCGCGCGAGATCGCCACGCACAGCCCCAACCAGGTGTTCTACTACGACGCCTACGGCCGCCAGCGCCGGATGGACTACCAGACCGAGGTCAACAACAGCTACCTGGTGGGCCACTACACCGGCCACCACCGGCGGTTCGACGGGCTGCTCGTGCCGACCCGGCGCCGGATGTTCCGCCGCTGCCCGGACAACACCGTCAACCTCAACTTCCCGTCCATCACGGTCGACATCCACGGGGTCGAGCTCGTCCGCTCCGACGACGAACAGGCACAGCCATGACCAGGGACAGCACGTTCACCGACCTCCCCGCCCGCCGGCTCGTCGTCACGCTCCCGAAGCTCTACGACGAGACGGTCGAGGAGTACGAGACGCTCGTCCCCGAGGTCGATCTCCACCGCTTCTACCAGATGGCCTCCTGGCCGGCCGCGCAGGAACTCGCCGAGATCAACGCCCCGCAGGGGTTCATGCGGTACCACCGCAGCGACCTCACCGCCCTGATGGCCGGATCGACCTCGCTCTGGAAGGCCACCCAGTACTTCATGGGCAACCACGTCGTCGCCGAGCGGGTGTTCCACCACGACCCGTCGGCCATGCTGCACGCTCCGCTGCCGGCCGTGCTCTACGCGGACCCCGACGGTGACACCAAGTTCGCCGTCGACCAGCCGAGTCTGCTGCTGGCCGGCCACGACAACCCGGAGATCGCCGAGGTCGGCCGCGAGTTCGACGCCCTGCTCGCCCGGCTGATCGTCCTCCTCGGCGGCGAGGCACCGCCACAGCTGGGGGAGGCGGCCGCCGAGCGGTGAACGCGGGCGCCGACCGGGCCCGGACGCCGACTACGCCTGGACGCCGAGTGCGCCGGTCGGGGCGACCCGGGCCAGGGCCGTGTCGAAGCCCGTCCGCCAGGCGTCCGGGGTGGCGCCGGCGGACGGCGGCGGGGCGGGCCGGTCGAGGGCGGCCAACGCGCTGCGCACCACCTCGGCGGGCCGGGCGGAGACCACGTCGGCGTGGCCGAGCTCCAGTTCGTGCTGGAGGTTGTCGCGCCCGTGGCCCTGCACCACGTCGAGCAGCAGCAGCCGCCGGCCGATCGCCCGGGCCTCGCTGCAGGTGTCGCCGGAGCTGGTCACCACCAGGTCGGCGGCGGCCATCAGGGCGGGGATCCGGTCGGTGTGGCCGAACGGGTGCAGGCGCGGCTGCCCGGCGGCCACGGCGCGCAGCCGCCGCTCCAGGGTGGCGTTGCGGCCCGCGACGGCCAGCACGTGCGGCCCGGCCGCGGCCAACGCCTCGGCGGTACGGGCCAGCGGGCCCAGCCCCCAGGCGCCGGACATCAGCAGCACGCACCGCGCGTCCTCGGGGAGGCCGAGCTCGGCGCGGGCGGCCGCCCTGGTGGGCGGGTGGTAGAACGACTCGCGCAGCGGGGCGGGCAGCACCGCGACGGCCGCGTCCGGCCGGTAGCGCCGCACCCCGCAGGCCGCGACCTCCGAGGTGACCAGGAAGAGGTCGGTCTCCTCCTGCACCCACAGGCGGTGCGGCGTGACGTCGGTGCACAGCACCAGGTGGCGCAGGCCGGGGCGGCCGGCGCGCACCCGGTTGACCGCCGAGGTGGCGGTGGCGAACACCGAGACCACCAGCTCGGGCCGCTGCTCGTCGATCAGCCGGCCGAGCGCCGGTTCGAGCCGGGAGCGGGCGGCGGCATCGGCGAGCAGCGCGATCCGCGCGCCGGGGCGCAGCGCCGAGAAGTGGAAGGCGTCGTAGACGCCGGGCAGGCCCAGCAGCCGCCGGAAGACCGCCTCCCCGGCCGGTCCCGCGGTCTTCCCGAGCAGGCCCATGGCGTCCACGGTGCTGGTGGTCCAGCCGCGGGCCCGCAGCGAGTCGGCGCAGGCCAGGGCCATCACGTCGTGGCCCTGGCCGAGCGATCCGGAGACGAGCAGCGCGTGCGGCACGGCCGGCTCCCGGCGGCCGCGGCTCAGTCCGCCGCGCCGCGGCCGGCGGCGGGCGGTGCGGCGGGCGGGGTCTTCGGGACGGGGCGCGCCTTGGCCGCCGGTGCGGCGGGCGGGGTCTTCGGGACGGGCCGGGACCCGGCGGCCGGCGCAGGCCGCTCCTGTGTCCGGTACCAGTCGGCGTAGCGGCCGACGCCGTCGGTGAAGCTGGTCCGCGGGGACCAGTCGAGCAGCCGTTTGGCGCGGGCCGCCGAGATCCGGCGCCCGCGGTAGTCGGCGGTGCGGGCCGGTACGTGGTCGATGGTGACCGGGCCGAGCAGCCGGTCCACCGTGTCGGCGATCTGGCGCACCGAGATGGCGGTGGAGCCCTCCAGCGCCAGGGTCTGGTCCTGCGCGGCGGGGGACAGCGCCCGGACGTGGGCGTCGGCGAGGTCCTCGACGTAGACGAAGTTGCGGGTCTGCAGACCGTCGCCCGCGATGGTGATCGGGCGGCCGTCCAGCGCGGCCTGCACGAAGCGGGCGATGACCAGCTCGTCGCGCATCCGCGGCCCGTACGGGATGCCGTAGCGCAGGATGGTGAAGTGGCTGCCGTAGAGCTCGCGGTAACTGTGCATCAGCATCTCGGCGGCCAGCTTGCTGGCGACGTAGAGGTGGCCGCTGTGGTCGAGTTCGACGGGGACGTGCTCGTCGAGCTCCTCGCCGCCCAGGTCGGCCTCGGCGAGCGCGGCGCCGTACACCCAGACGGTGCTGGCGAGGACGGTGCGGCTGACCCCGCAGCGCCGGGCCGCCTCCAGCACGGCGGCGGTGCCGTCGATGTTGAGCCGCACGGCCCGGACCGGGTCGGCGGTCACCTGCTCCACGTCCGCCATGGCGGCCAGGTGGAAGACCACCTCGGTGTCCACCAGGGCGGCGGTCAGCGCGTCCTGGTCGAGGATGTCGACCCGGGCGTGCTGCGCCTCCGGGTTGAGGTACCGCTCGGCGGTGTCCACCACGAGTACTTCGTGCCCGGCCTCCACCAGCCGGTCCACCACGTGGGAGCCGATGAATCCGCAGCCGCCGGTGACTGCTACGCGCATGACCGCTCCTTCGTCCCGTCCATCCCGTTCGTGGTGTCCTTCCGGTGCGTCGCCTCGCCGGGGGCCGGCCGCCCGGGCCGGTGCCGCCGGCTCATCCGGCCAGGTCGCGGTGGACGCTCGCGACGGCCTCGACGACCTGGTCGATCTCGCCCTCGGTCATGTCGCTGTGCACCGGCAGGCAGATCTGGCGGGCGCACACGTCCTCGGCGACCGGCAGCGCTCCGGCGCGGTAGGGCGCCAGCACGGGCTGCTGGTGCAGCGGCAGGTCGTAGACCTCGCCGGAGAGCCGGACGCCGAACCGCTCGGACACCTCCTGCTTGAAGCGGGCCCGGTCGGTGCCACGCGGCAGCAGCGCGACGTACTTGTAGTAGTTGCTGCGGCAGCCGCTCGGCTCCGGCAGCGCCGTCAGGCCGTCGAGTGCGGCGAGCGCCGTGTCGTAGCGGCGGGCGACCCGCCGGCGGTTCTCGGTGAACTCCTTGAGCCGGCGCAGGTGGACGCTGCCGACCGCGGCGTGCAGTTCGCTCATCCGCCAGGCGGCACCGAGCCGCACGTGGTGGTTGGTGCCGAACGAGCCCTTGCCCTGGTCCCGGTAGATCCGGGCCTCGTCGCGGACCTCGGACGACTCGGTGAGGATCATCCCGCCCTCGCCGCTGGTGATGACCTTGGTCGGGTAGAACGAGAAGGCGCCGGCCCGGCCGAAGGTGCCGGCCGCGCGGCCCGCGTAGCTGCTGCCGTGGGCGTGCGCCGCGTCCTCGACCAGCGCGATGCCGCGGGCGTCGCACAGCTGCCGGATCGCGTCCACCTCGGGGGTGATCAGCCCGCCGATGTGCACCAGCACGACGGCGGCCGTGGCGGGGGTCAGCGCGGCCTCGACGGTCGCGGCGCTGAGCGCGAGGGTGGCGGCGTCCACGTCGGCGACGACCGGGCGGCCACCGGCGTGCAGCACGGCGCCGGCGGTGGCGTAGAACGTGACCGCCGGGACGACCACGTCGCGGTCGTTGACCCCGACGGTGCGCAGCAGGATCTCGAGGGCGGCGGTGCCGCTGGAGACGGCGACGGCGTGGGTGGCGCCGTGCTCTGCCGCGAAGGCCTCCTCGAACCGCTGCGTCCACGGGCCCAGGGTGAGGTTCCCGGTGGACAGGATCTCCGTCACCGCGTCGGCGACCGCCGTCCGGTCGTCCTCGTCGAACACGATTCGCGCCGCGGGAACCCCCACGTGCCACCTCCAGCAGAGAGACGAATGCCCGATACCGGACAAATCCGACCCCTCACGCTAGCGCGATCACCCCGCCCCCGGCGCGCCACCACCGCCCGTCCGGCCCAGCCGATCGCCTCCCACCCACCGAACGGCCCTCCCCCACCCGGCCCACCGGGCCTCCCGTCCCCCGTCCGCCACCTCCGCCCCACCGCCGGATGCGGCCGGTCGGGCGGAGTTCCGCCCCGCACGCCGCCCACTGACCCACCCGGGTGGCGCGGGCCCTCGGGCCGGAACGCGGAAGGCCCGGCAGCCGTGGCTGCCGGGCCCTTCTTCACCGAGCCGGGGTCAGCTGGTCTGGATCGCGGTGTCGTCGATCACGAAGCTCGTCTGCAGCGAGGAGTCCTCGACGCCGTTGAACTTCAGGGTCACCGACTGGCCGGCGTAGGCCGACAGGTCGACGGTCTTCTGGGCGTAGCCGGTGGCCTTGTTGAGGTTCGAGTAGGTGGCGACCGTGGTGCCGTTGACCGTCACGGTCAGCTTGTCGTAGGCGGAGGTGGTGCTGGTCTCCGCGGTGTCGATGTGCAGCCAGTAGCTGAGGGTGGCGTGGCAGCCCGCCGGGATGGTCACCGCCTGGGCGGCCGAGTCCGTGTGGGTGGAGCCGTAGCCGTTCAGCCAGGCCTTCCAGGAGCCGGAGTGCGAGGCCTGGGAGGAGCTGCTGTCGACCACACCGGAGCTGGTGGTCCACGGCGCGGCGGAGCCGGTCTCGAAGCCCGCGTTGCCGAGCAGCTGCGCCGGGGTGCAGGTGCCGCCGGTGCTGGTGACCGTCCAGGTGAACGCGGCGGAGCCGGTCCTGTTGGCGGCGTCCTTCGCGGTGACGGTGACGTTGGAGCTGCCCGCGGTGGTCGGGGTACCGGTGATCTTGCCGGTGGAGGCGTTGATCGACAGGCCGGCCGGCAGGCCGGTGGCCGACCAGGTGAGCGGGGCGGTGCCACCGGTGGCCGAGAGCTGCAGGTTGACCGCGGTGTTGACCTGGGTGCTCTGGCCGCCCGGGTTGGTCACCGAGACGCTGCTGCCGGCCGGCTTGGTGAGCAGGCAGCCGCTGACGCTGAGGTCGATCGCCCGGTTGGTGCCCAGGCAGGTGGTGAACCAGTAGGTCTCCTCACCGTAGCTCTGGCCCTTGGTGACCTTGGTGGTGCCGTCGGCCGCCACCTCGCACGGGTTGTTGAGGGTGCACATCTCACCGTCGTCGTTGCCGGTGTTGTTGATGCCGACGATCCGCTTGCTGGCGGCGTCGACGATCGGCGAACCCGAGGTCCCGTGCGTGGTGTTGCAGCCGGTGCTGTAGCGCAGCGAGTCGTGCCAGGTCCACTGGTCCTCGCGCAGGGTGTCGACGAACCCGTTGATCGAGCAGTTCCAGGTCTGCTTCCAGTACGAGGAAGGTATGAACATCGACGAGCCGTCGACCGGGTGGGTGTCACTGATCGTCAGCGCGGTGCTGCCGTACTTGGTGCTGATGGACCCGTAGGTGTCGGTCAGCTGGTAGAGCGCGACGTCGGTGCCGGTCATGGTGGCGTAGAGCACCTTGTCCGCCTGGACGGTGCCGAGGGCCGTGCCCGCGCCGTTGAGCAGGGTGCCGGAGCGGCTCGCGGTGGTGTTCTGGATCACCTGGCCGGCCGACGGCATGGTCGGCAGGCAGTGCCCGTTGGTCAGCATCAGGGCTCGGTCGGTGTCGACCGAGGAGGGGTAACGCACCAGCGAGGCCGAGCAGTTGCTCAGCGCGATGGTGGCCGTCAGATCTCCTGCCTGGACGGCCTGCGCGGGCGTGGCCACGGCGGTGAGCGCGCCCGCGACGACCGCGGCCGTGCCGATGCCGGCGGCAAGTCCCTTGAACATGGGTCTCCTTGTGGGGGATCGCCGGGCGTACGACTGGTTGCCGACACCCGGGCCGCACGAAACTGCCATGGTCACTTCAACACGGTCAACCATCCGGACAGAATCCGTGGTCGGACCCCGACCGATTCCGGCCGACGGCCCGTCAGCCTCCCCCGAGACTTCGGACACGGAGCAACCCGCCCGAACCGGCTCGCCGCCCGGAACGGTCTCCGGACGGCGGGACGGGGGATCGACGGGAACCGGTCGCTCAGCGGCGGCCGTCCCAGGCCGCGCGCTCCGCCGCCCGGGGGTCCAGGACGGTCCGGGGGTGGGCGTCGAGCTGCCGGGTGGCGCGCCGTCCGGGCCGGTACGGCGTCCAGCCGGGGTCACCGGTGGCGGCGAAGGAGGCCCAGGCCGTGCGGACCGCGTCGGCGAGGTGCTGCGGGGGCGCGTCGCCGAGCAGGGGGGCGAGCTCGGGGCGGTGCAGGGCGCCGAAGACGAAGGGGACCTCGACGGCGTGGCAGGCACCTAGCCGGCCGTCGAAGGCGGGCGAGGGCCAGCCGAACTCGTAGAGGTAGGTGGCGCCGGAACGGTGCCGGGCATGCGCCTCGGCGAGGCGGACGGCGGGGATCCGGTAGAACCAGTCGGTGGCGACCGCGGCGGCCAGCTCCCCCGGCGAGGCGCCCGGCCTGCCGGCGCGGTAGACCGCGAGACCCTCGCGCGGCAGCCCGTAGCGGGCGGCGAGGTGAGGCAGGGCGGCCTCGGGGACGGCGTCGAGCAGGGCGGTGGGGGCGAGGTAGAGGTGGAACTCCTCGGTGGTGGTGCCGATGAGCAGGTCGATCCCGGCCGCCGATCCGGCCCGCACGGCCGCCAGCGGGTCCTGCCGCAGGATCTCGCCGTCCACCACCGGCTCGAACGGCATCAGGTTGAGCGCGACCTCGCCCCACCGTTCGGGGTCGGGCTGCGCGGTGACGGCCGCCCGGAGCTGCTGCTGCGCGGCGAGCAGCGCCTCGACCGGCACCGCGCCGATCGCCCCGGGGGTGGGTTCGACCCCGAGGGCCTCGGCCAGCCGGGCCCGGACCAGGTCGGCGGTGGGCCGGCCGTGGGTGTGGTGGGCCGCTCCGCTCTGCAGGATCGCCCGGCGGAACAGACCCCGGGCCGGCGGAACGGCGAGCAGCGCGGCGATGCTCATGGCTCCGGCGGACTGGCCGAACAGCGTGACGTTGTCGCAGGCGCCACCGAAGCCGGCGATGTTGTCCCGCACCCAGGTGAGTGCGGCGACCTGGTCGAGCAGGCCGCGGTTGGGCGTGACGCCGGGCAGGTCGAGGAAGCCCTCGGCCCCGAGCCGGTAGTTGAGGGTGACCACCACGACGCCCTCCCGGGCGAGCGCGTGGCCGTCGTACATCGGCAGCGAGCCGGAGCCGTTGGTGAAGGCGCCCCCGTGCAGCCAGACCAGCACGGGGAGGCGGGCGCCCGGGTCCGGGGTCCAGACGTTCAGGTTGAGGTAGTCGTCGCCCGGGACGGTGGTCTCCGGCAGCAGGGCGTCCAGCGGCGGGGCGTACGGAACCTGCGGTGCGGTGGGCCCGGCGGCACCGGCCTCGCGCTCCCCGGCCCAGCGGGCGGGCGGCTGCGGGGGCAGGAAGCGGAGCGGGCCGACCGGCGGCGCCGCGTACGGGATGTTGCGGAAGACGGCGACACCGTCGGGGCCACGGGCCCCGCGGAGCGCGCCCTGCTCGGTGCGGACGACTGCGTGCATGCCGGCGCTCCTCCTCGCTCGGTCAGCGGTCGGCACGGGCGCCGAGGATCCGCAGGGCGAACTCGCTGTGCGCGTCCGCGACCTGCTCACGGGTGTACGGCTGGTCGGGGCCGAACCAGTGCGCCACCCGGACGCCCATGGCGCTGATCGCCGTGGCTGCGAGCAGCGGATCGGGGACGGTGAACACGCCGTTGGCGAGGCCGCGTTCGATCACCGCCAGGAGCAACTGCCAGCAGGCGTGCCGCAGCTGAAGGGCCGGCCCGGCCAACTCCGGTGACAGGGAGTGGATCTCGCTGTCGGTGACGATCGCCAGCAGCGGGAACCGGCTGTGGAGGTCGGCGTGCGCGCGCACCAGGGCGCTCAGCTGCGCGGCCGGTCCGGCGTCCCGGCTGTTCTCCAGGGCTTCGGCCAGCCGGGTGTGCATCTCCTCGTGGCCGATCTGCACGAGGTGGGCCAGCACGTGCTCCTTGGAGGGGTAGTGCGCGTACAGGGTGGCGGAGTTGATGCCCACGGCGGCACCGATCTGCCGGATCGAGGTGCCGGCGAACCCGGCCTCGGCGAACAGGCCGAGCGCCTCCTGCAGGATGCGGCCCCGGGTGCCGGGCGGGGTGACGCCCTCGGGCAGGTCCGCCTCGACCGCCGCGGCGCGGCGCGGGTCCCAACCGGGGTGCTCCATACGGTTTCCTCCTGGGACGGTGGCGCGCGGGGCGCCGAGATTCCAACCGATCGATTGGTTGACACGGTGGCAATGGAGCTGGATCGTACTCCCTACGCCGCCGCCTTCCAACCAATCGATTGGTTGGAAGGCGGATCCACCCGAATGGAGCCGACCTCGGGACCCGGGCCCGGACGGGTACTTCAGGATCGTCGACCGCGCCAAGGACCTGATCGTCCGCGGCGGCTTCAACGTCTACCCGCGCGAGATCGAGGAGCTGTACGAGCACCCGGCCGTCGCCGAGGCCGCCGTGATCGGACTCCCGCACCCGCTGCACGGCCAGGAGGTCGCCGCGGTGGTCGCCCTGCGCCCCGGGAGCAGCGCCACCACCGAGGAGATCCGGCAGTTCGTCAAGGACCAGGTGGCCCCGTACAAGTACCCCCGGGTCGTCCGGATCGCCGACAGCCTGCCCAAGGGCCCGACCGGCAAGATCCTCAAGCACGAACTGCCCTTCCCGACCGGCCCGGCCCCGACCGGCGCCCCCGGGGCCTGAGCGGACCGGGCCCCGCACGGACCACTGCCGCCGCGCCCCTCGCGACGACAGGAACCGCACCACCCGCACGGCACCCCAACCCCACCCACCCCACGGAGTGCTCCATGGTGTTCCGCGCCCTGCCCCGCCTGTCCCGCACGCTCAAGAAGGCGGCCGCCTTGGCCGCCGCCACCGCCCTGGCCGCGCTCGGGCCGGTCGCCCCCGCCCGGGCCGCCGAGGCCGTACCGGGGCTCCCGCACCTCAACCTGACGGCCGCCTACGTCACCGGCGTCTCCTCCGGCGGCTTCCTGGCCACCCAGCTCCAGGTCGCCTACTCCGGCACCTTCGACGGCGCGGGCATCGTCGCCGCCGGCCCGTACGACTGCGGCCAGGGCAACGTCGTGGACGCCGCGCTCTGCCTGGTCGGCCACGGCCTGCCGGACCTCGAACAGCAGACCGTCGACTGGGCCCGCCAGGGCCGCATCGACCCGGTCGCCAACCTCGCCGGCAAGCCGGTCTACGTCTACCACGGCCGCCTCGACCCGGTCGTCAATCCGCTGGTCTCCGACTCCGGCGTCGCGTTCTACCGGGACTTCGGCGCCGACGTCCGCTACCACGACGGGGACTGGGCCGGGCACTCCTGGCCGAGCCCCCAGGGCGTGGTGCCGTGCGGGCTCACCCTGCCGCCGTTCGTGAACGACTGCGGTGACGACCCGCAGCGCGAGATGCTCACCCACTGGCTCGGCCGGGTCGACCCGGCCAACTACGGCGCACCCGCCGGCAGCCTCACCCACTTCGACCAGAACCGCTACACCCCCGGCGGCCGGGCCGCCGACCTGAGCATGGACGACACCGGAATGCTCTACACCCCGCCCGCCTGCGCCGCCGGTCAGCCCTGCAAGCTCGTCGTCGCACTGCACGGCTGCCTCTCCGGGCAGTACCTGCTCGGCGACCTCTTCCCGCGGCGCGGCAATCTCGACACCTACGCCGACACCAACCACCTGGTGGTCCTCTACCCCCAGGCCGTCTCCAGCCTCATCCCGATCAACCCCCAGGGCTGCTGGGACTGGTTCGGCTACACCGGCCACGACTTCGCCGTGAAGGACGCCCCGCAGCTGCGGGCCATCACCGCCATGGTCCACACCCTCGGCGCCTGATCCCCCGACCGACACCCCGCCCGACCCTCCGCCCGACCCTCCGTCCGCGATCCCGTCGCACCACGCGCGCGGCCGTGCACCGCCACCGGGCGGGCCGGCCGCGCGCGCCGGTGCGCCGGCACCTCTAGCCTGGCTGCTGTCACCCTTCTCCGTCACACCCCGGGAGAGCAGCGAGCGATGACGCGCCGTGAACGCTGGGAGCGCCACACTCAGACCCCCCTGATCGCCCTGTCCGTGGTCTTCGCGGTCGCGTACGCGGTGCCGATCCTGTACCCGGAGGCGGACGAACGGCTGCTGCGCGGCGCGGCCTGGGTCGAGCTGGGGGTCTGGGCCGCCTTCGCCGCCGACTACGGGACCAGGCTGGTGCTCGCCGAGCGGCGCTGGCAGTTCGTCCGCAACAGCCCGCTCGACCTCGCCTCGGTGCTGCTGCCGCTGGTGCAACCGCTGCGGCTGCTGCGCCTGATGTCGACCCTGATGCTGGCCGGCCGCCGGGTCCGGATGGCCTCCCAGGTCAGGCTGACCACCTACGTGGCGGGTGCCGCGCTCGGGCTGCTGGTGTTCGGGTCGCTGGCGGTGCTGGAGATCGAACGTTCCTCCCCCACCGCGACCATCCGCACCCTGGACGACGCGCTCTGGTGGTCCTTCACCACCATGACCACGGTCGGCTACGGCGACCTCACCCCGACCACCGGCCTCGGCCGACTGCTGGCGGTGGCGCTGATGCTCTCCGGCATCGCCCTGCTGGGTGTGGTGACCGCGAACATCGCGGCCTGGTTCGTCTCCCGCTTCGAGGCGGAGGACCGTCTCGACCACGTCAACCACCGCGCCATCCTCGATCTCACGGCGGAGGTACGGGAGTTGCGCGCCCAGCTCACCGCACTGGGGGCCGTCGAACCGCGCGGCGCCGACGCTCCGGACGCCGCGACCCCGGAACCGGCCCCGCAGCCGCAGCCGCAGCCGCAGCCGGTCGCCGAACCCGCCTGAGCGGGTACGCGCCATCCCCTCACCGCCGCTTCACCACACCTCGCAGATTGGTCCAGACCAGTGCCCTATGCTGGCGCAGCACAGTGACGAGGTATCGCGAGTGGCGACCAGTGGGGGTCTCCTCGGCATGGCCGAACAGCACACGGAGCGCACCGCGCCCGCCTATCTGAGCATCGCGGCCGACCTGCGCCGCGCCATCCTGGAGGGGGCGTACCCGCCGGGTCGCAACCTCCCCTCCGAACGCGGGCTGGCCGCCCGGTACGGCGTCCACCGCCAGACCGCGCGCGCCGCGCTGCGGCACCTGTGCGACCAGGGGCTGGCCCTGGGCGACCTGTTGGGCACCTACGTGCTCGCGGGGCCGAACCGGCGCCCGGCGGCGCCCCGCCCGCTCGGCCGCGGGCCGGGCGAGGGGTTCCCCGGCCTGCTGCTGCACCCAGGCAGGTCGGCGACCGCGGCGGGGCTGCTGCGGACGGGGGCGGCACCCCCGGTCGCCGCCCGGGCCCTGGGACTGCCGGCCGGCACCCGCACGCTGACCTACCGTCACGAGGTGCGCCAGCCGGACGGCGGCCTCGCCCAGTGCTCGCGCTCCTGGTTCGCGCCCGCCTTGGTCGCCCGGGTGCCGCAGTTGGCGGCGCTGGCCGCGGCGGCCGGGTCGGCGCGGCGTCCGGACGGCGCGCCCGCCGACCTGGGCGACCTGTTCGCCTGGACCGCCATGGCCGGGCTGCGGGTCCAGACCTCGGACGGCATCCACCTGAGCTGCCCGGGCGGGGCCGACCACCACCCGGCCGGCTCGCCCTGCACCCTGACGATCCGGCGGACCGTCACCGACCAGCAGGGCCTGGCGGTGGTGGTGACGGAGTTCGAGGCCGCGGCGCACGGGGTGAGCCTCAGCTACCCGGCGCGCCCCGAGCCGGCGCACGGGCCTCGACCGTCGACGGCGCCCGTACTGCGCCTGTCCCTGGCCGAACTCGGCACGCTGCGCGGCTGGGCCACGTGCGGCAGCCCCGACCGGGGCCTGGCCCTGCGGGCCAGGATCGTGCTGGCCTGCGGGCGGGCCTCGGTCGAGCAGGTGGCCCGGGAGCTCGAGGTCTCCGCCGCGCTGGTCCGGGCGTGGCGGGGCCGGTTCCAGCTGGGCGGGCCCGCCGCGCTGGACGGCGACCGGGTGCGGCCGGCCCGGTGAAGGCAGACCCGGTGAAGACCCGGCCGGGCGCTGCCGCCAGGTGGGCGGCCGGCACGGCCCGCCGGCACGGTGAAGGCCCGGCCACGTGGCCGGGCCTTCGAGTCTCCGCTTGAGGGGAGAGGTGTGCGGGCCGTGACAGCGGCCCTGGCCGGCTTGGTCCGGGCTTTCGCCGTCGTACCGGCCCTGCTCCGGCTGTCCGGAGCGATCGGCCTCGGGGCATGCGCGTCTTCGCCGCCGGGGCGGCTCCGCATCGGCGGAGCGTGCTGATCAGCTGCCTCCAGCATGCCCCGGACCGGATCCGCTCGCAAGCGGCGGCCCGGGGCCGGCCCCCGCGGAGCCCGGTCGGTCAGGGGTCAGGACGGGTGACCCCGGGCCGGGCGGACCGGGGTCAGTGCCAGGTCCACGCCTGGTTGTCCCAGCCGTTGCAGCCCCAGAGCTGCACCTTGGCACCGTCGTTGTTGATGGTGTTCAGATCGCCGTCCAGACACTTGCCACCGTGCGCGTTCCGCAGGGTGGTGCCGGACCAGATCCACATCTGGTTGTCCCAGCCGTTGCAGCCCCAGAGCTGCACCTTGGCACCGTCGTTGTTGATGGTGTTCAGGTCGCCGTCCAGACACTTGCCGCCGTGGCCGTTCTGGATCGTGTAGTAGCCGATCGGCTGGCCGGACACCGGGGTCCAGATCCAGCTCTGGTTGTCCCAGCCGTTGCAGCCCCAGAGCTGCACCTTGGCACCGTCGTTGTTGATGGTGTTCAGGTCGCCGTCGAGGCACTTCCCACCGTGGTTGTTGGTGAACTTCGCGGTGCGGTAGGTCACCGCGGCCGCCGACGGGGCCAGGCCGGCCGGCCCGGCACTGCCCACGGCCGGCGGCTGCGGGCTGGCGGAGACGGCTGCCGCCGCCGCGGGAACGGGCTCGCTCGGGGTGGCCTGGGCCGCCGCCGCGCCCAGTGCGAGCGCGCTCGCGCCGGCGAGCAGGGCGAATCCGAACCGGTTGCTGCGCATGGTGCTTTCCTCAATTCGTCGCAGTGACGCTCTGTGTACGACTTTAGTGAGCCGACAATGCCCCGGACAAGGGGGTGCAAAATAGAATGACAGTCATAAGACGAATCCTCGGCGAAATCAATCATGATCGCCTGCAAACGATCTGATGCAGCGTCACACGAATTCCGCACCGGCTGACGGGGCGAATCCTTTCTCCGGCCCGGCTGCCGCCGTCCGTGTCGCGTACACCGCCGGGTCGGTCGGCCTCCCCGGGGACGGGGCCCCGGCAGCGTAGAAACGGAAGGGCCCACCCACCCCCGCGCCCGTTGGAGCCCGTCGTGAGAGCCCTCGTCGCCACCGCCTACCAGCCGCTCGACCGGATCGCCGTCCAGGAGTCCCCGAAGCCCACGGCCGGACCGGACCAGGTCGTGATCAAGGTCGAGGCCGCCGCGCTCAACCCGCTCGACCTCTCCCTGATCACAGGCGCGATGAAGGAGGTGTTCCCGGTCGAGCACCCGCTGGTGATCGGGATGGACGCCACCGGGATCGTCACCGCGGTGGGCGCCTCGGTCACCGGGTACGCGCCGGGCGACCCGGTGCTCGCCTTCACCGGCCAGGCCGGGTCCGTGGCCGAGTACACGGTGGCGACCGTCGGCCCCCGGCTGGCCCACCGCCCGGCCGACCTCGACCCGGTCCACGCCGCCGCCGTCCCGGAGTCCGGGATGACCGCCGTCTGCCTGCTGCGGGCGGCCGGGGTCGGCGCCGGGCAGAGCGTCCTGGTGATCGGCGCGACCGGCGGCATCGGCCTGTACGCGGTCCAGCTGGCGACCGCGCTCGGCGCACGGGTGATCGCCACCGCCACCGCCCCGGACGCCGACTACATCCGCGGCCTCGGCGCCGCGGAGACCGTCGACCACCGCGCGACGGACGTGGTCGCGGCGACGCGCGCGCTGGTCCCGGGCGGCGTGGACGTGGTGGTCGACCTGGTCAACAGCGGCGAGGGGCTGACCGCGAGCGCCAGGGCCGCCCGGGCCGGCGGCCGGCTGGTCTCGCCGCTGTTCGGCCCCGAGCAGCTCGGCGGTGACGTGACCCCGGTCTACATCGGCACCTTCGACCCCGCTCCGGGCGATCTGGAGGACCTGGCGGCGCGGGCCGCCGACGGCCGGCTGCGGATCGAGGTCGGGGCCCGCTACCCGTTCGAGCGGGCCGCGCAGGCCGTCGCCGACTTCGCGGGCACGCACATCCGGGGCAAGGTCGTGGTCACCGTCCCCTGACCCGACCCGGCACCCCGGGCACCGCGCGCCGGAGCGCCTACCGGCCGGTGGTGAAGATGCCGACGCCGTTCGGCACCGGGCGCTGCTGCCCGCCGTCCAGGTGGTTGCGGACCACCACCCGGCCGGCGGGCCCGTCACGGGTGACCAGGGTCGAGGAGCCGCCGCCGTCAAGCCCGGCGGCGGTACGGGCGCCCAGCCCGCGCAGCAGTCTGGCCGTCTCCCGCACGGTCAGGCCCGCCGAGTCGCCGCCCCGGCCGTCGCAGCACAGCAGGAACAGGGTCCGGCCGTCCGCGCCGACCCCGACCGCCGTCCGGGGCTCCGCCTGCTGGTCGTCCAGGCCGGCCGGCAGCTGCCCGTCGGCCATCAGCGGGGCCGCGCCCAGCGCCCACCGGAACGCCCGGCCCGCCCGGTCGACGAGCCGGCGGTCGACGCTGACCGGGTCGCCGGGCCGCAGGGTCCGCAGGTAGCGGGCGCCGCCCTCGCGGCCGAGCAGGACCACCGAATCCTCGGCCACCCGGCCGCTGCCAGGCGCCTCGGAGCGCTCCGCGACCCGGCCGCGCCGCACCGTCACCTCGTAGGTGTCGACACTGCACGGATCGCCCCGGCGCAGGTCGGTGCCGCAGACGGCGCGGGCCCGGGAGGCCGGGCCCCAGGCGGTGGTGAACGCCCCGATGCCGTCGACCGGCAGCGCGTACTGGTTGAGGCCGCCCAGCGGCACCGCCTCGCCGCCCCGGCGGACGGTGCCGTGCAGGGTCAGCCGCCCCAGGGCGATCCGGCCGTCGAAGGTGGCGCCGAGCACGTCCCGCACCCCGGTGCCGGGCGGGGGCGGTGCGCCGAACCGCTGCGCGGTCGGGACGGCTGCCTTGAGCGGCAGCCCGTTCTCCACCTCGGGGCCGACCGGCGCACCGGTCGGCTCGATGCCGGGGTGCTGGGACTCCTCGATGTTGAAGAAGTCGCCGTTCACCGCGGCGACCGCACCACTCAGCTCGGCCAGCCGGCCGACCGGCTCGCGCGCCGCCACCGCCCCGGCGTGCAGCAGGCCCGCGGAGAGCCCGGCCCGGCCCAGGTAGACCGTCACCAGGTGGACCCGGGTGGCACCGCGCCGGGACTCCACCGTCCCCTGACGGTACGTCACCCCGGGCGCCACGCTCTCGACCGGCCCTCCCGACAGCCGGAGCCCCTCGGGGTCCGCCGCGGCCGGGCTCGGCGGCGCCGCCGTCATCAGCAGGGCCGCCACGAGGACGGCCGTCACCGCCGGCCCGCCGAGCCGCTGCCACCGTCGTCCGTCCCTCATGATGCGCACGGCCGATGCCTTCCACCGCCGCGCCCCCGGTGATGCGCGCCGGCCCGTTCCCCCACCCGCATTGCGCAAGGGCCGGGCCGGGCCTACGCCACCGGGCAGGGGGCGCTCTCCCGGGCGGCGCGGTCGACGGCGGTCACCGTGTGCAGCCATGCCTCGCCGGGCTCCGGCAGGGTGTACCGGCCGATCCGGCCGGGGACGACGGCGACCGTCCGGGCCGGCCCGAGGCCTGCCCCGGTCTGCGGCGCGGCGTGGCGGTGGACCGCGAAGGCGAAGGGGGTGCCGTCGGCGCCGCCGAGCAGGTCGAGGCGCAGCCCGTCCGGCCCGGAGCCGGTCACCCGGACCACCGGACGGGCCGGGCCGGGTGCGGCCGCCAGCCGTGGCAGGACGGGGGGCAGTGCGGGCTGCGCCCAGTGGTCGGCCGCCAGCAGGCCGACCGCGCCGAGGCGGTCCGCGGCCACCTGGGTCGCGCTGAACAGCAGGGTGCCGGTGATCTGCGGCAGGGTGGCGTCCAGTGCCAGGTGGCGGGAGAGCTCCTGCGGGTCCTGCCACGGCGCGCTCTGGCCGGGCTGCCCGACCCGGTGGACGGCCTCGCCGATCCAGAGCTCGGTGCCGGTGCCGGCGGTCCGCTCCGCCCACCAGCGGGCGAGCACCTCGTAGTCGGCGGCGGCGAAGCCGATCGGCCAGTACAGCTGCGGGGCGACGTAGTCCAGCCAGCCGCTGCGGACCCAGTGCAGGGTGTCCGCGTGCAGCGCGTCGTAGGACTGCAGCGCGGTGGTGGCCGAGCCCTCCGGGTCGCTGCCGGCGTTGCGCCACACGCCGAACGGGCTGACGCCGAAGGCCGCCTCCGGCCGGACGGTGCGGACCTGATCGCCGAGTTCGGCGATCAGGGTGTCCACGTTGTGGCGCCGCCACGCCGCCCGGTCGGTGAAGGTGGCGCCGTACGCGGCGAACGAGGCGTCGTCGGGGAAGTCCTGACCGGCGACCGGGTACGGGTAGAAGTAGTCGTCGAGGTGGACGCCGTCGACCTCGTACCGTTCGACGGCGTCCAGCACGGCCCGCTGGACGAAGCGGCGGACCTCCGGCCGGCCCGGGTCGTAGTAGCGGCGGCCGCCGTAGGTCAGCGTCCACTCCGGGTGGAGCCGGGCCGGGTGGGTGGGCACGAGGGTGGTGAGGTCGGCCCGGTTGGACACCCGGTACGGGTTGAACCAGGCGTGGAAGGCGAGCGCCCGGTCGTGGGCGGCCTCGACCAGGAAGGCCAGCGGGTCCCAGCCCGGGTCCTGTCCCTGGGTCCCGGTCAGCCACTCGGACCACGGCTCGTACGGGGACGGCCAGAAGGCGTCCGCGGTCGGGCGGATCTGCACGAACACCGCGTTCAGGCCGAGCGTCACGGCCCGGTCGAGATGGGCGAGGTAGTCGCTGCGGAGCCGTTCGGCGGACAGGCCCGGCGCGGCCGGCCAGTCGATGTTCTCCACCGAGGCGATCCACATGCCCCGCAGTCCGCGCGGCGAGGGCACCGGTGGTCCGGCCTGGTCGGCCGCCGCCGGGCCGGCGGCCCCGAGCAGGGCCGCGGCGGCCACTCCGAGACCGGAGCGGAGCACGGCACGGCGGCCGGGGAGGCGGGGACCGGCAGGAGGGGTCGGCATCTGCACATCCGCCACCCTGCCCGGCCCGGCTGTCCCGGCCGGGCTCCGACACACCGGCGCGGGCCGCCCGGGCGTCGCCGCGTAGGCTGTCCGGATGTCCCTGCTCAGCCTCCACGACCGCGCCGCCCTGTCGGACCGGTTCCGCCGTGACCCCGCGCTCCACCTCTTCGAACTCGGCGACCTCGACGACCTGCTGTGGCCGCACACCAGCTGGTACACGCTCGGCGGCGACGGCCCGGTGGCGCTGCTGTACACGGTCGGCGCCGTGCCCACCCTGCTGGCGTCCAGCCGCGCCGAGCGGGCGGCGGAGCTGGAGCCGCTGCTGGAGGCCCTGCTGCCGGTGCTCCCCCGGCGCTTCCTCGGCCACCTGCCCGGTCGGGCGGCGAAGCTCCTCGAACCGGCCTACGCCGCGCGGTCGCACGGCTCCATGCTCCGGATGGAGCTCACCGACCCGGCCCGCGCGGACCGGCACCCGCGGGGCGGGTGGGCGCCCGAGCCGCTCGGCCGCGCCGATCTGCCGGACCTGCTCGCGCTGTTCGCGCGCAGCTATCCGGGCAACTGGTTCGACGAGCGGATGCTGGACAGCGGCCGGTACCTGGGCGTGCGGCTGGACGGCCGGCTGGTCGCCGTCGCCGGGGTGCACGTGTACGCGCCCGCCCAGCGGGTCGCCGCGCTCGGCAATGTGACGACCGATCCGCAGCTGCGCGGCCGTGGTGCGGCGGGCGCCTGCGTGGCGGAGCTGTGCCGGCAGTTGCTGACGGCCGTGGACCACGTGGGCCTGAACGTCCGGGCCGACAACACGACGGCCCGGACGCTCTACGAGCGGCTGGGCTTCAGCGTGGTCACCGAGTTCGACGAGACCACCTTCACCGCGCTCTGAGCCGCGCGGCGGGCCCGCCGGCTACTCCTCGATCGCCCCGCCGACCGAGCGCAGGTGCTCCCGGAAGCCGAGGGCGGGGTCGCGGTCCCGGGCCGCCAGGTAGTCGGCGAACCGCACCTGACGGCGCAGCGGCTCCCCGGCCCGGATCCGCGCGGCCTGGGCGCGCTCGGTGTCGCGGATGGCCTCGGCGAGGTCGAGGAGGTGCGCGGTGCGGTCGGCCGGGACGAAGAGCACGCCGTCCTCGTCGCCGAGGACCACGTCCGCGGGCCCGACGGTCCGGTCGCCGACGGCGGCGGCGATGAGCGCGTCGGCGGGGCGCGGGTCCAGGCGCAGCGGTCCGGTCGGGATCGCGCCGAGGCTGAACACCGGCAGGCCGATCTCCCGGATGTCGGCGGTGTCGCGGTGCAGCCCCCAGACCACCACCCCGGCCAGTCCGGCGGCCTGCGCCTCCAGCACCACCAGGTCGCCGACGCAGGCCTCGTCCGTCCGGCCGCCGTTGTCGACCACCAGTACGTCGCCGGGGGCGGCGCTCTCGATCGCCTCCAGGAACACGTCGACGCTGCCCACGTGCCGGGCCGGGCGGACCGGTCCTGCCAGCCGGGTGCCGGGCAGCACCGGCCGCAGCGCGGCGGGCGCGCACCGCACCGGGACGGCGGCCCGCAGGCAGGCGTCCGCGAGGTGCGCGGTGGTGAGCGACGCGAAGCGCCGTCGAAGCGTTTCCTGGTCCACGGGCATTCCCTCTCCGTCCTCGGCCGTCCGGGTCCGCGTCCGCGCGGGGCGGTGCCCCGGTCGCGCCGCGGCGCCCGCCGACCACCCTGGCAGATCGGGCGGCCGGGCACAGCCCGTCCCCGACCCCGATCGGAGCAGTCCGTGTGCGGAGCGGCGACCCCGGCGGCATAGCTTGGGTGGGCGCGACCCGCCGCTGTCCGGGCCGGGATCCCGCACCCCGAGACGACCGGAGGTGCCGACATGACCGTCGCCATGCTGGAGGCGAAGAACCGTCCGGGTTTCTTCGTCCGCCACCAGAATTTCGAGGGCGGGCTGGACGCGTTCGAGTCGGCCCGCGGGGAGGACTTCCACTTCGAGATCGTCGATCTGGGCCGGCACCTGGTCCGGCTGCGGTCGGCCAACTTCCCCCGGCGGTTCCTGCGGCCGGACGACACCCGGGTGGTGCTGGAGGAGCGGCCGGCCAGGACCGAGGACGCCGAGCTGTTCGACCAGGAGTCGCTGTTCGAGCTGGAGTTGGGGCTGGACAGCAACGACGGTCTGTCCTTCAGGTCGGTGCACCGGGACGGGCACTACCTGCGGCACCTGGACGGGCGGCTGTGCCTCGGCGCGGCGGACGGCCCGGGGGTCCCGCCGCACGCCACCTTCTTCAAGCGCGCGCCCCGGTAGGCCCCCGTGCGCCGGGTCATCCTGTGGAGTTCGGTCTCCGTCGACGGGTACTACGAGGGCCCGGAACGGCAGATCGACTGGCACCTCGTCGACGAGGAGCTGCACAGCCACGTCAACGGTGAACTCGCGGCGATGGGCGCCTTCCTGAGCGGGCGGGTCACCTACGAGCTGATGGCCGGATTCTGGCCGACCGCGGACGCCGATCCGGCGGCCCCCGGGCCGATGGCGGAGTTCGCGGCGATCTGGCGGGAGATGCCGAAGATCGTCTACTCCCGGACCCTGTCGGAGGCCGGCTGGAACACCACCGTCGTCCGGGAGGTGGTGCCCGAGCAGATGCGGGCCCTCAAGGAGCAGCCCGGCGGCGACCTGGTGCTGGGCGGCGCAGTGCTCGCCGAGACCTTCCTGCGGCACGACCTGGTGGACGAGTTCCGGCTGTACGTGCATCCGGTCGTGCTCGGCGCCGGGCGGCCGCTGTTCCGGGGGTCCGGCACCCGGGTCGACCTGCGGCTGGTCGAGACCCGGACGTTCGGGAACGGGGTCGTCCTGCTGCGCCACCGGCGCCGCTAGGGCCTCCGGGAAGCCCTCGGCCGGCACCGGCCGGCCGCGCGACATCAACGCTGAGGCATCAACGCTGGGGCATCACCGCTGGAGCATCGACGCTGGAGCGAGGAGCGGGCCATGGAAGAGACGTCCGAGACCGCGGAGGGCGCGGTGCGCGAGGAGCGGACCGGCGCCGACCGGAGCCGGGCCGGGCGGCCCGCGGCCCCGGTCGGGTCGTGGCTGCGCCGCACCGCGGGCCTGGCCCGGGAGGTGGCCCGGGGTGCGGTGGACACGGTGCTGGACGCCACCGGGCGGTCACCGAACCTGCCGCTGGAACCGCGCCGGATGACCCCGGCCACCGCGCTGTTCCTGGCGACCCTGCTGGTCGCGGCGGTCCTCGGGTTCCTCGCCGCGCTGGTGATAGGTGCGCTGGTCAAGGGGCTGGTGTGGCTGCTGGTCGTCGGCCTGGTGCTGTCCACGGCCGCCCTGGTCTACGGCGGCGCCACGCTCGCCCGGCGCTCCTCGGAGTGACGGCGGCCGGGCTCAGGCGTACTGGGTGAGGTCGATGGCGTGCACCCGCAGCGGGTGGCCGTGCACGGGGTGGGCGGTCACCCGGTCCTCCTCCATGCCGAGCTTGCCCATCACGTTCGCCGAGGCCTGGTCGTCCGCCCTGGCGATGGCCACGATCCGGTCCAGACCGCGGTCCTCCAGGGCGAACTCCAGCGCCGCGTGCGCCGCCTCGGAGGCGTAGCCCTGGCCCCAGTACGGCCGGCCGAGCCGCCAGGAGACCTCCACCGCGGGCAGCACCTCGGGCAGGTACCAGGGGACGGAGAGCCCGGCGCAGCCGGCCAGTTCGCCCGAGCCGAGGAGCTCCACGGCGAACACGCCGAACCCCTCCTCGTCCCACTCCTCCTCCCAGCGCTCCATCTCCTCGGCCGTGGCGTCCAGGTCGAGCACGGAGCCGTCGCCGACCCCGCGCATCACCTCCGGGTCGGCGTTGATCTCCGCGAGGGCGGCGAGGTCGTCCTCCTGCCAGCGGCGGAGCAGGAGTCGGGGGGTGAGGATCTCGGTCATGACCCCATCCTGTCGAACACCGGGCCCGGAAGGACAATCGGCGCGTCACACCCCCGGGTGGGGTCCGCCCGCTGCGGCCCGACCGCCGGGCCGGCGGCGGTACGGTGGCCCGATGACACCGGACGAGATCCTGCGGGCGCTCGCCGCCCTGGAGGCGGCCTGGCGCCACGACGGCCCGGCGGTGGCCGCGCTGGCCCAGCGGGGCCCCGGGGAGGCCGCGCTTCCGGTGCTGGTCGCCGAGTACGGGGACCTGGTGCTGAAGTCGATGGTGGCGCTGTCGCTCGGCATCGGCGGTGAGGAGGAGGATCCCGAGGCGATGGCGGCCGCCGCGGAGGTGATGCGCTCGGACGTGTCGCTGCGGATGTGCACGGTGCTCGGGCGCAGCTGGCGGTCCTGGGCGGCGGACGCGGCGGACGGCGCGGCCGCGGACATCGCCCGGTCGGTGATCAGCGCCATCCTCAACTTCACCGAGGAGGCGGACGAGGACGACGTGCTGCCGCTGCTCACGGCGCTGCGCGCGAAGGCGCTGGAGAACTCCTGAGGCCGGCGCCCAGGTGTGTTGTCCCGGGACGTTGGCGACACTGTGGGCATGGCACCTGACTTCGACGACCTGCTGGCGGAGGCCGGCACGGTGTCCGTGGACGGCTGGGACTTCTCCTGGCTGGCCGGGCGGGCCACCGAGGAGCGCCCGTCCTGGGGCTACCAGCGGCTGCTGGGCGGCCGGCTCGCCGCGGCCTCGGCCGCGCTGGACATCCAGACCGGCGGCGGCGAGGTGCTGGCCGGCGCCGGGCCGCTGCCGCCCGCGATGGTGGCCACCGAGTCCTGGCCGCCGAACGTCGCGCGGGCCACCCGTCTGCTGCACCCGCTGGGCGCGATCGTGGTGGCCGACCCGGACGAGCCGCCGTTGCCGTTCGCCGACGGCGCCTTCGACCTGGTGACCAGCCGTCATCCGGCGACCGTGTGGTGGGAGGAGATCGCCCGGGTGCTGCGCCCGGGCGGGACGTACTTCGCCCAGCACGTCGGCCCCGCCTCGGTGTTCGAGCTGGTCGAATACTTCCTCGGGCCGCAGCCCCAGGCCCGGCGCAAGCGGCATCCGGACGACGAGAGCGCGGCCGCCCGGGCGGCCGGCCTGGAGGTGGTCGACCTGCGCCTGGAGCGGCTGCGGATGGAGTTCCACGACGTCGGCGCGGTGGTGTACTTCCTGCGGAAGGTGATCTGGACGGTGCCGGGCTTCACGGTCGAGGGCCATCGGGAGCGGCTGCGCGAGCTGCACGAGCAGATCCTGGCCGAGGGCCCGTTCGTCGCGCACTCCTCGCGGTTCCTGATCGAGGCCCGCCGGGCCGGCCGGGTCACGGGGACCTGACCGGCAGCAGCACGCGGTCGGGGCGCAGGGCGGCGAGGCTACCGGCGGTCCGGGCGCGGGGCACCTGGATTTCGGTCCGGCCCGTTGTCGGGTCCCGGGAACGGGGCGAGGGCCCGTCCCCTGGGTGGGGGCGGGCCCTGCGTGGTGCTGCTGCGTACGGCTGTGTGCGTACGGCTGGGTGCTTACTTGGTGAGGCCGGCCTTGACGGAGCAGACGGGCCAGGCGCCGGGGCCCTGGGCGGCGAGGACCTTCTCGGCGACGTTGATCTGCTG
>NZ_JBEOUL010000017.1:0-150858 GCF_040304075.1 Kitasatospora sp. NPDC094015
GTTTGGGGGTTGAGGTTGGTGAGGGTGTTGGTGAGGTGGGTGTGGAGGGTGTCGATGTGGGGGGTGTGGGAGGCGTAGTCGACGTTGATGGGGCGGTGGCGGATGTGGTGGGTGGTGCAGTGGGTGTGGAGTTGTTGGAGTGTGTGGGTGGGGCCGGCGACGACGGTGGTGGTGGGGGAGTTGTGGGCGGCGATGGTGAGGTCGGGCCAGGGTTGGATGAGGTGGGTGACGTGGTCGGGGGGGAGGTTGATGGTGGTCATGCCGCCGGTGCCGCGGAGTTGGGTGAGGGCTTGGGCGCGGAGGGCGGCGATTTTGGCGCCGTCTTGGAGGGTGAGGGCGCCGGCGACGACGGCTGCGGCGATTTCTCCTTGGGAGTGGCCGAGGACGGCGTCGGGGTGGATGCCGTGGTGTTGCCAGGTGGCGGCGAGGGAGATCATGACGGCGAAGAGGGCGGGTTGGACGATCTCGACGCGGTCCAGGGGTTGTGCGGTGCGGAGGAGGTGGGTGAGTGACCAGTCGACGTGGGGGTTGAGGGCGTCCTCGCACTCGGCGATGCGTCGCGCGAAGGCGGGTTCGGTGTCGAGGAGTTCGGCGGCCATACCAGGCCACTGCGAGCCTTGACCGGGGAACACGAAGACGGTGCGGCCGCCTGTGGTGGCCGTGTTGGTGGTGAGTGCGGGGTGGGGGGTGTTGGTGGTGAGGGCGGTGAGGGCCGCGCGGAGCTGGGTGCGGTTGCCGGTGGCGACGGCTCGGTGGTCGAAGCGGGTACGGCCGGTGGCGAGGGTGTGGGCGATGTCCCGGGTGTCCTGCTCGACCGTCAACAACCGCTCGGCCTGCTCCCGTAGCGCCTTGGGACTGCGCGCGGACAGCAGCCACACCACGCCGTCCGGCTCCGCCTCGTCGCGGTCGGATGCTTCCGGGGCCGGAGCCTGTTCCAGGATCACGTGCGCGTTGGTGCCGCTGATCCCGAACGAGGAGACGCCGGCCCGGCGCGGGCGTTCGTCCCCGGGCCACACGCGGGCCTCGGTGAGCAGCTCCACGGCGCCCGCCGACCAGTCCACCTCCGGGTTCGGACCCGTCACGTGCAGCGTCTTCGGCAGCAGGCCGTGCCGCATCGCCAGCACCATCTTCATCACCCCGGCGACCCCCGCCGCCGCCTGCGCATGCCCGAGGTTGGACTTCAGCGAGCCCAGCCAGAGCGGCTGCCCGTCGGGGCGCCCCCGGCCGTAGGTCGCGAGGATGGCCTGCGCCTCGATCGGGTCGCCCAGCCGGGTGCCGGTCCCGTGCGCCTCCACCGCGTCCACCTCGGCGCCCGTCAGGCCCGCGTCGGCCAGCGCCGTGCGGATCACCCGCTGCTGGGACGGGCCGTTGGGAGCGGTCAGACCGTTGCTGGCCCCGTCCTGGTTGACGGCGGAGCCGCGGACGAAGGCCAGTACCGGATGCCCGTTGCGCCGCGCGTCCGACAACCGCTCCAGCACCACGATCCCCGCGCCCTCGGCCAACCCGAAGCCGTCGGCGGCGGCCGAGAACGCCTTGCACCGCCCGTCCGGCGCCAGCCCGCCCTGCCGGCTGAACTCCATGAACATCCCGAGCGTGGACATCACCGTCACCCCGCCGGCCAGCGCGAGGTCGCACTCCCCGTCGCGCAGCGACCGGACCGCCAGGTGCAGCGCCACCAGCGAGGAGGAGCAGGCGGTGTCCACGGTGACCGCCGCGCCCTCCAGGCCGAGGCTGTACGCCAGCCGGCCGGACACCACGCTGCCGGTGTTGCCGGTCAGCAGGTGGCCCTGGAGGTCCGAACCCGCCACCAGGCCCGGGCCGTAGTCCATCGTCATGGCCCCCACGAAGACCCCGGACCGGCTGCCGCGCAGCGTGGTCGGGTCGATCCCGGCCCGCTCCAGCGCCTCCCAGGAGGTCTCCAGCAGCAGCCGCTGCTGCGGGTCCATCGCCAGCGCCTCGCGCGGACTGATCCCGAAGAACTCCGCGTCGAACTCGTCGGCCTCGTGCAGGAATCCGGCCTCGCGCTGGTAGTACCGGCCGGGCTCGCCGCCGTCCGCGCGGTAGCCCTCGGCCAGGTCCCAGCCGCGCCGGTCGGGGAACGGGGAGACCGCGTCCACCCCCTGGGCCACCAGCTCCCACAGTCGGTCCGGGGTGTCGGCGCCGCCCGGCAGCCGGCAGCCCATCGAGACGATCACCACCTGGTCGTCCCGGTCGGCCCGGAGGGTACGCCGCTGCGGCTCCGGCTCCACCGCGCCGCCGGTGAGTTCGAGCCGGACGAACTCCGCGAGCGCCGCGGGCGTCGGGTGGTCGAAGACGGCGGTGGCGGGCAGCCGCAGGCCGGTCGCCGCACCGAGCCGGGTACGCACCTCCAGCGCCGAGACCGAGTCGAACCCCAGGTCCAGGAAGGCGCGTTGCGGGTCGACCCGGTCGGTGCGGCCGAGCGTCTCGCGGACCGCCCGGTGCACCAGATCCAGCAGCAGGGCGTGCTGCTCCGGTCCGGCGAGACCGGCCAGCCGGGTGGCCAGGTCCGGTCCGGGCGCGGCCCCGGCCGGCTCCGCGGGCGCGGGCTCCGCACCGGCGGGCAGCTCCAGCAGGCGGCCGTCGAACTCCCCGGCGAGCGGCGCGAGATCGGCCCGGTGCCCGTCCACGAACAGCTCGCCGAGCGCGGTGAGGACCCGGGTGCGGTCGCCCTGGTCGCGCCGCAGCGAGCCGCGCACCCGCGCGTCGGCGCCGCACTCCTGGGCGGTCTCCTGGAGCGCGGAGGTGAGCACCGGGTGCGGGCTGACCTCCAGCAGCAGCCGGTGGCCGTCCAGCAGCATCGCCCGGGCGGCCGGGCCGAACAGCACGGTGTCGCGCAGGTTGCGGCACCAGTGGTCGGCGTCCAGCACGGGGTCGGCGAGCAGCCCGCCGGTGGCGCCGGAGTAGAACGGGAGCCGGGCCGGCCGGGGCCGCAGCGGGGCGAGCACCTCGCGCAGCTCGGGCAGGATCGCCTCGATGTGCGGGGAGTGCGCGGCCAGGCCGACCATCACCCGGCGCGCGTGGATGCCCGAGCCGCCGAGCGCCTCGACCAGTTCGGCGGCCGCGTCCGCGTCGCCCGAGACCACCACCGAGCCGGGGCCGTTCACGGCGGCCACCGCCAGCCGTCCGTCCCAGCGTTCCAGCAGCGGCCGGACCCGCTCGGCGGAGGCCATCACCGACACCATGTCGCCGCGGCCGGCCAGCGTCGCCTGCAGCCGGCTCCAGTGCGCGACCACCCGGGCGGCGTCCTCCAGCGACAGCGCGTCGGCGACCACGGCGGCGCCGATCTCGCCCATGCTGTGGCCGAGCACCGCGCCCGGCTCGATCCCGTACGACTGCCAGAGCGCGGCCAGTGCCACCGTCACCGCCCACAGTGCGGGCTGCACCACGTCGGCCCCGGTCAGCGAGGGCGCTCCCGGCGCCTGCCGCAGCACGTCCGGCACCGACCACCCGGTGAACGGCTCCAGGGCCTGCGCGCACTCGTCCAGCCGGTCGCGGAACACCGGTGCGGTGTCGAGGAGTTCGGCCGCCATCCCGGTCCACTGCGAGCCCTGGCCGGGGAAGACGAAGGCGGTCCGGCCGTCCCCGGCGGTGCCGGTCAGCAGGCCGGGCGGGGTGCCGCCGTCGGCGAGCGCCGCCAGCCGGGCCAGCAGCTCCGTCCGGTCCGCCGCCACGATCGCCGCCCGGAACGGGCCCTCGCCGGGCGCCGCGCCGAGGGTGCGGGCCACGTCCTCGGGCCGCAGCTCGGGGTCGGCGGCCAGGTGCCGGTGCAGCCAGCCGGCCCGGCCGGCCAGGCCGGCCACGCTCGGTGCGGCGAGCGTCCACAGCAGCGGCGAGTCAGGACCGGGTCCATGAGCCATCGTGCGTCTCAGCTCCTTCGGGGCGGGTGGGGCCGGCGGGCGGGGCGGTTCCCGGAAGATCGTGCATGAGCCGGATATCGGCTCGATGACGCGGCCCGCGACCCGTGGTGCGCGCACGGCCGATCGGAAGTGCGGGGTCGGCGAATTACGGTGCCGCGTTCGTGGCGGCCCGTTTCTCCGGGCATTACCAACGCATTGCCGAAGTCTCCCGGCACGAGCACCGGGCATATGCTGGCAGCCGCCGATATCTTCTCGATAGCGCCCGCCGCGACACCGCCGGTCGGGGCGGAATGTTCGGTCGGACGGGCTCTCCCGGCCGGGTCCCCCTGCTACGGTTCCCCTCGGCACCGGCGGTACCGGGAATCCGAAACACTCCCGCGGGCCCGATGTGCCCATTCCATTTCGGAGACTTTCCGGCAGGGGGCGTACATGGCACTGGGATATCTTTTCGGCGGCGGCGTCGGGACCGAACCGCACGGCCTCGAGCTCTATCAGGCGTATCCGGTAATGCGCGACCTGTACGCCGAGGTGGCGGGCTGGACCGGACTGACCGAGGGCCGGCTGCTGGACGAGCCGCTGCCCGAGGCACCGGAGGAGCGCCAGGCGGTCGGCACCGTCCGGGAGACCGTGCTCGCGCTCGCGGTGCACGACGTGCTCGCCGAGCACGGGCTGCGGCCCTCGGTGCTCGGCGGCCTCAGCCTCGGCGCGATGACGGCGAGCTGCCTGGCGGGGTCGCTGGGCCGCCGGGAGCTGTTCGACATGCTGCTGCACGCCCGCCACGCACCCGAACTCCCCGCCGAGGAGCCCCGGCAGGGTCTCGCGCTGGCCTTCGTCCCGGCCGGCGCCGACGAGTCGGCGTACGGGGTGAAGGGGCGCCCCGGCGTGCACCTGGCCGGCGACTTCGGCTCCACCGTCGACGGCTCGGTCCACCTGCTGATGCTCTCCGGCGAGCTGGCCGCCCTGCAGGAGCTGGCCACCGAGGTCCCGCCGGGCACCGTCGTCCCGCTGCCCGACCGGCCGATCGCGGTGCACTCGCCGCTGCGCGAGCCGTTCCGCGCCTTCATGGCCCCGTACCTGGACGCGATGGACTTCGCCGATCCCGAACTGCCGCTGCTGTCCTGCCTGGAGCGCAGGCGGCTGACCACCGGCGCGGAGGTCCGCGACCTGTTCCACCGCAACGCCACCGAGCCGATCAGCCTGGTGGACGTCTGCGCCGGGATGGCCGAGCAGGGCGTGCGGCTCGGCGTGGTGCTCGGCGGTTCGATCCCGGACGGGATCCTGGACTTCCCGTTCCCGGTGGTGCACGTCGACCGCCCCGAGCACATCGAGCAGGCGCTCGCCGCCGTCTTCGAGCTCGGCATCGACGCCTCCGGCGGGCAGCCCGCCCGGTGAGCGCCGCGGCACCCGCGCACCCGGCGCAGCGGTGCGACGACCTGGTGGACGGCTGGCTGGCCACCGACCTGGACGCGTGGACCCGCCGGGTGGTGCGCCGTCACTTCACCCCCGGCACGGGCAGCCCGTACTGGCTCCGGCGGGCGGCCGGGTTCGACTTCGACCCGCTGGACGTGACCCGCTACGCGGAGCTGACCGCGTTCGGCCCGTTCCCGGTGGAGGAATTGCGCACCGGCGACCCGGTGGACCTGGTCCCGCTGGCGGTGCCGCGCCCGCTGGCCGGCCGGGTCTGGGACACCGGTGGCACCACCGGCACGCCCTGCCGGGTCTTCTACACCCCCGACATGCTGCTGCACCGCGGCGCCTGGCGCCGCTGGTCCTTCGTCACGGAGGGCTTCCGCCCGCACCGCACCTGGCTCCAGGCCACCCCGACCGGGCCGCACCTGATCGGGAACGGCGTCTGGGAGGCCGCCGAGCTGCACGCGGGCCAGGTGTACGCGGTCGACATGGACCCGCGCTGGGTCAAGCGGCTGATCCGGGCCGGCCGGCTGGCCGACGCCCGGGAGTACACCGACCACCTGCTGGAGCAGATCGCCGACGTGCTCGGCGCCGGCCGGGTACACTACCTCAACACCACCCCGGCGGTGTTCCAGGCACTGGTGCAGAGCCGCCCGGAGCTGGTGGCGGCACTCGACGGGGTGCGGCTGAGCGGCACCCAGATCGCCCCCGCCACCCACCGGGCCTTCCTGGCCGCGCTGGACGGTGGCATCTGCGGGCTCAGCTACGGCAACACCTTCGGCAACGCCGCCGGCCTGCCCGCCCACCAGGACGGCCGGCTGCTGCCGTACCTGCCGAACTACCCGCAGGTCACCATGGCGGTGGTCCGGCAGGACGACGGGACGAGCCCGGTGCCGTACGGCGCGACCGGCCAGGTGCGGCTGACCGTGCTGCACGAGGACCTGTTCCTGCCGAACGTCCTGGAGCGCGACCAGGCCGTCCGGTACGACACCGGCGGGCACTTCCCGTGCGACGGGGTGGCGAACGTCCGGCCGCTCCAGGTGACGTCCACCGCGCCGGAGGGGCTGTACTGACCGGTCCGGGGGGCGGCCGACCGTTCCGGCCCCCGGCGGGCGCCTGCTGCCGCCGGGGGCACCGGCCTCTCGCCCTTCCGGTGGGGGTGGACACCCGGGCGGCAGCGGCGGAGAGGGCAGGATTCGAACCTGCGCGGGCCGCGAGGACCCTGCTGGCCGTTGCCGGCCTGGCACCCGATGAGCCGCTCCGGGCACCTCTCCCGGTCGGGGCCCCGTGCTCTCCCCGACTGCGACCATCCTGCCGCGGGGCGCTGACCGGGCGCTGACCCGCGGCTGACCTGCTGCGGGACGGCTCGCGCCCGCCCCGTAGCCTTGCGTCCGTGACGATGCGTGAGCCCGCCGGCCCCAGGGTCGAAACGATGATCGAGGACCTGCGGACCCTGGTGGAGGTCGAGTCGCCCTCGCGCGACGTCGCGGCGCTGACGGCCTCAGCCGAGGCCGTCGCCGGCGTCATCGAGCGCCGGCTCGGCGGGCGGGCCGTCCTGGTCGCGAGCGAGGCCGGGCCGCACGTCCACTGGTCCGGCGGTGGCGAGCCGGCGGTGCTGATCCTGGGCCACCACGACACGGTGTTCCCGCTCGGCACGCTGAGCCGGCGCCCGTTCACCGTCCAGGACGGGCGCGCCACCGGCCCCGGCGTGTTCGACATGCTCGGCGGCCTGGTCCAGGCCGTCCACGGGGTGGCGATGCTGGCGGACCGCTCGGGCGTCGAGATCCTGGTGACCGCCGACGAGGAGGTCGGCTCCCGGGCGTCCCGCGCCCTGCTGGAGGAGCGGGCGCTCGCCTGCGGTGCCGTCCTGGTGGTCGAGGGCGCCGCGGACGGCGGCGCGCTGAAGACCGGGCGCAAGGGGTGCGGCACCTTCGAGATCGCCGTCACCGGCCGTGCGGCGCACGCCGGCCTGGAACCCGCCGCCGGGGTCAACGCCCTGGTCGAGGCTGCGCACCAGGTGCTCGCCGTCGCCGCGCTGAGCCGGCCCGCCGTCGGCACCACCGTCACCCCGACCGTGGCCGCGGCCGGCACCCTCGACAACGTCGTCCCCGCGGAGGCGACCGTGGTGGTCGACGTCCGGGTCGCCACGACGGCCGAGAAGGACCGGGTTGAGGCCGGGTTCGCCGCACTCGCCCCCCACCTGGACGGCGCACGGATCGAGGTCCGGGGCGGCATCGGCCGGCCCCCGATGCCGGAATCGGCCTCCGCGGCCCTCTTCGCCCTGGCTCAGGAGCTGCTCCCCGGCATCGGCTCCGCCACGGTGGGCGGCGGCAGCGACGGAAACTTCACCGCCGCCCTCGGCGTCCCCACCCTCGACGGCCTCGGCGCCGTCGGCGGCGGCGCCCACGCCGACCACGAACACCTCCTCACCGCCACCATGCCCGAACGCGCCACCTTGATCGCCAACCTGATCACCGCCCTCCGCACACACCCCCGGTAACCCCCTTCAGGGGCGCGAGGAACTGCGCGCCCAGCCCCCCACCTCCCCGCACCTGCCCCCAGGCCTCGCCCATCCCTCCCCGCTCCGGGTCACCCTTCAGGGGCGCGAGGAACTGCGCGCCCAACTCCCCACAGCGCCGCACTCGCCCTCGGCCCCGCCCCCAGCCGCCCCCCTCATCCCCCCGGCAACGGCAACTCCGCCCAGATCGTCTTCCCCCGCCGCTCCGGCCTGACCCCCCACCGCTCCGTGAGGTGCGCCGTGATGTACAGCCCCCGCCCGCCCTCGTCCGTGTCGTCCGCCCGCCGCAGCCGCGGCGCCGTAGTGCTGTCGTCGCCGACCTCGCAGATCAGCGCCCGGTCACGGAGCAGCCGGAGCTCGATCGGCCCGTCGGAGTACCGCACCGCGTTGGTCACCAACTCGCTCACGATCAGCTGCGCACCGTCGGTGAGCTCCGCCAGCCCCCACCGCTCCAGCTGCCCCCCGGCCAGCCGCCGCGCCCCGGCCGCGGCCTCGGGCGCGTTCGGGAGCGTCCACGCCGCCGCCTGCTCCGCCCCGAGCGCATGCGTACGCGCGAGCAGCAGCACCGCGTCCCGCAGCGGCTGTTCCGGCGCCAGCGCGTCCACGATCGCGTCGCAGGTGTCCTGGAGCGCGGTCCCGCGCACCCCGGCGGTGGCCCGCCGCAGCGCGTCCAGGCCGGCGCCGGGCCGGTCCAGGCGTCGCCCGTCCCCCAGCAGGGCGGTGTTGTAGAGCAGCAGGACGCTCCCTTCGGGCAGGGTGCGTTCGAGCACGGTGTGGTGGCTGGTGCCGTGCCCGAGCGGCGGCCCGGTCGGCACGTCGAGCGGCTCGACCTCCCCGCCGGGGTGCAGCAGGACCGGCGCGGGGTGGCCCGCGCTGGACATCGTGCACAGCCGGCTCACCGGGTCGTAGACCACGTACAGGCAGCTCGCCCGCCAGCTGGCGGCGCGGTCGGGGCCCTCGCCGCTCTCGTCGCCGGAGCCCGCCAGGTCGTCCAGCCGCTCCAGCAGTTCGTCCGGCGGCAGGTCGAGGTCGGAGAGCGCCGCGAGCACGGCCCGCAGCTCGCCCATCGCGGAGGGGGCGTTGAGGGTGCGCCCGGTGGTGTCGCCGGCGGCGAGCGCCACCCGCGCGCCGGAGAGCTGGATGACGTCGAACCAGCCGCCCCCGGCGCCCGCGGGCAGGTAGGCCTGGGCGGTGTCGACCGCCGAGCTGACCGGTGCGTCGGTGCGCCGCAGCTCCCGCTGCAGGATCCGGGCCACCGAGCGTTCCCGGCTGTACAGCCGTGCGTTGTCCAGGCTGAGCGCGACCCCGGCGGTGAGCTGCTCGGCGAGGTCCAGGTCGCCGCGATCGAACGGGACGGGGTTGCGCCAGCGGTAGAGGCACATCATCCCGAGCACCACCCCGCGGGCCCGGATCGGCAGCACCATCATCGAGTGCACACCGTTGGTGAGCAGCCGGCGGTCGCGTCTGCGGGTCGGGTCCAGCCACTCGGCGTCGGTGTCGAGGTGCGCGATGAGCAGCGGCGCCAGGTCGGTGAGCACCCGCCGGTAGGGGGTGCCGAAGGGGTAGGTGCCGATCTCGCCGATCGCGACCTCCCCGGGGTACGAGTCGCCGGCGGCGGAGCGGAAGCCGGCGCGGCGCAGCGGGGCGCTGTCGAGCGTCGCCGCGGCGGCGGGGGCCTCGCCGCGCAGCACGGGGTCGAACACGTCCACGGCCACCGAGTCGGCCAGGTCCGGCACGGTGACCTCGCAGATCTCCTCGGCGGTGCGGAAGATGTCGAGGGTGGTCCCGACGGCGGTGGCGGCGCGGTTGAGCAGCCGCAGCCGGGCCTCGGCCCGGGCCCGGGCGGTGATGTCGGTGATCGCGAAGGCCAGTCCGAGTACGGTGCCGTCCGGTTCCTGGAGGCGGAAGACGTCCGCCGACACCATGGCCTCGACCTCCGGGTCGGCCTGGCTGCGGGCGCGCATCCGTAGGTCGAGGACGGGGCCGCCGGTCTTGAGCACCTCGCGGACGACCCGCTCGACGTGCTCGGGGCCGGAGACGTCGAAGGCCTTCAACAGGTCGGTGAGCGGCCTGCCGATCAGGCGGTCGAGCGGGAAGTGCCGGATCAGCCGGGCCGCCACGTTGACCCGCACCAGCCGCAGGCGGGTGTCCAGCAGGTGCAGCCCGACCGGCGACTGCGAGAACAGTGCGGCCAGGATGGCCTGGTCGAGGCGGTCCCCGTCCGCGCGGGGGCCGGGTTTCGGGCTGTTCACCAGGGGACCCAACTCTCACGGGACCGGGATCAGCAAGACATTCCCGATCCAAGCCCGGATGGGGCGCGCCCGCCACCCCAGCGGCGCTCGGACGCGGGGCCGGGCCCCGGGGGGAGCGGGCCCGCATCCGGTCAGGAATCGAGAAGCGTCGCCCCCCGGCGCCCGCTAGCGTGGCCGCCATGCGCGGCCCCGCCCGTGCGACGCGGCCCGCCCGAGAGATGGAGATCCGATGAGCAAGGCCAGCAGGACGGACCGGCGGTCGCCCGCCCCGCACGTCGCCGACAGCCACGAGCTGATCCGCGTGCACGGCGCACGCGTGAACAACCTCCGGGACGTCAGCGTGGAGATCCCCAAGCGCCGGCTCACGGTGTTCACCGGCGTCTCCGGCTCGGGCAAGAGCTCGCTGGTCTTCGGCACCATCGCCGCAGAGTCCCAGCGGTTGATCAACGAGACCTACAGTGCCTTCGTGCAGGGGTTCATGCCGTCGCTCGCCCGCCCCGAGGTGGACGTCCTCGAAGGGCTCACCACCGCGATCGTGGTGGATCAGCAGCGCCTGGGCGCCGACCCGCGTTCGACGGTCGGCACCGCGACGGACGCCAACGCGATGCTGCGGATCCTCTTCAGCCGCCTCGGGCAGCCGCAGATCGGCTCGCCCAACGCGTACTCCTTCAACGTGCCCTCGGTCCGTGCGAGCGGGGCGATCACGGTCGAGCGCGGGGCCCGGAAGACCGTCCGGGCGTCGTTCAGCCGCACCGGCGGGATGTGCCCGCGCTGCGAGGGCCGGGGCTCGGTCTCCGACATCGACCTCACCCAGCTCTTCGACGCCTCGAAGTCGCTCGCCGAGGGCGCGATCACCGTGCCCGGCTACACCTCGGACGCGCACTGGACGACCCGGGTCTTCACCGAGTCCGGGTTCCTCGACCCGCAGAAGCCGATCCGCCGGTACACCAAGAAGGAGATGCACGACTTCCTGTACCGGGAACCGACCAAGGTGAAGATCAACGGGATCAACCTCACCTACGAGGGCCTGGTCCCCAAGATCCAGAAGTCGATGCTGTCCAAGGACCGGGACGCGCTCCAGCCGCACCTCCGGGCCTTCGTGGACCGCGCGGTCACCTTCACCGACTGCCCCGAGTGCGGCGGCACCCGGCTGAGCGAGGCCGCGCGCTCCTCGCGGATCGGCGCCCTCAGCATCGCCGACGCCTGCGCGCTCCAGATCACCGACCTCGCCGACTGGGTCCGCGGCCTGGCCGAGCCGTCGGTGGCACCGCTGCTCACCGCACTGGGCCGGACGCTGGACTCGTTCGTGGAGATCGGCCTCGGCTACCTCTCGCTCGACCGTCCGTCGGGCACCCTGTCGGGCGGTGAGGCCCAGCGCGTCAAGATGATCCGCCACCTCGGCTCCGCGCTCACCGACACCACGTACGTCTTCGACGAGCCCACCACCGGCCTGCACCCGCACGACATCCAGCGGATGAACGAGCTGCTGCTGCGCCTGCGCGACAAGGGCAACACGGTGCTGGTGGTGGAGCACAAGCCGGAGACCATCGCGATCGCCGACCACGTGGTGGACCTCGGCCCCGGCGCCGGCTCGGGCGGCGGCACGGTGTGCTTCGAGGGCACCGTCGAGGGGCTGCGCGCCGGCGGCACCGTCACCGGCCGCCACCTGGACGACCGCGCCGCCGTCAAGGAGAAGGTGCGCACGCCCACCGGCGCGCTGGAGATCCGTGGCGCGAGCACGCACAACCTGCGGGAGGTGGACGTCGACGTCCCGCTCGGGGTGCTGGTCGTGGTCACCGGTGTCGCCGGCTCCGGCAAGAGCTCGCTGGTGCACGGGTCGCTGGTGAAGGGGCCGGCGGGGGCCGGGGCGGGTGTGGTCTCGGTCGACCAGGGCGCGATCCGCGGCTCGCGGCGCAGCAACCCGGCCACCTACACCGGGCTGCTCGACCCGATCCGCAAGGCGTTCGCCAAGGCGAACGGGGTGAAGCCGGCGCTGTTCAGCGCCAACTCCGAGGGTGCCTGCCCGAACTGCAACGGCGCCGGTGTGGTCTTCACCGACCTGGCGATGATGGCCGGGGTCGCCACCACCTGCGAGGAGTGCGAGGGCAAGCGGTTCGAGGCCTCGGTGCTGGACCACCACCTCGGCGGGCGGGACATCAGCGAGGTGCTGGCGATGTCGGTGGACGAGGCGGCGGCGTTCTTCGCCGACGGCGAGGCGCGCACCCCGGCCGCGCACGCGGTCCTGGCCCGGCTGGCCGATGTCGGGCTCGGCTACCTCACCCTCGGGCAGCCGCTCACCACGCTGTCCGGCGGCGAGCGGCAGCGGTTGAAGCTGGCGACCCACATGGGCGAGAAGGGCGGGATCTACGTCCTGGACGAGCCGACCGCCGGGCTGCACCTGGCCGATGTCGAGCAGCTGCTCGGGCTGCTGGACCGGCTGGTGGACGCCGGCAAGTCGGTGATCGTGGTCGAGCACCACCAGGCGGTGATGGCGCACGCCGACTGGATCATCGACCTGGGCCCCGGCGCCGGCCACCACGGCGGCCGGGTGGTCTTCGAGGGCACCCCTGCCGACCTGGTCGCCGCCCGCTCGACGCTCACCGGCGAGCATCTCGCGGCGTACGTCGGCGGCTGACCGGCGGGGTCAGTCCGCCAGGCCCAGCGGGTCCGGGACCTGCGCCAGCAGGTCCGGCCCGTCGGACCGGACGCTGTTGACGGCGGTGGAGACCGCCCGCACCCGCAGGTCGCCGCCGCCCGGCCGGGCCAGCAGCCGGTGCAGCACGTCCGGGTCGGAGGTGTCCGGGTCGAGCCAGCCGGCGAGGTCCTCCGGGGCGACGGTGAGCGGCATCCGGTCGTGCACCCGGCCGGCGCTGTCGGTGGCGTCCATGGTGATGATCGTGGTGGTGGTCAGCCAGCCGGCCGGGTCGTCCTCGGGCAGCGAACGGTCGCGCCAGAACTCGTACAGGCCGGCCAGCAGCATCACCGTGCCGGTGCTGAGGAAGTACGGCTGCTTGAAGGCCTTGTGCCCGTCGGCGGCGGGGACCGGGCGCCACTCGAAGTAGCCGTCGGCCGGGATCACGCAGCGCCGGGAGGCGAAGGCCTTCCGGAAGGCCGGCTTCTCGTGCACGGTCTCGGACCTGGCGTTGATCATCCGGGCGCCGCCGGACGGGTCCTTCGACCAGGACGGGACCAGGCCCCAGCGCAGCGGACGCAGCCGGCGCACCAGCTCGCCGGTCTCCCGGTCGACCCGCTCCAGCACGGCCGGCACCGGGTCGGTGGGCGCCACGTTCCAGCTAGGTGCGAGGGTCTCCACCGGGTCCCAGCGCAGCCCGCCGAGCAGGTCGACCAGGTCCGCCGGGGTCGTGGTGGAGACGAATCGGCCGCACATCGTGCTGGACCGTCCTTCCGTCGAGCGGGGTTGGCACCCTCCAGTATGGGCCCCGACCGGCGCAGGGGAGCGGGCGCGCGGGGCGCGCGCTCCCGTACTGCGCCGGTTCACCACCCCTGGGGGGCAGGTCGGCGGCGGGGCGCATCGGTTTCTGTGCGAACTTCCTGCACATTGGACGGCGGCACCCTTGTCGTCCCGGCAACTCCGGTGCGCCGCAGCCCGTTTCGCAGCAGGTCGCGGCGCAGGGTGCCGGTCCCCGTGACACCCGAGCAGAGGCGGTACCCATCCCATGACGCAGGAAGCCAGGATCGATGTCGAACTGACGTGGTCGCAGGCCGAGGAGAAGTCCTCGGCCGAGAAGACGTCCGAGTACGCCAGGAGGCTGCCGAAGGGCCCGTGGTTCGGCACCCCGACCGCCGGCGCGCGCGGCGGCGGCGAGGGCCGGTCGAAGGAGACCTGGCCGCTCCGCTCCGCCCGGCCGTACCGGCGGGAGGTGGCGCTCGGCGAGGCGGCGGTCTACCTCGCCGACGGCCACCGGGAGCTGGAGCGGCCGTTCATCTTCGCCGACGGCTTCAACTACGGCCCGAGCAACCTGGACGACCTCTTCGCGCACTTCAACGCCCCTTACCCGGGCGGCCGGAAGGGCTTCCTCGACCAGCTGCTCGCGGCGGGCATCGATGTCGTCCTGGTCGGCTTCGAGCAGCGCCACACCTACATCCAGGCCAATGCCGGGGTGGTGATCAGCGCCATCAACGAGGCCATCAACCGCCGGGTGGGTGACACGCCGTTGATCGTCGGCGGGGTCAGCATGGGCGGCATCATCACCCGCTACGCACTGGCCGAGATGGAGGACAAGGGCCAGGACCACCAGACCGGCACGTACCTGTCCTGGGACTCCCCGCACAACGGTGCCTGGATCCCGCTGGTCCTCCAGCAGATGGCCTACTTCTTCGAGTCGATGCCGACCGAGCCCGGCAAGGTGAAGGAGGCCGAGCTGATCCGGAGCCCCGCCGCGCAGCAGCTGCTGTACGCGTGGGTCCCGGACGCCAAGTACGAGGGGCCGGTGGCCACCGCCAGCGAGCTGCGCGTCCAGTTCCTGTCGGAGCTGCGCGAGCTGGGCCAGTTCCCGCAGCGGCCTCGCAAGTTGGGCGTCGCCAACGGCACCGGTACCGGCGTCGGCCGCGACCTGCCGGCCGGCGGGGAGGTGTTCGAGGTGCAGGTGCCGCTGGTGGTGTACGCGCGGGCGAACTTCCAGCCCGACGGCGGCGAGCGGAAGCCGATCGGCGAGATGCGGGCCGTCGGCCAGGTGCGGCGGGGCTTCACCTCGCACGTCCCCGGCCTCGACGGCGCCCCGGGCGGCACCCTGGACTCCTTCGGCAAGATCGCGAAGGCGCTGGGCGCCGAGATCCCGGCGACCTACGAGTACGGCTGCTTCGTCCCCTCGGTGAGCGCGGTGGCGCTGGACTACGACCCGGTGGCCTGGGACGTGGACCCGTACGAGCGGGTCGAGGCGGTGGACGAGAAGAGCGCGCTCGACGAGTTCAAGTGCGACACCGAGAACACCGTGCACAGCCAGGTGACCAAGCCGCTGGTGGACTGGATCGTGGAGCGCCTGGTCGGCTGACGCCGCCACCCTCACCGCCACCACCGTCCGGCCGGTGCGGCCACCCCGGGGGCAACCGCCCGGGGTGGCCGCACCGTCGGGCGACCGGCTGCCGTCAGTCGTCGGACCCGGCCTTCACGTACGCCTCGTACTGCGCGGCGGTGAGTAGGCCGTTCTGCCCGGCGCCCTTGTCCGGGGTGATCTCGATCATCCAGCCGTCGCCGTAGGCGTCGTCGTTGATCACCTCCGGAGAGTCGTTGAGCTCCTCGTTCACGGCCGACACCGTCCCGCTCACCGGCAGGTAGACCTCGGTCACCGACTTGACCGACTCCACCGTCCCGAACGGCTCGCCGGCCTCCCTGCGGTCCTTCACCTTCGGCAGCTCGACGAAGACGATGTCGCCGAGCTGGCGCTGCGCGTGATCGGTGATCCCGATCGCCATCCGGCCCCCGTCGAGGGTGCGCACCCACTCGTGCTCCCGGGTGTACTTGAGATCGGTCGGAATGTTGGCCACCGTTTCCTCCTGGCGAGTTGACAGCTGATGCTCCGTCATGCGACGTCGTCCCACGAGCGTGCAGCAGCGCCCACCGGCGACGTCGGACGTTCGCCCGTCCGTGCGTGTCGGGCGGGGCTCAGCCGCGCCGGGCCCGGGGCAGCTCCCAGGTACCGCCGCGGTCCTCCTTCGACCGGCGCGCGAGGAGGTCGGGGACGTGCAGGGAGCAGGCCAGTGCGGTGACCGCCTGGAAGGCGTCGATGGCGCGCCGGGTCGTCGGCATGGCCAGCCGCAGGAGCCGTGGACTGACCGCGGCCTGGATCCGGTCGGCGAACGGCCGCAGCACGGTGTCGTAGGCCGCCAGCGCGGTCGGCAGGTCGTCCGGGTGCCGGTCGAGCTGGTCGGCCAGGACGTACGCGCCGACCAGGCCGCCGGAGATCCCCATTCCGCTGTAGGGGGAGGCGCAGTGCGCGGCGTCCCCGACCAGGACCACGCGGCCCCGGGACCAGGTGTCGGTGCGCACCTGGACGACCTCCTGGGAGTGGAAGAAGGGGCTGGTCCGCATGCCCTCGACGAAGCGCCCGGTCTGCCATCCGGCGTCGCGGAACCGGCCCGCCCAGAACTCCTGCTGGCGCTCGACGGATGCCCGGTGGATCGCCGAGGCCTCCTCGGACTCCTCCCGCAGCACGAAGTAGACCTGGGTCTCGGTCGGATTGTGGCTGCGTCGCATGATCTGCCGGCCGCCGGGGGCCATGTACGTGTCGCGGATGTCGCTGTCGGAGGCGATCCGCGGGACGAACCAGTACGCCAGGTGGATCCCGAGCCGCCGGTACGGGTCGAAGCCCTCCGGGAGGATCGCCCGGCGGATGCGTGAGCCCTGCCCGTCCGCGCCGACCAGCAGGTCGAACTCGCCGGACGAGCCGTCCGAGAAGTGCGCGACGACCCGGTGCTCGTCCTGCTCGAAGCTGTCCACGCTGGTGCCGAAGACGTGCTCGGCGTCGAGTTCGGTCGCGCGGTGGAGGATCCGGACCAGGTCGCCGCGCATGATCTCGTACTCGGAGGTCAGGGACTGGCGGCCCTGTCCGGAGGTGTTCGCCATGATCGTCGCTCGGGCCCGGCCGCGGGCGTCCACGAAGGCGACGCCCTTCTCGTCCACGAGCCGGCCCCGGACCTCGTCGAGGAGCCCCATCCGCCGGACGGCCTCGATGCCCTGACCCCGGAGGTCGACCTGGGCGCCGGTGGCCCGCAGCGCGGGGAAGCGTTCGACGACCGTCACCCGGTGTCCGCCCCGGGCCAGCCAGAAGGCCAGCGCCTGCCCGGCGACCCCGCCGCCGGCGATGAGGACGCGCAAGGACCGCGCTCCCGAATTCCGTGTCATGTCCACCACTCAAAATCTATCGGTGAATGATTCTTTTGCAGCGTCGTCTATCAGCGATAGATTGTCAACGTGGCGAAGATGAACCGTGAGACCGTGATCACCGAGGCGCTCGACCTGCTCGACGAGGTCGGCCTGGACGCCGTCAGCACCCGGCAGCTGGCGAGGCGACTGGGCGTCGAACAGCCCTCGCTGTACTGGTACTTCCGCACCAAGAAGGACCTGCTCGCCGCGATGGCGCAGGCCGCGATGGTGCCCCATGCGCAGGCGCCGCTGCCGATGCCCGGGGAGGACTGGCGCGCGTGGTTCCTGGAGAACACCCGCAGCTTCCGGCGCACCCTGCTGATCCGCCGCGACGGCGCGCGCCTCCACGCCGGCACCACGCCCAGTACGGATCTCGACCGGATCCGCCACAAGATGAGGTTCCTCGCCGACTCCGGCGTGCCCGAGCACGACGCGCAGATGGCGATGCTCGCGGCCGGCCGCTTCACGGTCGGCAGCGTCCTGGAGGAACAGGCCGACACCGGCAACACCGCCGACCCGGACCTACCGGCCGACCTGCCCCCCGTCGACCACGAAGCGGCATTCGAGGCAGGCCTCGCCCTGATCGTTGACGGCCTGACCGCCCGACTCACCGCGTCCGGTGGCAGCTGCCCGAAGGACGCCTTCCCCGTCCCTCCGAGCCGAGGTCTATAGCGGTACGGAGAGGGCCGGCATCCGTACGGCCTCGCCGCGCAGTGCCCGGTGCAGCATGTCACGCACGCGTTCGTCGTCCAGGACCGCCCGGTAGTCGTACTCCTTGGACAGGCGGCGGTCCAGGGACAGCGCGTGCTCCACGGCGGCGCGGACCTTCGGGGGCAGCGGTCCGTGTTGGGAGAGCGTCGCGACGGCGACCATCGCCGTCCGGTACCTGCTCGCCTCGTGCCAGGGCTGGTACCGCTGTCGCATTTCGCCGAGCCGGCACGCCACCGACTCCAGATCCGACCCCGCAGGTGGCTGGCACGGGATGACGTTTCGGCCGTCCCACGCCGCCAGGACACCGGCTGCGGAGAACACCCCGCCCGTTGTCCACACGGCCATCTGCGGGCGCAGGGCCTCGGCGTGCTCCGGCAGGGCGATCAGTGCGTCGTACGGATCCGGGCGATGCGGGTCCCCACCCGTCCAGCTACGTCCTTGCTCCCTGTTCACTGCCGTCAACTGCCACACCAGGCCCGGTAGTGCGCGGGGATCGCCGATCCGAGCCAGTGCCCAGCGCGCGAAGTCCGCGATGGTGCCGTCCAGCCACTCGTCCCCGCTCAGGTCGTCCAGCAGCGCGAACAACTTGTCGGTGAACGGTGCGGCAGCCTTCCCCAGCATCGCCAACAGGTGGGTGGCCCGTACGCGGATCCGCGGATCCGGATCGTCGAGCAACTCGCCCGCCATCGTCAGCAGCTCCGGACCGGCCGAGGGCCGCATCGTCAGCACCCCCCAGGCCGCGTCGAGCGCCGCCACCCGCAGTTCTGGATCACCACTACGGGCCAGCCGGGCGGTGAACCGCGCCGCGACCGCGCCGGGCAGGTCCTCGGCCGTCGGCAGGACCAGGTCCGACAGGTCGGGACGGTACTCCTGGTCGGCCGGATTCCACATCAGCTCGACCGACGCCGGCATCAACGGGTCGTTGAACAATTCCACCAACCCGTCGACCCGCCCGGCCGAGCCGTCGGGATCCAACCGGTTCAGGCCTCGCAGTGCCGTCAGCCGCAGGAGCGGGGCCCCGGTGGCTGCGGTCAGGGCCGCTCGTGCCTGATCGTCGGTCGGTGTCGCGACCTGACCCAGCCGCAGCAGGAGCCGGATCCGCATCGACGGCTCGGTCTCCATCCGCAGCCGGTCCAGCAGCAGGCCCGGAAGCTCCACCAGGTCGACCGCCCACCAGCGCACCTTCGGATCCTGGTCCGCGAGCAGCGGCTCCGCGGCCGCGCGACACGCCTGCCAGGCGGACGGCCAGGCTGGAGGGAACCGCTCCACGGGCTGGGACCGCGCGCATTCGACCAGCATGGTCAATGCCAGCACCACCTCGTCGCGGGCCGGCAGCGCCGAATCGCAGGCCAGGGCCAGCACGATCGGCAGCGCGTCCGGGGCCAAGGCGCTCATCCCCTCCCGGTCCGCGTACATCGCGTGAGCCAGTCGGTACCCGTCAGCCGGTTCACCCGTCGCGATCCTCTGTAGCGTCGCGACCAACTCCGTCGATCCGGGTTGCTGTCCGAGCCGTTCCCACGCCCTGTCCACTACGCCCACTGCGGCATCCTGGCAGTCGAAGAATGCATCGGACGAATGATATTCAGGCCAAGAGGACGTCCTGATCAGAGGAGCAGGGGCGGAGGAGCGCTGCGCATGGCACGCAGGCACGCGTAGAACGCGAGGTCCTCAGCCGATCTGGTTTTCGAACGTCCCGCAGAGTGAGGTAGAAGGGCGGCATGGATACCGCCGTACTTGCGCAGATGTTGAACGAGACGTTCGATCAGGCTGTCGTGCACCACGGATACACCAACTACCTGCGTGACTACGAGGTCATCGTCCGCGTAACGGCTGATCCCCGTGCCGGCATCATGGCGTCCCACCTGCGGTATCTCTTCCGATACTGCGTCGAGGCGCGGTGTGGGACGTCGGTGCCGGCGGAGACCTGGCGCATGACCGGCCGGCCGGCGCGATGGTCGGTCCGGACCGCGCCGGCGCGGCAGCCGTAAGCGGTCCGGACCCGGGTCGACCTGCACGCGGCCGCAAAGGAGTTCGGGGCGCGTCCCACCCGAAGGCCCCGCATCGCCCGCCCGTCCGGCGCCGGCCCGCACTGCCGGCCGGACCCCATCGCCGCCCAGGGCCCGGACGCCGTCAGGGCCGGCGGGCGCTCAGCTCGTCGTCGTCGCGCCGGCGGTGCGGGCGAGCTCGGCCCCCAGTGCGACCACCTGCATGTCGAGTGCGAACTCGAAGCGTTCGTCGAAGGTGCCGGCCGCGACATGGGCGGAGGCCTCGCGCAGGGCGGGGTAGGCGGGGTCGTCGAAGGCCGCGACCTGCTCGGGTGCCTCGGCGGATTGGGCCTGCTGCTCCTGGGTGATGCCGAGGATCAGGTAGAAGACGGTCCAGTTCGCCCACGCCGCGGCGCGGGGCGTGAGTCCCGCGTCGAGGAGGGTCTGGATCATCGTGTCGGCGAACCGGTAGGTGTTGGCCTCGGCCGTGGAGAGCCCGGCGATCAGACGCGCCGCGTCGCGCCGGGCGAGGATCGCCTGCCGGCACCAGCGGGCGAGGGCGCGCACGCGCTCCTCCCAGGCGGGTGGCAGCGCCGCCACGTCCAGGTCCGCGAGGATCGCGTCGGACATCAGCACGAGCAGGCGTTGCTTGCTCTCCACGTGCCAGCGCACGGTGTTGTGCTGCACGCCCAGGCGGTCGGCGACGGCTCGCATCGTCACCTTGTCCAGCCCTTGCTGGTCCAGCACGTCCAGTGCTGCGCCGACGACTGCCGCCCGGCTGATGCTCATGTGCCTTTCCCCTGCTGCGCCTCGGATCTTGCGGGCAATATACCGCGCCGCCTCTTGTCCATTGGACAAGCGACGGTCTATTGTCCATTGGACAAGAGGGAGGAGGGTGAGACGGTGAGCGACCATCAGGTGAGTGACCATCGGTACCGCCCCGCCGGGAACGGGGATGAGCCCGGCGCGGAGAGTTCCGCCGGCGCGGTGCGGGAGATGCGGCTGTTCGTGCGCCAGGTGCGCTGGGAGGCCGACGGTGTGGTGTCCGTGGACCTCGCGCGACCGGACGGGCGGCCGCTGCCCACGTGGCGGCCGGGCGCGCACGTCGAGCTGGCGCTGCCCACGGGCATCGCGCGGCAGTACTCGCTGTGCGGGTCCCCGCAGGACCGGGCCGCGTACCGGATCGCCGTGCGGCGGGAGCGCTCGAGCCGCGGCGGTTCCGAGTACGTGCACGCCTTCCTGCGACCGGGGCAGGGCATCCGACTGCGCGGCCCGTTCGACAACTTCGGTTTCGAACGGGAGCGGTCCTACCTGTTCGTCGCGGGAGGCATCGGCATCACCCCGATTCTGGCGATGGCCCGGCAGGCCGCCGCGTGGGGCGTTCCCTGGCAGCTCCTGTATGGGGGACGCACCGCCGCCTCGATGGCCTTCACCGAGGAGTTGGCCGCCCACCGGCACAACGTGCGGCTGTACCCGAAGGACGAGGTGGGGCGGATCCCGCTCGACCGCTGGCTGGAGCGGCCGCGCCCCGGCACCGCCGTCTACGCCTGCGGCCCCGAACCACTGCTGACCGCGGTCGAGGAGCGGGCGGCGCACTGGCCGGCCGGGTCGGTGCGCCTGGAGCGGTTCCGGCCCCGCCCCAGGGTGCCGCGTGCCGACACCGACCTCGAGGTGGTGTGCGCCCGCTCCGACCGCACGGTCCGGGTGCCCGCCGGGACCAGCGTCCTCGCCGCGCTCCAGGCCGAAGACCTGCCCGTGGCCGGCTCCTGTCGCGAGGGCGTCTGCGGCACCTGCGAGACCCGGGTGCTCGAAGGAGAGCCCGACCACCGCGACGACATCCTCACCGCCGAGCAGCGGGCCCGCGGCGACCGCTTCTACCCCTGCGTCTCCAGGGCTCGCGGCGGGCGCTTGGTGCTGGACGTCTAGGACATGCCGAACGAGGACCCTTCGGGAGGACGACCATGAGCCACCAGGACCGCACCCGTACGGCCGCCGACGACTACCGGCCCGTCTCCATGGAGCGCGTGCGCGAGATCATCGGGTATCCGGCGCCGTTCATCGCCGACAAGAAGGAGCCGCGCATCGGCGAGTTCGCCGCCCGGTTCATCGCGCACAGCCCGTTCTTCTGCCTCGCCACGACGGACGAGGGAGGCAACCTCGACGTCAGCCCCAGGGGCGATCCGCCGGGCGCCGTGCGGGTGCTGGACCCGTGGACCCTGGCCATCCCGGACCGGCCGGGAAACAAGTTCGCCGACACCTTCGAGAACCTGTCCCGCAATCCCGGGGTGGGCCTGGTGTTCCTCGTGCCGGGGCTCCGCGAGGTCGTCCGGGTCAACGGGTCCGCCTTCATCTGCGACGACCCCGGGCTGCTGGACATGCTCGCTGCCGACGCCAAGCCCGCGGTCCTGGCGATCGTGGTGCGGGTGCAGGAGGTGTTCGCCCAGTGCGGCAAGGCCCTGATCAGGTCACGCCTGTGGGAGGGCGATCCACGGGGACTGGCCGAGACGGTCCTGCTCGGGGGCGACTTCTACACCATGAGCGTGGCCGAGAACGCCGCCAAGATGGCCGACGCGCTGGGTGACCAGCTCGACGAGCTCACGGCGATCGCCGAGCACCACTACCGCACCACCCTGTACTGATGCCCCGGACGGCGGCCGGCATCAGGTCGGTGACGGTGTCCGGTCCACCGGTCGTCACCCCGCGCGACGTGGGTGCAGACCCGGGGTCAGCCGGCCTGCACCCACGTTCGCCCCCGGTGTCAGACCGCCTTGGCGGCGTCGTCGATGAGGTCGGCGACGACCCGGGGGTGGCTGAGCATCACGACGTGGGACGAGGTCGGAACCTCGACCACCTTGCGGGCGTTGGCGCGGCTGTACATCCAGCGCTCGCACGCCGGCGGGATCGCCTTGTCCCGGCCGGCGACCAGGCCCCAGGTCGGGATCGTCCGCCAGGCCGCGGCCGTCGTCGGGAAGGTGAAGGAGTCGGCGTCGAACGGCCGCTGCGTGGCCTGGAGGATCCGGAACTCGGCGGCGGAGAGGTCGGCGGCGAAGGCCGCCTGCCCGTCCTTGCCCAGGTACAGATCGGTCCCGGTGGTGCCGTCGGCCTTGGTGTACGGCACCGGCACACTCACCGGTCCGACCTCGCTGCCGGGGAACTTCGTGATGAGTTCGCCCTGGGTCTCGCCCACGTCGGGCACGAACGCGGCGACGTACACCAGGGCCTTGACGTTCGCCTTCCCGGCGGCGGCGTTGGTGATGACCGTCCCGCCCATGGAGTGCGCGACCAGCACGACCGGTCCGGCGATGCTGTCCAGCAGGCTGGCGATGTACGGGGCGTCGGTCGGGATGCCGCGCAGCGGATTGGACCCGCAGACCGTGGTGTAGCCCTTGTGCTGCAGCTCGCCGATGGTGGCGTTCCAGCAGGAGGAGTCGGCGTAGCCGCCGTGCACCAGGACGATGGTGGGCTTCACCCTGGGCTTCCTCTCACCGGTACCGTTCGGGGCCGCGGCGGAGGCTGTCCCTCCTCCGCTCGCCGCCAGCGCGGCCGACCCCGCCAGCGCCGCTCCCGCGGCCAGCATCGTGCGGCGGGAAAACTCCGTGTTCATAGGACTCCTCGTACGTCCGGATCGGGGAGAGCGCGGGGCTCAGGTCAGCCGCGCGCGGCCTGCTTGATCAGGTCGGCGGTGGCGGCGACCTGGGAGAGGTACACCGAGTGGCTGCCGGGCGCCTCGACGGTGGTGGCACCGATCCGCTCGGCCATCGCGCGCTGGGCCGGCGGCGGGATCATGCGGTCGTCGGCGGCGACGAGGTACCAGGACGGCTTGAAGCGCCAGGCCGGCTGGGACACCGCGCCGTTGAGGGCGTCCAAGCCCCAGGGGACCTGGGAGTCGGCCATGAAGCGGGCCTGCGCCTCCGGCAGGTCACCGGCGAAGGACTCGGCGAACCTGTCCCGGTCCAGGAACAGGAAGCCGTCGACCGGCGGCAGGATCGGCGGCACCGGGGCACCCGGCGGCGGGTCGGCGATCAAGGTGGCGACCGACTCGCCCTTGTCCGGGGCGAACGCGGCGATGTAGACGAGCGCCTCGACCTTCTCGTGGGTGCCGGCCTCGGTGATGACCGCGCCGCCGTAGGAGTGGCCGACCAGGGTGACCGGTCCGGGCACGTCCTCGATCACGCGGTGGGTGGTGGCCACGTCACCCTCCAGCGAGAACGTGGGGTTCTGGACGACGGCCACCTGGTAGCCGTCGGCTGTCAGCGCGTCGTGGACGCCCTGCCACCCGGAGCCGTCCACGAATCCTCCGTGGACGAGTACGACACTGCCGCGTGCCTGGTCCATCATTCCTCCAGTCGTGGCCGGGGCAGGGTGCCCGGCCCTGCCCGTGACGATAGGAGCGCCGACGGCGGGCCCGCTCCCGTCATCTGACGTAGGTGCGCCGGGCGGACCGCCCGAAGCGTGAGCGACCTCCGCGCAGCACGGAGTGGCCGGAGCGGCCCGGCGGCCGTGCTGACGACCCGCCAGACACTTTTGCACGTCCTTTTGCCTGGCCCGTGGATTGGCCCGGCGACTTCAATGAAGGCATCCCGAACGCCTGCGACGGAGGCACAGCACCATGCTCGACGCATCGGCCCCGGACGGCACACCGGACACCCCGCACGGTTCGCTGGTCGGCCGGTCGCCGGACCTGGCGCGGTTCGACGACTTCGTCGCCGCTGTCCCGGACACGGGTGGATCCGTGGTGCTGCTCGGCGAGCCCGGCGTGGGCAAGACGGCACTGCTGGACACCGCGGCCGCCAGGGCGACCGCCCGCGGGCTGCGGGTGCTGCGGGCCACCGGTGTCCAGTACCGCGCCCAGGCCGGCTACTCGGCCCTGTCGCAGCTGCTGACGACCACGCCCGAGCTGCGCGCCGCCGCGGCCGAGGTACCTGTCCTGGCCACGGCTGTGGGCATCGGGCCGGGGATCGGCCACGGCCCGGATGCGGTCGCCGAGGCCTTGGTCCTGCTGCTCAAGAGCCTCTCCGGCAGCCGGCCCGGGCTGCTGGTGCTCGATGACGTGCACTGGCTGGACCGCTCCAGCGCCGCGGTCCTGGAACGCGTCGCCCGCCGGCTCGCCGGCACCGGCACGGGGTTGGCGTGCGCCGCACGACCGGAGGAGGAGAGCTTCTTCGACCGCAGCGGCCTGCCCGTCCACGAGGTGGGCCCGCTGAGCCCGGCCGACTCCGAGACACTCCTCACCCACCGGTTCCCGGCGCTGGCCGCGCGGGTCCGTCGCCGGCTGATCGCCGACGCCGAGGGCAATCCGCTGGCACTGCTGGAACTCCCCGCGGCCTTGACCGACCCGCAGCGCACCGCGGCCGCGCCGCTGCCGCGGCGCATCCCCCTGACCGAGCGGCTGCAGGCGGCCTTCGCCGCCCGGATCAGGGCGCTGCCGGCCCCGACCCGGCACCTGCTGCTGGTCGCGGCCCTGGAAGGCAGCGGCAACCTGCAGGTGGTACGGCGGGCCGTGGCCGGCCGGTGCAGTCTGAAGCACCTGGCTCCGGCCGAGCGCGTGCACCTGGTCCACGTCGATGACGACACCGGCCGGCTGGCCTTCCGGCACTCGCTCATCCGCTCGGCCGTGGTCGACCTGGCGGCCAGTGACCAGCGGCGCGGCGTCCACCGCGCGCTCGCCGCGGCGTGGACCGGAGTGCCCGAGCAGCGGGCCTGGCACCTGGCGCAGGCCTCGATCGAACCCGATGCGGAGATCGCGGCCCTGCTGGAGGAGGCCGCCGAGGTGAGCGCGCACCGCGGCGACGGGCCGAACGCCGTGGGAGCCCTGGTCCGCGCCGCCGAGCTGAGCCCGACCGGGGCGGAACGGGCCCGCCTGCTGGCCGGCGCGGCCTACGTCGGCGCCAACCTGACCGGCAGCCTGCGCGAGGTCCCGCGCCTGCTGGAGGACGCCCGCAGCGCCGACCCGGACGCCGACTCCCTGCCCGCGGCGATGGCCGCCTCGGTGTTCCTGCTCAACAGCCACGGCGACATCGACACGGCCTTCCGGCTGCTCACCGGGGCCATCGACCGCCGGCGCCGGTCGTCCCGGAACCCGGACGCGGCCCTGCCGGAGGCGCTCGCCGTGCTGCTCATGGTCTGCGCGTACGGAGGGCGCCCCGAGCTGTGGGCGGTCTTCGACGCGCTGGCGGCCGAACTCGACCCGGTGCCGGACACCCTGCACCTCATGCGGACCGCCTTCGGGGATCCGGTGCGGGCCCGGGCGTCGGACTGGGAGCGGCTCGACGCCGCGGCGGCGGCGCTGATCGGGGAGCGGGACCCGGCCAGGATCCTGCGGGTGGGGACCGCCTGCGCCTACGGCGACCGGCTCGGTCTGGTCGACGAGCCGCTGCGCCGCATGGCGGCCGGGGGCATCGGGGGAGAGAACATCCTCCCGGCGATCCAGGCCCTGTCCCTGCTGGGCAGCCAGGCCTGGTTCTCCGGGCACTGGCCGGAGGCGCGGCGGCTGTCCAAGGAGGCGCTCGACCTGTGCGAGGAGTTCGGGTGGCCGCTGCGGTCGTGGACGGCGAAGTTCACCCTCGGCTGCGTCTCCGCGGCCTGCGGCGACTTCGACACCGCCCGCGCCCTCGCCGACCGGATGGACCAGTGGTCCGGCTCCCGGCGGGCCGAGGCCGTACGCCGGTACGCCGCCCAGGTCAGGGCCACGATCGCGCTGGCCCAGGGCGAGTTCGAGCAGGCGTACCGGCACGTGTGCACCATCTCCGAGCCGGGAACGCCGGCCCCCTTCGTCGGGCAGGCGCTGTGGGTCTTCCTGGACGCCGCCGAGTCTGCGGTGCGCACCGGGCGACGCGACCAGGCGCTGGCCCACGTCGCCGCCGCACGGGCCGCGGGGCTGGACCTGATCTCGCCGCGACTGAAGATGGTCACGCTCGCCGCAGCGGGCCTCGCAGCCTCGGACGACGGCGAGGCGGTGTCGCGCTATCAGGAGGCGCTGGCGGTCCGAGGCTCCGAGCGCTGGCCGTTCGAACAGGCCCGGATCCGGCTCCACCACGGCGAGCGCCTGCGTCGTACCAGGGCCCCCGCCCAGGCCCGGAACCACCTCATCGCCGCGATCGAGGCCTTCGACTGGCTCGGTGCCGCACCCTGGGCCGAGCGGGCCGGCGCGGAACTGCGCGCCTGCGGCACCGCGGCCCACAGCGTCGCCGACCGCGTTCTGCTGACTCCGCAACAGTGGAAGATCGCCGGCCTCGCCGCCCAGGGCCTGACCAACCGACAGATCGGCGCCAAGCTCTACCTCTCGCCCCGCACCGTCTCCACCCACCTCTACCAGGTCTTCCCCAAACTCGGCATCACCAGCCGAGCCGCCCTCCGTGACGCACTGGCGCGGGCGGAGCGCCCGCTGCGCCAGGACCTTCCCGGGTGAGGACGCTCAGCCTTCGTCGGTGCCGCCCCACACCGTCAGGAGCGTCTGCGCCGCCGTGATCTCCTCGGCGGCGTCCACCTCCATGAACCGTTCCCGCGCCAGCGCCAAGGTCGACACGGCTTCGACCAGCCGGCCCCGCCGGTGCTGGAGCTGGGCCAGCTTCACCTCGACGCGGCCCCGGTGCAGGGTCATGCCGGTGCGGGCGGCGTTGTCGGCGGCGACCCGGAAGGCCGATTCGGCCAGGTCGTACTCCTCGACCGCCTGGTACGCCGTGGCCAGGTAGAAGTGGCCCGAGGTCAGCAGGACGTCGGCGATGGTCTGCCAGGCCCCGCCCGCCGGCGGGCGGCGGGCGATCTCCAGCCCCGTCCGCAACTTCTCGATCGCTGCGGCGGGCTCCCCGAGGCTCAGCAGCGTGACGGCGACCGACATCAGGACGCTGGTGTGGCCCGTCCAGTCGCCGACCTCGGCGAAGAGCTGCTCCGACTGCTCGGAGTAGGGCAGCGAGGCCGCAGGATCGGTGGTCTGCCTCGCCCGCGCGGCGAAGTGCAGGGCCCAGGCCCGCTGACGCACCGCGCCGGCCCGCTCGGCGATCCGAGCCGCCTCCAGGGCGGACGCCACCGCCTCCTCGGTATCGCCCTGCTGGGCCGTCGCCCAGGACAGGTTGTACAGCTGGGTCGCATGCGCGACCGGGTCGCCGACCCGCTGCGCCGCCGCCGCGGACAGCGTGAACAGCTCGTGCCAGTGGGCCCACAGCATCCACTGGTTGGAGAACCAGTGCACCGCGTCCGCGGTCTCGACGACGATGCGGTCCCAGCCCTGGTCGGCGGCGACGCGCACCGCGCCGAACCAGTTGTCCGACTCGGCCCGCAGCCAGGCGTCGGCCGCCTCGGAGGTGGACAGGTCGACCGGCTGCCGCCAGTCCGGCGGCTCGACGCCGTGTTCCGGGTCGAACCACCGGCCGGCGGCGGTCGTGACCCGCAGCAGCCACTCGACCGTCGACCGCAGCAGGTTCGCGCGCCCGGCCGGGTCCTCCTCGGCTGCGAGGCGTTCGGCGGCGAACAGCCGGATCAGGTCGTGGAAGCCGTAGCGGCCGTCGTCGGACTGGGACAGGAGCCCCAGCTCGTGCAGCTCCTCCAGCACCTCCTCGGTGTCCAGCACGTCCTCGGTCCGCGGCGACGGTGACCCGCCGACCACCGCGGCCAACGCCACGTCGAAGTCCGGTCCCGGGACCAACGACAGCCGTCTGCACAGACGCCTGGCCGACGGGCTCAGCTGGTCGTACGACATCCGGAACGCCGCCGTGATGCGCAGGTCGCCGGCGCGGATCTGTTCCAGCCGCCGCCCGGAGTCGGCCAGCCGGCGCGCCAGCTCCCGTGCGGTCCACGCCGGGCGGGTGGCCAGCCGGTTGCCAACGATGCGCAGCGCCAGCGGCAGCCCGCCGCACACCGCGACCAGCTCGCCGAGCCCCTCGCCGCGCGGGCCCTCGACATCACCGACGATCGACCCCAGCAACCGCAGGCCCTCCGCGTCCTGCAGGGTCGGCACGGACAGGCGGTGGACGCCCTCCAGACCGGTCAGCAGTCTGCGACTGGTCACCAGTACGAGTCCCGTCCCCGCGCCGGGCAGCAACGGGCGCACCTGCTCCTCGTCGCGGGCGTTGTCCAGGATCAGGACGGCGGGGCGCTGCTCGAACAGCGTCCGGAACTGGCCGGAGCGGCCGTCGACGTCGTCGTGGATCTCCCGGTCCGCGACTCCCAGTGCCTTGAGCAGGCGGAACAGTGCCAGGTGCGCGTCCGACGGCTCGGGATCCAGCCCGCGCAGGTTGACGTAGAGGACCTCGAGGCCGCGCGAGTCGGCGATCAGCCGTGCGGCCCGCACCGCGAGCGTGGTCTTGCCGATGCCGCCCGGGCCGGACAGGACCGTGACCGGTGTCCCGGTGCCCGTCGCCGACACCGTTGCGAGGTGCGCGAGTTCGGCCTCCCGCCCGGCGAAATCCGGGACCGGTCGGGGAGGGACGCACCAGCCGGCCGGCGCCGTCATCGGCCGCGGACGTCCGACCTCGGCGAGCTCCTCCAGGCGGACCCGGTCCGGCCCGCCGAGCCCGAGCGCATCGGCCAGGGCAGTCACCGTCCTGCGCTGCGGGCCCAGGCTACGACCCCGTTCCAGCCCGCCGATCGTTCTCACGCTGACCCCGGAGGACTCCGCCAGCGCCTCCAGCGTCAGTCGGGACCGCTGCCGCAGTCGCCGGAGCTCCGCGGCGAAGGTGTCCCCGGAGTGCCCCGTGAGCCTGTCAGCCGTTGCCATCCGGGCAGCTCCCCCCAGCGCGTGATCAGTGGCCCGACTGTAGCCGAGGGGGCTGAACAGCGAAGGTCGAACAGCAGATCGGGGCGGAGGAGCGAGCGGGCCCTGCCCGAGGTTGCCGACAGGCCGGCGGCCTCAGGGCCCGTGGCGCGGTCCGCGCCCATGGTCTCCGGGCGACCGGGAGCCGGGCGCGTCCGGTGTGCGGCCGGACAGCTTCTAGGTGAGATCGACCGTTCCGGGGTCGAGTTCCTTGTCCAGTCGCAGGAGGGCGGTCATCGGGACCCGCAGGCGCAGGCGGCCCGCGAGGGTTCCGACGGCCCGGCCGAGCGGCTCGTCGGCGAACTGGGCCGCGTACTGGCCGAGCACCGCGACCACCGCCTCCAGTGCGGCGGCATCCACCGGGACCGAGGCGCCGCCCTCCTCGGGGGTCGTCGGCAGGCGGTCCAGTGCTGCGGCCAGGCGGTCGCGGCCGGCGCGTTCCAGAATGGTCGTCATACGGACGATCCTCTGTCGGTAAGCCCTGTGGCCGCAATCCGCCAACCCGGCGAACGGCGGCGCGTCCGTGACCGCGCGTTACAGCGACCGCTGCCAGGTCTGGCCGACCAGGTCGTGGCCGAAGCTGTGATGGGGCTCCTCGGCGACCAGGGTGAAGCCGTGCCGCTGGTAGATCCGGCGGGCCGAGTCGAGCACGTCGTTGGTCCACAGGGTGATCGCCCGGTACCCGGCCGCCCGGGCGAAGCCGAGGCACTCGTCCACCAGGCGCGCCCCCAGGCCGAGCCCGCGGGCGGCCGGATCGACCAGCAGCAGGCGGAGCTTGGCGGTCCGGGCGTCCTCGGGTACGCAGAACACGCAGCCCGCGCGCTCGCCGTCCACCTCCGCCATCCAGGCCGCCTGCGGCCCGGGCGCGTCACCGTCCGGGCCGGTCGCGTAGTCGGCGACGATCCGGGCGACCAGCGCCTCGAAGTCGGTGTCCCAGCCGAACTCCCGGTCGTAGCACTCCCCGTGCGCCATCACCACCCAGCCCAGATCGCCGGGCCGGCCCAGCGGCCGGACGGTCACCTCGCGTTCCGTCATCACGTCTCCCTCCGTTCCGCCCCGCGCTGCGGCTGCTCCGGCAGGGTAGCCGTGGCCCCGGCCGGCCGGTCGCCGCCCCCGGGACCCGAAGCCCGGAACCGGAGCCGGTGTCCGATTCGGACGTATAGTCCGGACCCATGGACGAAGTCGAGGGCGGGCCCGACCCGCGGGTGCGGATGTGGGCCCCGGTGTGCCGGGCGATCGTGCTGCTGCTCGGGCCGTACGCCGAGGTGGTGCTGCACGATCCGGACACCGACCGGGTGCTGGGGATCTGGAACCCGATGACCGCCCGCCGGGCCGGGGACCCGTCCCTGCTAGGCGAGTTGGACGCGCTCGATCCGGTGGAGCGTGACGTCTTCGGACCGTACGAGAAGCTGCTCGCCGACGGCCGCCGGCTGAGCTCGGTCAGCGCGGTGCTGCGTGACGCCGCCGACCGCCCGTCGGCGGTGCTCTGCATCAATCTCGACCGCACGCCGCTGGAGCAGGCCGCGGCCGTGCTGTCCGCGTTCGGCGCCCCGACCGTGCGGCGTCCCGAGCCGCTGTTCGAGCAGGACTGGTCCGAGCGGATCCAGCAGATCATCGGCGTGCACGTGCGGGAGACCGGCCGGCCGGTGGAGCGGATGACCCGGCAGGACCGGCTGGCCGTGCTCGGCCGGCTGGACGAGGAGCGGGTGTTTGCCGTACGCCGGGCGGCGCCCGTGGTGGCCGGGGCCCTGCGGGTCTCCCGGTCCACCGTCTACGGGCTGCTCGCCGAGGTCAGGGAGGCGCGCGCCGCGGGCTGACCTGTGGGGTCCGGATTCCTGGACTTCTTGTCCAGATCGGACGTATGGTCCAGGGATGGCGGGCCCACGCGACCCGCCGGCCAGCACCGAGCTCCGAGCGCAAGGGACCGAGCGCCATGACCCGCCTGCCCGACTTCCGCCTGGAAACGTACTTCTCGCGCTGGGAGTTCACCGCCCGCCACCACCTGACGGCCTCGGACGCCCGGACCATGACCCTGCGGGAACTGCTCGCGCTGGCCGACGACACCGATCGGGACGCCTTCGAGAACCTCTCCCTCGGCTACACCGAGACCTTCGGCGACCGGGCCCTGCGGGAGGTGATCGCCGCCACCTACGAGCACGCCGAAGCGGACGACGTGATCTGCTTCGCGGGCGCCGAGGAGGCGCTCTACCTGGCGATGAACGTCCTGCTCGACGCGGGCGACCACGCGGTGGTGGTGACCCCGAACTACCAGGCGGCCGAGACCGTGCCGCTGGCGCTCTGCGAGGTGACCGGCGTTGCACTCGACCCGGACCGGGACTGGGCGCTCGACCTGGCGGAGGTCGAGGCCGCGATCCGGCCGAACACCCGGGTCGTCTCGGTGAACTTCCCCAACAACCCGACCGGCAAGGTCGTCGACGCCGCCGAGCTGGCCGCGCTGGCCCGGCTGTGCGACGAGCGCGGCATCCACCTGTTCAGCGACGAGGTCTACCGCGGACTGGAGGCCGACCCGGCCCGGATCCTGCCGCAGGCCTGCGACCTGTCCGAGCGCGCGCTCTCGCTGAACGTGACCTCGAAGGCGCTCGGCCTGCCGGGTCTGCGGATCGGCTGGATCACCTGCCGGGACCGGGCGCTGCGCTCGCGCCTGGAGCGGGCCAAGCACTACACCACCATCTGCAACGCCGCGCCCAGTGAGGTGCTGGCCCGGATCGCGTTGAAGGCCAGGACGTCGATCCTGGACCGCAACCGCGCGCTGATCGCGGCGAACCTGCCGCTGTTCGACGCGTTCTTCGCCGAGTTCGCCGACCTCTTCGAGTGGCGGGCCCCGGACGGGGGCTGCGTGGCCTACCCGCGCTACCTCGGCGCCGACGGCGTGGAGGAGTTCTGCACCCGGCTGGTCGAGGAGGCGGGCGTGCTGCTGCTCCCCGCGAGCATCTACCGCTCCGAGCTCACGGCCACGCCCGCCGACCGGTTCCGGATCGGCGTCGGCCGGGCCGACCCGGAGCCGGGCCTGGCGGCCTTCGCCGACTGGCTGCGGGCCCGGCGCTGAGCGCCGGACCCGCGCGGGGGAGCGTCAGACGGCGCGCGGGTAGCGGGCCCGCATGCCGTCGATGCAGGTGTCGCGGGAGGTCGGCCCGCCGAAGCGGAGCCGGTCGTAGGCGGTGAACGCCGGCTCCAGCACGTCGAGTTCGTCGATCATCGTGTGCAGGCGGGCCAGCCACTGCGGGGAGCCGGCGCCGGGCTCCTCGGGTGCGGCGCCGATCGCCGCGGTCAGTTCCCCCTTGCGCCGGATCGTGGCGGGGTTCACCGAGTGCAGGCACACGTACTGCCCGCTCAGGTAGGCGGCCCACTCCGCCTTGCCGTCGGCCGGCTCGGCCCAGTGCGCGGTGAACCACTCCTCGAGCCGGTCGGTGCCGCCGGCCGCCTCGGCGAGGGCGAACAGGTCGGCGGGCACCATCTCCGCGCCGTCCGAGCGCAGGTAGCCCGGCAGCGGCAGGCGGCCCGCCAGCATCAGCCGCCTGGCCTCGTCGGCGGTGCCGGCGCGGGCCGCGCACAGCTCCTCCAGGACGACGAACTGGCCGCTGACGTAGCGGTCGTCCGCCCCGGTCATCGGATGGTCCCCGTTGACCTCGAAGTACCGGTCGGCCAGCTGCTGCCTCAGGTTTCGGTCCGGCATGTGGTGCCCCCTCGTTCGTGCGGGCCCGTGCGTCCCGCCGGGCCGAGGCCCACCGTACCGTACAGATGTTCGAACGCAGGGCTGGCGGGCGGCGGCGGGCGGGCCTAATTTGTGGGTACCACCGGCCCGGGCAGCGAGGAGTCGCGCGATGTTCGAGGAACGTAGGGACCGTCGGCGTGCCAACCACGCCTTCGACGAGGGTGAAGGGGTCACCCGCTACCGGATGCGGGGGAAGGTCGTCTCGGTGGGGGACGACTACTGGATCGACGACTCGGCCGGCGACCACGTCTACAAGGTCAACGGCAAGGTGCTCCGGGCCCGCCGGACGTACGACATCGAGGACCGCGACGGGCACCGGGTGGCCAAGGTGCAGGGCCGGCCGATGCACGTCAAGGACTCGATGGCGATCGAGGACGCGGAGGGCCACCGGGTCGCCCTGGTGAAGAAGGCGCTGGTCGGCCCGCGGGACCGCTGGCGGATCAAGCAGGAGGACGGCCAGGATCTGACCGTGCAGGGCAACATCCTCGACCACGAGTACACCATCGAGCGCGACGGCTACAAGATCGCCGAGGTCTCCAAGCGCTGGTTCCGGGTCCGCGACACCTACGGTGTGGACATCGGGCCGGGCGCCGACCAGGTGAGCATCCTGGCGGCCACGGTCGCGATCGACGCGATGGCCCACCCCGGCGACTGACGGGCACCGAGTTCGGGGAGGGCGGGGCGCCGGCGGATCTTCTGCCGATTTCTGTTATCGCCGGCGCCCGGGCGGATCTCCTGTGGTGGGGGCCGCGCCGGTCGTGGTCCCCACCACACGGCGCGCCCGCGCGCCTCCGCTCCGCCGCGTGCCCCGCCGGGCCCGCTCGTACGGTAAGGGCCCCTCGATGCTCGCTTCCCCTCGTTCGGTCTTCCGCTGGGGCTCGGTGCTGGCCGGCGTGACCGCCCTGGGCGTCTTCGCGCTCGGTGCGACCGGTCCGTCCCCGCGCCACGCCGCGCCGGCCCCCGCGGCAGCGGACATGGCCGGGATGGCGGGGATGGACCACGGTGCGGCGCCGACGCCCGCCGCGGCGGCCGCGGGCACGGGCACGGGTGCGCCGGCGATGTCCGGGATGGCGGCCGGTGAGGGCCTGCTCCCCGAACTCGACGGCTACCGGATGGACTCCACCGTCACCAGCCTCCCGGGCGGCCGGGCGGTGAGCTACCCGTTCACCATCACCGGCCCGGACGGCCGGCCGCTCACCGACTTCGCGGTGGCGCAGACCAAGAAGCTGCACTTCTACGCGATCCGCTCCGACCTCACCGGCTACCAGCACCTGCACCCGGAGATGGCGGCCGACGGCGGCTGGACCGCCGACCTGGCCGCCCTCGCGCCCGGCGACTGGCGGCTGTACGCGGCGTTCACCCCGGGCTCCGGCCCGGACCAGGGCATCGAGTTCGCGCTCAGCCGCACGGTGGCCGTGACGGGTGACGCCGCCCCGCCGCAGCCGCTGCCCGCCGCCACCGGGAGCACCACCGTGGACGGCTATACGGTCGCCGTCCAGGGCGAGCCGGCCGCCGCGATGACCCAGCAGTTCACGGTGACCATCAGCAAGGACGGCCGGCCGGTCACCGACCTCCAGCCCTACCTGGACAGCTACGCCCACCTGAGCGCCTTCCGCGAGGGCACCGAGGCGCTCGCCCACCTGCACCCGGGGAACCCGGTCGACGGTGACCACGGCGGGCCGACGCTGACCTTCACCGCGATGATCGGCGAGCCCGGCAACTGGCGGGTCTTCCTGCAGTTCCGGACCGCCGGCGAGCTGCACACCGCGGTCCTCACGCTGCACGTCTCCTGACCGGGGCCACGGCACCGGTTAACGCTCGCTAACATGGGCCCGGGCGGCCCCGACCGGGCCGCCGTACCCCGACCGAGCGAGGGCGAGGACACCGTGGGCGCCGACCTGGACGTCACCTACCGGGGCACCGTGTACCCGTGGCACTGCGACCACATGGGGCACATGAACGTCATGTGGTACGTCGGGAAGTTCGACGAGGCGACCTGGCATCTGCTGGCCGGGATCGGGATCACGCCCGGCTACCTGCGCGACCAAGGGCGCGGCATGGTCGCCGTGGATCAGCGGATCTCCTACCGGCAGGAGGTCCGCGCGGGCGACCTGGTGGTGGTCCGCTCGGCGGTGCTGGAGGTGCGGGACAAGGTGATCCGGTTCTGCCACCGGATGGAGAACGCGGAGACCGGGGAGACCGCGGCCGTCACCGTGCTGACCGGGGTGCACCTCGACACCGGGACGCGACGCTCCTGCCCGCTGCCCGAGGACCTGCTCACCCGGGCCCGCGCGGCGGTGACCGACCACGACCCGGGCCTCTGAGCGCGCCGGTGGTCCGGGCCGTCCGAACCATCCCACCGGAACTGTCCCGGCCGAAGCAGGGACAACCCGGCTACCGATGAGTAGCCTGCTGGGGGCGAACGACAGGAGACAGCGATGACCGGGAGCGGCAGCGGGGCCGAGGCGTTCTTCGAGCGGGTCGCGGAGGAGCGGTTCGTCCCCACCGGCTACACCCGCGGGCCGTGGGACCCGGACAGCCAGCACGCGGGGCCGCCCGCCGCCCTGCTCGGCCGGGCCGTGCTGCTGCGCCCGGGCGCCCGCGAGGACCTGCGGGTGGCCCGGATGACCTTCGAGATCCTGCGCCCGGTGCCGCTGCGCCCGCTGACGGTGACCACCCAGGTCCTGCGGGAGGGGCGCAGCGTGGAGCTGGTGGGGGTCTCGCTCGCGGTGGACGGCGGCGCCGAGGTGATGCGGGCGACCGCGCTGAGCATCCGGACGGCTCCCGGTTCGGTGCCGGAGGTCGCGCCGGCGCCCGAGGTGGCCCCGGTCGGCGCGTCCCGGCCGGCCCCGTTCTTCGCCGTGCCGTGGGAGCAGGGCTACCACACCGGGATGGAGTTCCGGTTCGCGTCCGGGTCCTTCCTGGAGCGCGGGCCGGCCGCCTGCTGGCTGCGGATGCGGGTGCCCCTGGTGGCCGGGGAGAAGACCGATCCGCTGGACCGGGTGCTGGTGGCGGCGGACTCCATCAACGGCGTCAGCAACGAACTCGACTTCGCCACCCACCTGTTCGTCAATCCGGACCTGACGGTGAACCTGCACCGCCATCCGGTCGGCGACTGGGTCTGCATCGACGCCCGGACCGCCGTCGCCCCGGACGGGATCGGCGCGGCCGAGGCCGGGCTGCACGACGAGCGGGGCCCGATCGGGCGCGCCTCGCAGAGCCTGTTCGTCGCCGCCCGCGGCTGACCGCCGCCGGCATCCGGTCCGTCGGGGCCGGTCACCAGTCACCCGCCACCAGTCACCCGCCACCAGTCACCCGCCACCCGCAATCAGGAAGAGGCCGATGTCGCGTCAGCTCGAGATCGAGGAGTCCGTCCTGGTCGACGCCGCCCCCGAGGCCGTCTATCGGCTGGTGGCGGATCTGCGGGCGATGGGCCGGTGGAGCCCGGAGTGCCGGCGGGTCTGGCTGTCGGGTCCGACCGCCCGCGCCGGGACCCGGTTCGTCGGGTTCAACCGGCGCGGACCGTTCCTGTGGCTCACCACCGGCCGGGTGGCGGTGGCCGTGCCGGGCGCCGAGTTCACCTTCGACGTGGGCGTGCTCGGCCTGCCGATCGCCCGCTGGGGCTACCGCTTCGAGGCCGAGGGCGGCGGCACCCGGGTCACCGAGTTCTGGCAGGACCTGCGCACCGGTCGCGGCTCGCGCGTCGCCGACCTGCTGGGCCTGATATTCGCCGGTACCGGCCCCGAGCGCCGGATCGAGGTCAACCGCGCCGGCATGCGCACCACCCTGGCCCGGGTGGCCGCGGCCGCGGCGAGCGCCCCGGCCGCCTGACCCCCCGGTCTGACCCCCTCCGCGCTGACCCCGTCCGCCTGACCCGGCCCGCTCGACCGGGCCGCGGGTGCGAGCCGTCCCGCTCCGTGAGACCGGTCGTGGCCGTCCTGTCCCGGTCGCGCGGCCCGGTCGCCGACCGTGCGCACCGGACCGATCCGGGCGGCCCGGGAGCGCGCCGCCGATCGGCGCCGACCGGCGGCCCCACCGGCCAGGAACCGGTCCGACCAGGTGTCTTGACAGTGATTTGGCCAGTGGAAATACTCACGGCCAGCCTGACGGCGGGGAGTTCCCGCCGAGACGCAGCCCGTGCGAACCCGTCACGCCCGTGCCACGCCGAGGCCCTTCGGGGCGGTGCGGCCGCCGGCGGTGGGCGGACGGTACGGCTGCGCCAGGAACCCCCACCCAGGCCGCCGCACGGACCCCACTCCTCGCGGCACCCTGCGGGCCCCCGCCGTTCGGGGTGGTGCCCCGGGTGCGGCTCGGCCGCCCGAGACGCGCAACCGGTGCCCGCCGGGCCGCAGCGCCGCTGAGTCATGCCAGGAAAGGCGCCACCGATGACCACTCCCCACACCGCCGCCGGCGGGTCGGGCCTGCGCTCGAACGTCCTCGGGACCTTCGACACGATCGTGATGGCGGTGGCCGGCAGCGCCCCGGCGTACTCGCTCGCCGCCACCACCGCCACCCTCGCGGGGGTCGCCGGGCTGTACTCGCCCGCGGCCCTGCTGTGGTGCGCGATACCGATGCTGGGCATCGCCTGGGCCTTCAACTACCTGGGCCGGATCGACGTCAACGCCGGCGCCAGCTACTCCTGGGTCGGCCGGGCGCTGCACCCGTCGCTCGGCTTCATGAGCGGCTGGGCCCTGGTGGTCTCGGCCACCCTGTTCATGGTGGCCGGGTCGCTGCCCGCCGGCTCGTACACGCTCTCGCTGTTCTCGCCCGAGCTGGCCGAGAACACCGCGCTGGCCACCGCGGTCGGCGCCGGCTGGTTCCTGGTGATGGCCGCGCTGGTCCTGATGGGCGCCCGGATCACCGCCCACGCGCAGTGGATCATGACCGGGATCGAGATCGCGATCCTGGTCGTGTTCGGGGTGGCCGCGCTCGTCCACGGTGGCTCCGCGGCGGTCTTCTCCTGGTCCTGGATCTGGGGCTTCGGCCACTTCGGCGGCGTGAGCGGGTTCGCCGCCGCCGCGCTGATCGCCGCGTTCTACTTCTGGGGCTGGGACGTCACCGCCAACCTCAGCGAGGAGACCTCCAACAGCCGCCGCAACGCCGGCCTCGGCGGCCTGCTGGGCGTGGCCACCGCGTTCGCGATCTTCGAGATGGTCACCATCTCGGTCAACCTGATCATCAGCCAGGACGACATCCAGGCCAACAGCAGTACCCTGCTCGCCGACCTGGGCGAGGCCGTCTGGCCCGGCTGGGGCGGCAAGGTGCTGGTCGTCGCGGTGGTGCTGTCGACCGTCGCCACCCTGGAGACCACCCTGATCCAGGTCTCCCGCTCGCTGTTCGCGATGGGCCGCGACCGCACCGTCCCGGCCGCCTTCGGCCGCTCCCACCCGCGCTGGCAGACCCCGTGGGTGGCGCTCGCCGCGGTCTCCGTGGTCTCGCTGCTGCTGTTCGTCGCCTCCAACGCGCTCGGCTCGGTCAACACCATCCTGACCGCCGCGGTCAACGCCATCGGCCTGCAGATCGCCTTCTACTACGCGCTGGCGGGCCTGGCGGTCGTGGTCGCCTACCGCAGGCTGCTGCTCAAGTCGGTCTCCAACGCCGTCTTCATCGGGCTCTGGCCGCTGGCCGGCGCGCTGTTCATGGCCTTCGTGTTCGTCCAGGCGCTCGTCGACTTCACCGCGCTGCAACTCGGCCTCGGTCTCGGCACGTTGGCGCTCGGCCTGATCCCGATGGGGTGGTACTGGGCCCGCGGCAGCGCGTACTACCGGCCCGCCCGGCTGGACGCGACCGACGCCGACGACGTCGAAGCCCGCTACGGGGAGAGCGAGTTGAGCGCGGCGGCCGCCGATCGGGGCAGTCTCGCCACCGATCTGTGACCCCTCGCGGTGGGCCGCCCGGACGGGCGGCCCACCGCCGCATTTCCATCGTCCCCGTCGTCCGCACCAGGAGTACGAGCCCGTGGCCAGAGCGCGCAGCCGTCCGTCGTCGTCCGCCTTCGACCCCACCCTCGGTGACCGGCCGCTCGCCGAGGCCCGGCAGGACGTGCTGGTGGGCCGCTGGCAGGGCGCCCGCGACCTGCTGCACGCCACCGGACGGGACTGGGACCGGCGCACCCACCGGATGCGCCTGCTGGCGGACGCGGCCGCGGGCAACCGGACGGTGGAGAACTGGCAGGCGGCCGAACCGGGCAGCCGCGACGCCATGGTGCTGCGCGCCGAGACCGATGTGATGCGCCTGTTCAACGCCGTCGCGGCGGGCGCCCCGCCGGTGCCCGGGGCGGACGCGACCGACCGCGACCGGCTCGACCGCGCCGTGCGGACCTGCCTGCTGGCCGCCGACGCCGCCCCCGAGGATCCGGTGCCGTGGGTGTCGCTGATGACCCTGGCCCGGCTGTACGCCGGCGGGCACCCGCAGACCGGCACGTGGTGGAGCGAACTGAAGGCGCGCGACCAGGACAACCGCGAGGGCCACCACCAGGTGCTGCGCCACCTCTCCGCCCGCTGGCACGGCTCGCACGGCAAGATGTACAACTTCGCCTGGGATGCCGCCTCGTTCGCCCCCTCCGGCTCGCCCCTGCTGGTGCTCACCCAGGTCGCCCGCGCCGAGCACCACCGCAGCCTCTCCGGCAGTAACGAGATCACCGACCTGCTGCTGTCCCAGCACTGGAAGAGCGAGGTGGCCGTCCGCGACCTCGAGCAGAGCTGCGAGCACTGGCTGCGCCACCGCTCCTACGAGTTCGCCCAGGACGTGGCGGACCTCAACTACCTGGCGCACGGCCTGGTGATGGCCGGCATGACCGAGCAGGCCGGGCACGTCCTCACCCTGCTCGGCAACCGCCCGACCCGGGTGCCGTGGGCCTACTCGGGCGACCCCGAGGAGCTCTTCCGCCGCTGGTACGACCGCCTGGCGCGCTGACGGGCACCGCCCGGCGGTGGCCCGGGGCCGGGCGCGCGGCTCGACGAACTTGTTCGTTACGAACATGTTCGTTATGGTGGAGCCATGACCTCCGGCACCCCAGCCCCCCGCCGAAGCCGCCGCGAGCGGCCCGCCAAGCCCGCGCTCACCCTGGACGGCATCGTGGCCGCCGCGGTCGCCCTGATGCGCAGCGAAGGGCTGTCCCGCGTCACCATGCGGCGGCTGGCCCAGGAGCTCGACACCGGCCCGGCCTCGCTGTACGTCTACCTGGCCGGGACCGCCGAGCTGCACGCGGCGATCCTCGAAGAGCTCCTCGGCGAGGTCGACCTCGCCCCGGTGACGGCGTCCGGGGACTGGCGCGAGCGGCTCGCCGACGTGCTCGGCTCGTACACGCGGGTGCTGTTCGAGTACCCCGGCCTGGCGCACTCGGCGCTGGTGGCCCGCCCCGCCGGACCGCACTACCTGGCGCTGGTCGAGGCCGTCCTCGACCTGCTGCACCGCGGCGGGGTGCCGGACGGCCAGGCCGCCTGGGGTGTGGACCTGCTGCTCCAGGTGGCCACCGCGACCGCCGCCGAGCAGTCCACCCGGGACGGCGACCCCACCGCCGAGCAGGAGCACCACGCGCTGGTGGACGCGCTGCACCGGGTCACCGCGCAGACCCACCCGCGGATCGCCGCACTCGGACCCGACCTGGTGTCCGGGGCCCCGGAGCAGCGCCTGGCCTGGATGTTCCGCGCGGTCATCAACGGCGCCGGCGCCACGCCCCGGTGATCGGGCCCCACCGGCATCCCTGTCGTCACCCACCCGTCCCACCCACCCCGGATCGAGGGAACACCATGAGCACCGCACACCACCCCATCGCCGTGATCGGCGCCGGCCTCGGCGGCCTGACCCTGGCCCGGGTCCTGACCGCGGCGGGCGTCGAGGTCGCCGTCTTCGACCTGGACGCCGACCGGCACGCCCGCACCCAGGGCGGGATGCTCGACATCCACGAGGACTCCGGCCAGGCCGCCCTGCACGCCGCCGGACTGCACGAGGAGTTCCGCCGCCTGGTGCTGCCCGGCGCCGAGGCGATGCGGATCCTGGACCGGCACGCCGCCGTCCACCTGGAGCAGCGCGACGAGGACTCCACGCACGCCCGCCCCGAGGTCGACCGCGGCGAGCTCCGCGACCTGCTGCTCGACTCGCTGCCCGCGGGCACGGTGCGCTGGGGCGCCAAGGCCGTCGGGACCGCGACCCTGCCGGACGGCCGCCACCGGGTGACCCTGGCCGGCGGCGCCGCGTTCACCGCCGACCTGCTGATCGGCGCGGACGGCGCCTGGTCCAAGGTCCGCCCGCTGGTGTCGGCGGCGGTGCCCGCCGACACCGGGGTGTGCTTCGCCGAGGCCGACCTGCGGGACGCCGATGTCCGCCACCCCGGGGCGGCCGCGGTCGTCGGCGCCGGCATGCTCTTCGCGCTCGGCGACGGCAAGGGGTTCCTCGCCCACCGCGAGTCCGACGGCAGCCTCCACGTCTACACGGCCGTCAGCGCCGCTCCGGGCTGGCCGGACGGCGTCGACCTCACCGACACCCCGGCGGTCAAGGCCGCGGTGCTGGAGCAGTTCCCCGACTGGCACCCGAGCCTGCGTGCCCTGGTCGCCGACGCCGACGGGCCGCTGGTGCTGCGCCGGATCGTGGCCCTTCCGGTGGGCCACCGCTGGGACCGGGTGCCCGGCGTCACCCTGCTCGGGGACGCCGCCCACGTGATGTCCCCGTTCGCCGGCGAGGGCGCCAACGGCGCCATGCTGGACGGCGCCGAACTCGGGCTGGCGCTGCTCGCCCACCCGGGCGACACCGAGGCCGCGCTGCTGCGGTACGAGCGGGCCATGTTCCCGCGCGCCGAGGCCGCGGCCGCCGAATCCGCCGCCGGCCAGGTCCTGTGCCTGGCGGCCGACGCGCCGCGCGGCCTGGTGGCGCAGTTCGCCGCCGACCAGGAGCCCGACCAGGCCGCCTGACCGGGGCCTCGACCGGCGGGCCGCGGCCGTCGCCGGCCCGTTCGTTCGCCCGTTGGCCCGATCGGATGACGGCCGGCGGTCACCCGGCGCGCCGGGCCCGGGGAGCCTGCCCCCGCCCGGCCGCCCGGCTAGGTTCGGGCCCGTGACCGGCAACGACGCGGTCCTGGCGCTGGTGGTTCTGACCGCGCTGGGCTTCGATTTCACCAACGGATTCCACGACACCGGCAACGCGATGGCGACCTCGATCGTCACCGGCGCCCTACCTCCGAGAGTGGCGGTCGCCGTCTCGGCCGTACTGAACCTGGCCGGCGCCTTCCTGTCGACCGCCGTCGCGGCGACCATCGCCAGCGGCCTGGTCAACAGTCAGGACGTCACCCTCACCGTGGTCTGCGCCGGCCTGACCGGCAGCATCCTGTGGAACCTGGCCACCTGGTACCTCGGGATCCCCTCCAGCTCCTCGCACGCGCTGATCGGCGGCGTGGTCGGTGCGACCATGGCCGCCGCCGGGGCGTCGGCCGTCAAGTGGCAGGGCATCGTCTCCAAGGTGATCGTGCCCGCCGCACTGTCGCCCTTCATCGCGGGCGCGGTGGCCGCGGTCGGCACCTACCTGGTCTACCTGTTCACCCGCGGCGTGCGGGAGCGGCCGCGCGAGCACGGGTTCCGGATCGGCCAGGTCGGCTCGGCCTCGATGGTCTCGCTCGCGCACGGCACCAACGACGCGCAGAAGACGATGGGCGTCATCACCCTCGCCCTGATCGCCAACGGCACCCTGGAGTCCGGGGCGAGCGCCCCGACCTGGGTGATCACCGCCTGCGCGGTGGCCATCGCGCTCGGGACCTACCTCGGTGGCTGGCGGGTGATCCGGGCCCTGGGCAAGGGCCTGGTGGAGATCGAGTCGCCGCAGGGGATGGCCAGCGAATCGGCCTCCGCCGCGATCATCCTGTCCTCCACCGACTTCGGCTACTCGCTCTCCACCACGCACGTCGCCACCGGCTCGATCCTGGGTGCGGGCGTCGGCAAGAAGGGCGCCGAGGTGCGGTGGCACATCGCCCGCCGGATGGTGACGGCCTGGCTGCTCACCCTCCCGGCCGCAGGGCTGGTCGGCGCGATCGCCTACTGGGTCGCGAACGGGATCGGCGGGACGGCCGGGGTGGTGGTGATCTTCGTCGTGCTGGTACTGGCCTCGATCGCCTTCTACATCGCCTCCCGCCACCCGGCGGTCACCCCCGAGAACGTCAACGCCGCCTGGACCGGCACGGTGGTCCCGGCACCGACCACCGACGAGGTGCCCCGGTGAACTCCTGGATCAACCTGGACGCGCTCTGGCGGATCGTGGTGGTCGGCCTGCTCACCGGCGCCGGACTGCCCGCGCTGTTCGCCGTCGGCCTGCGGGTGCTCAACCCGCCGTCCCGTCCCGGCGACGTGGTGGCCGACCGCACCGCCGGCCCGTTCGGCTACCTGCTGGCCGGACTGTGCTTCGCGGTGGTGCTGGCAGCCATCGGCTGGGGCATCTCGGTCATCGTCAACCACAGCTGACCTGCGCGGTTGACCGCACCATCGCCGGCCCCGATCCGGTGGGCCATCGGTCGGCAGGTGGTGTCGGTGGACACCGATGAGCGACCTGGCACCTGATCTGCCGGCTTCGCCGTCCAACGACCCGTCCCAGGCCCACCCTTCTCGAGGACCGGATCGCAACCGTTGGACCGACCGCCGTGCTGATCGAAGCCAACGGGGCGAAGCGTCGGTGGTTCGCTATGCGCCGGAGGACAGTCGGCTTGTGGCCTGGTCCCACGGCTGAGGCTCGACCAGGTCGTCCCTGTCGAAGGCGTCCTCCTCGAACCAGCCTGTCCCCGCGAGCCAGGTCTCCAGCCACTCCGCGAGGCCGGCGGAGTCGAGGAACCAACACTGATCCCACGATCCGCCGCTGTACGGGTTCGGCTCGAAGAGCAGGACCTGACCGTCCTCACTGAGGCAATCGACGCCTGCGTACATGGCACAGCCCCAGGTCAGGATCGGTACGACGCCTTCGGGCCACTCCGGGTGCTCCACGCCGACGGAGGCCTCGCGTCGCCTCAGGTATTCGCCGGTGACGCTGGAGCCCGGACCGAGCAGCGGCAGCAGTCGGTAGTCAGGGCCGAAGCCGCCGTCAGCGACCTCGCGATACAGGCGCGCAAGGAGGGGATGCAGCGCGAAGCCCAGTTGCCCCTCGGCCTCCGCGATCCGGGCATCGCCGACAGGCGCGGGAAGGTCCTCGTTGTCGGATGCCGCCCGGATGGCGACGCGTTGCACGAGGTCATCGATGTCGGTCATGACCGTGATGCTGTCAGAGCCCGCCGACATCTCGACGGCCAGGGCCGCCGGGCGTCTCATGGATGCGCATCGCATCGGGGCCGTGCTGGCGCCACACGCGCCGGGCCGGACGTGTGGCACGCAGCGAAGCCGTCAATGCTCTTCCTCCGTAGGATCCTCGGCCTTCGAGCGGCCGCCCGGGCGGCGCCTCCGTAGCACCAACGCGCCGGCGAGGACGGCGATGGCCGCCAGTACCAGGAGCCAGTTCCGCAGGTAGGGGAGTGGCAGCACGGTCGGGTTGGTGGTGTCCGTGCCGGCGCGTAGTACGGCCGGGAGGGCGACCGCGGTGACGGCGGCGGTCAGGATCAGTGCGGTGCGTACGGCGGTCCGGCGGGCGAGGGTGGCGCCCAGGGCGCAGACCACGGGGAGCCAGAGGGCGTCGTGCAGGACGAGCGCCCCGACCGCCCACTCGGCGATGTCCAGCGGGTGCTCGATGTAGTGGTCGGTCAGCAGGCCGGTCAGGCCCCAGCCGGTGAGGGCCAGGCCGCCGAGCAGGAGCAGGGCGCGCAGCGTACGCATCAGCCGACCTCGATCCGGGTGACCCACTTGGTCTGCAGGACGCCGGGCCGGTTGGGGGCGATGATCCGGGCCGGGTAGCCGTGGTCCGGTGCGAGCACCTCGCCGTTCACCCGCAGGGCGAGCAGGGTGAGCGGGTCGCGGGCGTGCTCGGCGGGCAGCTCGGTCACCCGGTACGGGCCGTCCAGCTCCAGCGAGGTGATCCGCAGCGCGGTGCCGGCCGGGACGCCCGCCAGGGCGAGCAGGTCCCGGATCCGCACGCCGCCCCAGCGTGCCGACGCGCTCCAGCCCTCGACGCAGGCGATCGGCAACTCGGCCTCGTACTGGGGGAGTCGGGCCAGCTCGTCGAGCGAGAGGCGGACCGGGTGCGGGCCGCCGACCTCCAGCCGCCAGTCGGCGGGCAGGGTGGTGGTGCCGGCCTGGGCGGCGGTCCGGTTGACCGGCAGGCCCTGCGGGCCGAGGTCGGGGCGGCGCGGGGCGAACAGGTCGAGGCTGCGCAGCCAGGGCACGGACTGTCCGGCGGTGGTCAGGGTGACGAGGCCGACCGAGGCGGCGACGGCCGTGAGGAAGGCCCGGCGCTGCGGCTCGACCGGGCCGGTGCCGGTGGTGCCGGTGGTGCCGGTGTTCCGTGCGGCGCGCCGGGCGCGCCGCCAGTGCGTGCGGATCTGCGGCAGTTTGGCGGCCACGTGCAGCAGCAGGCCGCCGGTGGCCAGCCAGCCGAGCCAGAAGTGGGTCTGCCGGAACGGGAACGGCCACGGGTACCACTGGAGCGTGTTGAACAGGCCGGTGAGCAGTTCCAGCAGCATCGCGGCCACCAGCACCGCGATCCCGAGCCGCTCCAGCGCGTGCAGCACGCTGCGCACCGGCGGCCACTCGAACAGCTTCGGGTAGACCGTCCACAGCTTGGCCACGAGCAGCGGGACGGCGGCGATCCCGCTGATCACGTGCAGCCCCTGGGTCACCCGGTAGCCGTTCACCGGACGGCTCGGCAGCCAGGCCGGGGACTCCTGGACCAGGTGGCTGAACAGCCCGGTCAGGAAGCAGGTGAGCAGCGCCGCGCCGAGCCAGCGGCCGAGCACCACGGCGGTGCGCGGATCGTGCAGGGCGGAGCTGAAGGTGCCCTCGCGCAGCGGCCCGCGCCGTAGGGCGTCCGGCGGGGGCGGCAACGGGAGGTCGTACGGCCGACGGCGCGGGGTAGGGGTGATGTCGTCCACGGCTCCATCGAACCCGCTCGGGGCCCGCCGCAGGGCTGTTGACCTGCTTACGGAAGTCGTACGGTCGCGGGCGGACCAGCGGCCCGGGGCCTCGGCCGGCGCGGAGGATTCCGTCGCGGGCGAACCGATCGTGCCCTGACGGCGTGTTGGACTGGAGACCGACCACCGTGGAAGGGAACCATCTTGCCCAGCACGAACCCACGCCCCACGCGCCGTGCCGCTCTGGTCCTCGGCGCCGGTACGGCCGTCTCCGCCGCCCTCGCCCTCGGCGCCGGGCCGGCCGCCGCAGCGCAGCGCAGTGACGTCACCGCGCGGCTGCGCGAGCTGGAACAGCAGCACGCCGCCCGGCTCGGGGTGTTCGCCCGCGACCTGCGCACCGGCCGTACGGTCGTCCACCGCGCGGACGAGCGCTTCCCGATGTGCTCGACGTTCAAGGCGCTCGCCGTCGCGGCGGTGCTCCGGGACCTGGACATCGACGGCGCCTACCTGGCCAAGCGGATCCGGTACACCGCCGAACTGGTACAGAAGTCCGGCAACGTGCCGATCACCTCCAAGCCGGAGAACCTCGCCAACGGCATGACCGTGGCGGAACTCAGCGACGCCGCCCTGCGGTTCAGCGACAACGCGGCGGCGAACCTGCTGCTCACCGAGCTCGGCGGCCCGACCGCCGTGACCCGCTTCTGCCGCTCGATCGGCGACGGCACCACCCGGCTGGACCGCTGGGAGCCCGAACTCAACTCGGCGGAGCCCGGCCGGATCACCGACACCACCACCCCCGCCGCGATCGGCCGCACCTACACGCGCCTGCTGCTCGGCGACGCGCTCGACGCCGGCGACCGCGAGCGGCTCACCGCCTGGATGCTCGCCAACACCACCAGCGGCGAACGCTTCCGGGCCGGCCTGCCCGCCGACTGGCGGCTCGCCGACAAGACCGGCGGCGGCGACTACGGGACCAACAACGACGTGGGCATCGCCTGGCGCCCGGACGGCACCCCCGTCCTGCTGTCCGTGCTGACCACCCGCTTCACCCAGGCCGCACCGGCGGACAACATCCTGGTCCGGGACACCGCCGCCCTCCTGGCGGCCGCGCTCGGGTAGGCCCTCCGGCCCGGGCGGGAGCGCCTACGTCCCCCAGGAGCGGCGGACGCGGTCCGAGACGCGGCGCCACAGGGCGATGCCCGGGTGTTGCGCCTCCAGGCGGGCGATCTCCTGGGTGGCGCGGGTGCTTCCGCTCTCCTGCGCCCAGTGGTACCAGTCCAGGGCGTCGCGGTACTCGCCGCGGTCGGCGCAGAGCCGGGCGGCGTCCAGCACCGCGGCGGTGTTGCCGCCCTCGCCGGCGCGGCGGAGCCAGTCGAGGGCGGCCCGCAGGTCCGGGTCGGTGCCCGCTTCGAGGTGGGCGCGGGCCACCGCGCGCATGGCCCGGGTGCTGCCCGCCTCGGCGGCCCGCAGGTGCCACCGGCCGGCGTTGGCGGGGTCCAGCTCCGTCAGGGCCTGCATGGCCTGCAGCTCGCCGGCCTCCGCCAGTTCGCGGTAGCGCTTCAGGGCCCGCTTGCGCAGACTGCGGCGTTCGGCGGGGTCGGCGGTGAGCTCGCTGAGGTGCAGGCAGAGCCGGGCGAGTTCCCGTTTGGCGGCCGGGTGGCCGAGCTGCTCGGCCAGCAGGTAGCTGCGCAGCGCGTCCTGCGGGCGGCCCGTGCGCTCCTCGGCCTGGGCCTGCGCGCGGGCCGCGGCGGCCTCGGCCTTGCGGTTCTTCGGCCGGGGGGACGGCGGGGCCGGCGGGGACTGCTCAGGGGACTGCTCAGGGGACTGCTCAGGGGCCGGCTCGGGGGCCGGCTCGGGCGCCGGCGCTGCCGGGGCGGCCCGCAGGCGTTCCACCCCGCCGGCGGCGGCCGCGTGGCCCTTGGCCGCCGCCCGCCGGTACCAGTCGAGCGCCTCGTCCGTGCGGCCGGCCTGCTCCAGCAGTTGGGCCGCCTCCGCCATCGAGACCACGTTCCCCTGCCCGCCGGCCCGGGTGAACCAGGCGAGCGCGTCACCCGGCAGCCCCGCGTCGAGCAGCCGGCGTCCGGTCCTGAGCATCGCCTCGGTGTTGCCCGCCTCGGCGGCCCGGTCCCACCAGGCGAGCGCCTCCGATCGGCGGGCCGGATCCCGCTCCAGCAGCCTCCCGGCGAGCAGCATCGCGTGGGTGTGGCCGGCCTGCGCTGCGCGCAGGTACCAGTCCAGCGCCTGCGCGTCGCGGCCCCGGGTCTCGTACCAATGGCCCAGCAGCAGCAGTGAGTTGATCTTCCCCTTGAGGGCGGCGGCGCGGTGCTCGCGGAGGATCGCGCGGTCGTCGTCCTGGTTCTCCTCCTCGCCGCCGAACAGGCCGCCGACCAGGTCGCCGACCAGGTCGCCGAGCTCGGGCGACGACGCGGGGGAGGAGTCAGGGGCGGGGCTCCGGGAGGGGGCCGGGGCGGGCGTGGGTGCGGTCGCCAGCAGGCGGGCCAGGGCCCGGTCCGCCCGGCCGAACTTCTGGGTGGCCGCCCTGGCGTACCACTCCAGGGCCTCGGCCCGCCCTGCCCCGCCCGGGTCCTGCTCCAGCAGCCGGGCGAGCCGCATGGCCGCGTTGAGATCGCCCGCCTCGGCCGCCGTCCGGTACAGCGCCCTGGCCTCCGGCTCCCGCTCGGGCAGGTGCTGCTCGATCAGCTGCGCCGCCTCGCGGGCACCGGCGGGGTTGCCGGCGGCGGCGGACCGGCCGAACCAGTGCAGGGCCGACTCCAGGTCGCCGGCCCGCTTGCAACGGGCCGCCAGCTGGCGCATGGCCTCGCTGCTGCCGGCCTCGGCGGCGGCAAGGAACTCGGCACCGGGCGGGCCGGCCGGCCCCGGTGCCTCCGGCGGTGGGTTCCGGGCCGGGGACGCGGTGGTGACGCCCGGCGCCGTGGAGCCCGGTGCCGGCGCGCTCAGGTCGTGCTCGTGCCGCTGCCGGGCACCTGGGACGCTCGGGGTGCTCGGGGCCGCCGGCGCAGTGGTGGTCCCGGCCCGGAGCGCGGATGGCGGGGTGGGCCGGCCGGGGCGGATCGGCTCCTCCAGGTCGAGCGCCACGTCCGTGCGCTCGGTGACCATCCGGCGCAGCGTCGCCGGCAGCCAGTCGCCGTCCTGCGCGGGTGCGCCCGCCGCCAGCAGGGCGGCCAGCTCCGGCAGGGTGGGCCGGTGGCTCGGCTGCGGCTCCAGGCAGGGCCGGACGATCTTGGCCTGGCCGGGCGTCAGGCCGTCGAGCCGGGGCCGGCCGTGCAGGATGCCCGCGGCGATCTGCGCCGTGGAGCCCGGACCGAACGGATGCCGGTCCAGGGCGGCGTAGGCCAGCACCAGGCCCAGCGCGAAGATGTCGCAGGGCGGTCCCACCCGCTCGTCCCGCAGCTGCTCGGGGGCGGCGAAGGTGGCCGTCCGGGGTACCACTCCCGTCCCGGTGAGCGTGGCGCCGTCCGGTGCGGCCAGGTGGCGGGCGATGCCGAAGTCGATGACGAACGGTCCGCCGACGGCGACCAGGACGTTGCCGAGCTTGAGGTCGCGGTGGACCAGGCCCGCGGCGTGGATGCTGCGCAGGGCGTCGACCAGCCCGGCCGCCAGCACCCGCCAGGTGCGGAGCGGCAGCGGGCCGCCGTGCCGGTCGAGCGCCTGGGCCAGGTTCACGCCGGGGATGTACCGGGTGGCGAACCAGGGCGCGGCGGCGCCGGTGTCCGCGTCGACCAGCCGGGCGGTGTACGCGGGATCGACCGCGCGGGCCGCCTCGACCTCCCGGGCGAAGCGGCTCCGGAACCGGTCGGGGTGCTGCTCCAGGTGGTCCCGCCGGATGGTCTTGATCGCGACCGCCCGGCCGAACTCCTTGCGGGCGAAGTAGACGTTGCCCCACCCGCCCCGGCCGAGCAGGGCGAACACCCGGTAGGGACCGATCATGTCGGGATCGCCGTCGCTGAGCGGCTCCATCCGGCTCCCCTTCCTCCCGTCCACCCCGTCACGCCGCACCGGTCCCGTAGCGCCGGCCGAACCCCCGTCCGTCCGCCCGGCTCACCCCGTACGGGTCAGCCCGCCGCCGTCCCCCGGCCGTCGGGACGGTCTGGCGCGTACGCCCTCGGGGCGTTCCCCGGGCCAGCGCTGGCCGCTGCGGCGCAGCACCACCCCGGCCACCAGCTCGATCTCGTCGTCCGGGCCGAAGGCGCGCCACCGCGGTCGGGACGTCCCGCCGGCGATGTCGCCGGTGCGGTGCGGCAGCGCCTTCCACGGGCCGGGCTCCCCGCCCGGCCGCAGGGTGCGCACCCGGCTGCGCGCCCTGCTGGTGTCGAGGACCTCCAGGACGCCCCGGCGGGGGACGATCAGCAGGTGGTGCCGGCTGATCGTCAGCAGTCGGTGCTCGGTCAGGTGGCACTGCTCGATCCGGCCGAGGTTGCCCCGGCCGAGGACGAACTCCCGGCCCTCGTGCTCGGTGACGTTCTCCCAGGCCCGGCAGACCCCGTCGACCAGGATCTTCAGCTGGACCCGGGGCCGCCGGGGGCCGGCGTCCGTCAGCAGCGTCCCGTGCGAGCGGCAGACCACCTTGCCGCCGCGGATCGCGGGGCCGGGGTGGCAGGCGGGCCGGGGGCAGTGCCAGGAGCGTTCGAGGACGTCCGAGCGTGGCCGGCCCCGGAAGTCGAGCAGGTTGCGGGCCCTGAGCGCGTCGCGCTCGCCCTCGCGGGAGACCACCTGGTCGGCGAAGTGCCGCATGTCCCGGGTGGCCAGCCGCACCCGGCCGCCCGAACGCTCGGGGCCGAGGAAGTGCTCGCGGTCCCCCTGGATCCAGGGGTGCGCGCCCCGGTGGCCCTTGAAGAGGTCGCTGCTGATGACCGGGGTGCCGAACACCTGGGCGTGGTCGAGCAGGTCGGGGTCGGCGGTGCCGAGGGCGGCGATCAGGCCGCGGTCGCGCCACTCGCGTAGTAGCGGCGCCTGGGCCGGGTCGGGGAACTCGTGGTCGTACCGGGGGTTCAGCAGGCTCTCGTCCGCGATCGCGTGGACGGTGACCTCCCGGTCGCCGGTCAGCTCGCGCAGGGCCCGTAGCACCTGCCGGAGCCGATCCAGCGAGCGCGGGGTGGAGCCGCCGAGAGCGGTGTCCCGGACCACGTTGGAGAGGTCGACGAGGTAGTCGGCCCGACCCGCTTCGCCGCGCAGGTGGCGTTCCGTCCGGCGCAGTGCCGCCAGGTCGTCCGCCAAGTCCCCTCACCCCCCAGGCCGCCCGACACCCGGTACAGAAGCCGAGACTAGCGCCCCGCGCGGCCGGATACGCCCTGGTCGGGCATTCCGGTGAGCGGTGGCTGATGCACCGTCAAGAAGGGTGGACGGAACAGGTTTTCGGTCGGATGCGGAGCAGGCCCGGCCCGGCCGGGGAGGTCGGGCCGGGGCGGGTGCTCAGAACGCCGAGTGGGCGAACCAGTGGTCCAGCAGGGCCTGGTCGCCGTCGAGCTCGAACACCTCGGCGCGGTGCGGCAGGCGGCCGTAGACCAGCAGCAGCAGGTCGGCGGCGGTACCCCGGACGGTGGCGTCGGCCTCGGTGCCGGAGGTGGCGGCGGGGTCGAGGGCGAAGCCGTCCGGCCGCAGCCGGACCAGCCAGTCGCCGTCGCCGTCCGTGCGGCGGAACCGGATGGTCTCACCGGCTCCGCGCAGCTTCGCCACGTCGGGGGCGAACAGGGTGGCGAAGGGCAGGTTGACCAGGAACTCGTCCACGCCGTCGGCTGCCGTCGCCGGGTCGATCGACGGCTCGACGCCGAGGGCGAGTTCGGCGTCGACCCGGTGCACCAGGGTTTCGAACAGCATCCGGCGGGCCCAGAACCGGGCGTGCTGGTCGGCGCCCCAGGCGTACATCGGCTCGTCCGGGCCGGTGGCGGCGAAGGCCGTGGCGGCCACCTCGGCGCTCGCGGCCAGCCAGTCGGGGTAGCCGGCGGGGTCGGCCGGCAGCTGAAGGTCCACCTCGCGGCTGCGGGGCGGCTGCTGGACGCGCTGGTGCAGCAGCACCGAGAACCAGCGCTGGACGCTGCCGGCGTGCCGGACCAGGTCGGCCAGCGTCCAGCCGGGGCAGGTGGGCACGGGCGTGGCCGGGTCGGCCGCGGCGACCACGGCGGCGAAGCGCGCGGTCTCGGCGGCGACCGCCGCCGGGTGGTCGACCTGGGCCGGACGGTGGCCGGGGCGGGGCGGGGTCGTCATGCGGGGCTTCTCTCCGGTGGTGCGGGTCGGGCTGTCGGTGCGGGTCAGGCGGTCGGCCTGGGTCGTACGGCGGGCGCGGGCGCCGCGGGCTCAGCCGAGCGGCTTGTCCAGGACCGCCTTGAGGTGGCTGAAGGTGTCGATCGAGTACTCGCCGTGGTAGCGGCCCATCCCGCTCTCGCCGACGCCGCCGAACGGGAGGTCGGGCATCGCGAGGTGGGAGACCGGCAGTCCGAAGGCGAGCGCGCCGGAGGAGGTCTCGGTGGCCAGCCGCTCCTTGGTCCGCTCCGAGGCGGTGAACGCGTACAGCGCCAGCGGCTTGTCACGCTCGTTGACGAAGGCGATCGCCGCGTCCAGGTCGGGCACCGCGACGATCGGCAGGATCGGCCCGAAGATCTCCGCGCTCATCACGGGGGCGTCCGGGGCCACCTCGGCCAGCACGGTGGGCGCGAGGTAGCGGGTGGCGCGGTCGTGGACGCCGCCGGTGACCACCCGGCCGCTGTCCAGCAGGGCGGTCAGCCGGTCGAAGTGGCGCCCGTTGACGATCCGCGCGTACTCCGGGTCGGCCGACGGGTCCTCGCCGTACGCCGCGCGCACGGCGCCGGCCAGCTCGGCCTCCAGGTCGGCGGCGGTGTCGCCGATGGCCAGGACGTAGTCGGGCGCGACGCAGGTCTGGCCGGCGTTCATGAACTTGCCGCGGGCGATCCGCCGGGCGGTGGCGGCCAGGTCGACGCCGGGCTCCACCAGGACGGGGCTCTTGCCGCCGAGCTCCAGCGTGACCGGGGTGAGGTGGCGGGCGGCGGCGGCCATCACGATCCGGCCGACCGCGCCGTTGCCGGTGTAGAAGATGTGGTCGAAGCGCTGCTCCAGCAGGGCGGTGGTCTCCTCGACGGCGCCCTCCACGACCGCGACGGCCTGCGGGTCGAGGTAGCGGGGCAGCAGGCGGGCGATCGCCGCCGAGGTGGCCGGGGCCAGCTCGCTGGGCTTGACCAGCACGGTGTTGCCGGCCGCCAGCGCGCCGACCAGCGGGGCGAGGGCGAGCTGCAGCGGGTAGTTCCACGGGGCGATCACCAGCACCACGCCGAGCGGGTCGCGGATCACCCGGGCCTCGGCGGGCCGGAAGACCTCGGGCACGGCGGCCGGCTTCGGCCGCAGCCACTCCTCCAGGTGCGCCACCGTGTGGTCGAGCTCGTTGAGGGTGAAGCCGACCTCGGTCCGGTACGCCTCGGTGGGACCCTTGCCGAGGTCGGCGCGGAGGGCCGCCAGGAACTCGTCCGCGTGCTCGGTGAGCAGGGCGCGCAGCGCCGCCAGCTGGGCCAGGCGCCAGGCGAGCGGCTTGGTGCGGCCGGTGGCAAAGGTGGCGCGCAGACCGGCCACGACGGTGGCCGGATCGGCGGCGGCGGTGGCGGGCGGGGTCTCGGTGGAGGTCATGCGGGGCGCTCCGGGGGAGTGGGGGCCGTGTGGGGCATGGATGGTTGAAGTACTCAACCAATGATTGGACGGTAGACCTCAATAGTTAAGGATGTCAAACAATTCCGCCTACACTGCACTCATGACCAGCCTCGCGCCGCCCAACCCTCCGGCCCCGCCCTCGCCCGGGGAGCTGATGGACCGGCTCGCCCGGGCCGCGGCCGCCTACTACCGCAACTTCGCCGCCGTCGCCGCGGGCGACGGCCTCACCCTGATGCAGGGCAAGGTGCTCAGCCTGCTCCGGCGGCCGATGCCGATGCGCACCCTCGCGGAGCTGCTCGCCTGCGACGCCTCGAACGTCACCGGGATCATCGACCGGCTGGAGGCGCGCGACCTGGTCCGCCGCGAGGCCGACCCGGCCGACCGGCGGGTGAAGCTGGTGCTGCTCACCGAGACCGGCCAGGAGGCGGTCCGGCGGATCCGCGCCGGGGTGCTGGCCGACCTCGACGGCCTGGCGGCGCTGGCTGCCCCGGACCGGGAGGCGCTCGGGCGGCTGCTCGACCAGGTCTTCCCCGACTGAGGCCGTCCCGGACCGAAACCTGCCCGGACCGGGGCCGTCCCGCGCCGCTCAGTCCTTCAGCCGGTCCTCCACCCAGTCGTGGAAGGACCGGATGTGGTGCTCGCTGGGCACCAGGACCCCGCCGGCCCGGTAGGCCCGGGAGTCCATCGCGGGCTGGCAGCGCTCGCAGGCCTCGAAGTCCTGGAGGTTGACCCGGTGGAACAGCTCCACCGAGGGGCCCAGGTCGCGCCCCGAGTCCACCACCTCCGGCAGGAAGAGCCAGTCGCACTCCACCACCGTGCGGTCGGCCGCCAGCGGGTACATCCGCAGCACGATCACGTGGTCGGGCACCAGGTTGACGAACACCTGCGGCTTCACCGTGACCGCGTAGTACCGGCGGTCCTGCTCGGCGGTGACGCCGGGGATCCGGTCCACGCCCGCGCTGCCGTCGACGGTGAAGCCCTCCGCCCCGGCGGCGAACTCGGCGCCGTGCCCGACGTAGTACTGCGCGGCGTAGCCACCGGCGAACTCCGGCAGCACACCGGTCAGTTCGGGATGGATCGTGGCGCAGTGGTAGCACTCCATGAAGTTCTCGACGATCAGCTTCCAGTTGGCCCGCACGTCGTAGCGGATGGTGCGGCCCACCGCGAGCGCGTCCGCCTGGTAGTGGTCGATCGCCGCCGGGTCGCCGAGCCGCTCGGTCGCCGCGCCGATCACGTCCTGCTCGAACGAGGGCGGGTCCGCGGCCAGGCACACCCAGACGTAGCCGAGCCACTCCCGGACGTGCACCGGGACCAGCCCGTACTCCGTCCGGTCGATGTCGGGCATCCGGGCCAGGTTGGGCGCGGCCACCAGCCGACCGTCCAGACCGTACGTCCAGGCGTGGTACGAGCAGCGGAAGGTCCGCCGCACCTCGCCGGCCTCCTCCGTGCACAGCCGTGCGCCGCGGTGCCGGCAGACGTTGAGGTAGGCGCGGACGGCGTGCTCGCGGTCGCTCGTCACCAGGACGCTCTCCCGGCCGACCTGGACGGTGCGGAACCGGCCGGGCGCCGCCAGGTCGGAGGCCCGCACCGTGCAGAACCACATCCGCTCGAAGATCCGCTCCTGCTCCCGCGCGAAGGCCTGCGGATCCGTGTAGGCGGAGCCGGGAAGGGTGCGGATCAGACTGGCCGGGAGCTCGGTGCCGGTCACCTGGGTGGCCTTTCGTGAGGGGGCGGGGGCGGTGAGCTGAGCGAGGGGCGGGGCGGTGCAGGGCGGTGCGGTTCGGGTCGGCGGGGGTGGCACCGCGCGGTGCGGTCAGCGGCGGATGCAGGCCATCGCCGGGTCGAAGAGCGGCTCGGCCGCCACGGTGGCGGGCAGTGCCGCCCCGAAGTACTCCACCTCGACCCGGGTGCCGGGCCCGGCGCTCGCGGCGGGCAGCCAGGCGTAGGCGATCGAACGGCCGACCGTGTACCCGTAGCCGGCGCTGGTGACGTACCCGGCGGGCGCGCCCGCCACGTGCACCGGCTCCCGGCCCATCACCACCGCCCGCGGGTCGTCCAGCACCAGGCAGGCCAGCCGGCGCGCGGGCGGTCGCCCGGCGGCGGCCAGCAGCGCCTCCCGGCCGGTGAACGGACCCTTGTCCAGCCGGACGGCGAACCCGAGCCCGGCCTCGTACGGGTCGTGCTCCGGCGTCATGTCGGTGCCCCAGGCGCGGTAGCCCTTCTCCAGGCGCAGGCTGTCGAACGCGCTGCGCCCGGCCGCGACCGCGCCCAGCGAACGGCCCTCCGCCCACAGGGTGTCCCACAGCCGCTGGCCGTGCTCCGCGCTGGTGTACAGCTCCCAGCCGAGCTCGCCCACGTAGCTGACCCGCAGGGCGGTGACCGGCACCTCGCCGAGGTGGGCGCGCCGGGCCCGGAAGTACCCGAAGCCGCGGTGCGAGAAGTCGGTGGCGGTGAGCGGCTGCACCAGGTCGCGGGCGAGCGGACCCCAGACGCCGATGCCGCAGGTGCCGCCGGTGACGTCGCGGATCCGGGTGCGGCCGTCCGCCGGCAGCAGCCGGCTCAACCGGACCAGGTCGAGCCGGCTGTTGGCGCCGACCTGGAACTCCTCCTCGCCGAGCCGGGCCACCGTCAGGTCGCTGAGCACGCCGCCCGCCTCGTCCAGCAGCAGGGTGTAGGTCACCGTGCCGACCGGCCGGTCCAGCTGGTTGCTGGTGGCGCCCTGGAGCAGGGCGAGCGCGCCCGGCCCGGTCACCTCCAGCCGGCGCAGCGGGGTCATGTCGAACAGGCCGACCCGCTCCCGGGTGGCCAGCGCCTCCGCGCCGGCGATCGGCGACCAGTACCGGGAGGCCCACTCCCCGCGCGGCGGCACCTGTGCCACCGCGGGCAGCGCGCCGTTGGCCTCGTACCAGTGCGGACGCTCCCAGCCGCCGGCCTCCAGGAAGTACGCGCCCAGCTCGCACTGCCGCCGGTGGAACGGGCTCACCCGCAACGGCCTTGGCTCCAGGGCGGGTTGCAGCGGGTGCACGATGTCGTACACCTCGACGAAGTTCCGGCAGCTGCGCCGGTGCACGTACGAGGGGGCGAGCTGCGCCTCCTCGAACCGGTTGACGTCGCACTCGTGCAGGTCGGCGCCGGGTCGGCCGTCGACCAGCCATGCTGCCACCGCGGCGGCCACGCCCGCGGAGTGCGTCACCCAGACCGCCTCGGCGACCCAGAAGCCGTGCAGCTGCGCGCTCTCGCCCAGCAGCGGGAAGCCGTCCGGGGTGAAGGAGAAGACGCCGTTGATGCCCTGCTCGACCTTGCCCTGCGCCAGCGCGGGGAGCAGCTCGCGGGCGTCCTGCCAGGAGGGCCCGAAGTCCTCCTCGGTGAAGGGGAGGACCGAGGGCATCGGGCCGCCGGCCGGTCGGCCGTCCAGGGCGTCCAGGTCGACCGGCATCGGACGGTGGGCGTAGGAGCCGATGCCGATCCGGTCGCTGTGCTCGCGGAAGTACAGGTCGCGGTCCTGGTGGCGCAGGATCGGCAGCCGTGCCTCCTCGGCCTCGGTGGCGCGGGCCGTGGCGAGCGCGGGCAGCGGGCTGGTCCGGGCGTACTGGTGGGCCATCGGCACCAGCGGCAGGGTCAGGCCTGCCAGCCGGCCGATCCGCGGTCCCCAGAAGCCGGCGCAGGAGACCACCACGTCGGCCGGGAAGGCGCCCCGGTCGGTGGCCACGCCGGTGACCCGTCCGGCGGTGGAGTCGATGCCGGTGACGCGGTGGTGCGCCAGGAACCGCGCGCCGCGCCCGGTGGCGCTGCGGGCCTGCGCCTCGCCGGCCCGCAGCGCGTGGGCCAGGCCGTCGCCCGGGGTGTGCAGGCCGGCGAGCACCCGCTCGCGGTCGAGCAGCGGGTGCAGCGCGGCGCACTCGTCGGGGTCGAGCAGCCGGCTCTCCAGGCCCCAGGCGGTGGCGAAGCCCCGGCGGCGCTCCAGCTCGGCCACCCGTTCCGGGGTGGTGGCCACCTCCAGGCCGCCGACCGGCCGGAAGCACCACCGCCCGTCCAGCTCCAGCGCCGCGTACTTGCGGACGGTGCGGGCGGCGAATCCGGTCATGGTCCTGGAGGCGTTGGTGCGGAAGACCAGGCCGGGCGCGTGCGAGCTGGAGCCGCCGGTGGCGAACAGGGGGCCCTGCTCCAGCACCGTGACGTCGGTCCAGCCGCGGGCGGTCAGCTCGTCGGCGAGTGCGCAGCCGACGATGCCGGCGCCGATCACGACGACCTTGGGGGAGGTGCGGTCCGGGCGGGCTGTCTTCGGGCGGGCTGTCACTGTCGGGTCCGTCCTCTCGGGAGGCCGCAGTTGCGCATCGTGCACAGCGCTTCGCTATCAGGCACAGCGTCGGGGCGGTCGCCGGGGCTGTCAAGAAGGCCCCGTCAACTCGTGGGCGTTTGCGTCGGATTGACGCGTTGTCTTGACGGCGCCGGACGCGCCTCCCATGCTGGGTCGTCATCGGGTTGCGTATGGGGACACCCGTCTCGGATGGAGCAACTCGGGAGGAGGAGGCGGCGTCGTGCGCCCGATCAGGAACCCGAACTCCCTGCTGATCGGCGGCGCCTGGACCGCGGCGCGGGACGGCGGCGAGCGACGGGTCGTCAACCCGTGCGACGGCAGCCTGCTGGCCACCGTCGTGGAGGCCGGCGCCCCCGAGGTGGACGAGGCGGTACGGGCCGCCCGGACCGCCTTCGACGAGGGCGCCTGGTCCGGCGCCCCGGCCGCCCGCCGCGCCGGCGTGCTGACCGCCACCGCCGACACGGTCCAGCGGCACCGCGAGGAACTCGCCCTGCTGGAGACCCTGGACACCGGCAAGACGCTCGCCGAGAGCCGCACCGACGTCGACGACGCCACCGCGGTGCTGCGCTACTACGCCGCGCTAGCCACCACCGACGCCGGCCGGACGGTGGAGACCGGACGGCCGGACGCGGTCAGCCGGGTGCTGCACGAACCGGTCGGCGTCTGCGCCCTGATCACCCCGTGGAACTACCCGCTGCTGCAGATCTGCTGGAAGGTCGCCCCGGCGCTGGCCGCCGGCAACACGGTGGTCGCCAAGCCCAGCGAGCTCACCCCGCTCACCACGATCCGGCTGTTCGAGCTCCTCCAGGACCGGCTGGCCGAGGCCGGCGCGCCCGACGGCACGATCAACCTGCTGCTCGGCCCCGCCGCGGTCGGCGCCCCGCTCACCGAGCACCCGATGGTGGACCTGGTCTCCTTCACCGGCGGTCTGGCCACCGGCCGAGCGGTGATGCGCGCGGCGGCCGGCACCGTCAAGCGCCTCGCGCTGGAACTCGGCGGCAAGAACCCCAACATCGTCTTCGCCGACGCCGACCCGGAGGCGGCCGTGGACTTCGCGCTGACCGCCGCCTTCCTGCACTCCGGGCAGGTCTGCTCGGCGGGCTCGCGCCTGCTGCTCCACCGCAGCCTGCACGAGGAGTTCACCGCCGAGCTGGCCCGGCGGGCGGACCTGATCCGGCTGGGCAGCGGCCTCGCGAAGGAGACCGAGAGCGGCCCGCTGATCTCCGCGGAGCACCGCGCGAAGGTCGAGGAGCACGTGGCCCGGGCGCTCGCCGAGGGCGCGGTGCTGCGGGCCGGCGGCGGCCGGCCCCGCGAGGAGGTCCTGCGCAAGGGGTACTTCCTGCGCCCGACCGTGCTGGACGAGTGCCATGCCGGGATGGCGGTGGTCCGCGAGGAGGTGTTCGGCCCGGTGCTCACGGTGGAGACCTTCGAGGAGGAGGCCGAGGCGCTCGCGCTCGCCAACGACACCCCGTACGGCCTGGCCGGCGCGGTCTGGACCGGGGACGCGGGCCGGGCCGAGCGGGTCGCCGCCCGGCTGCGGCTCGGCACCGTGTGGATCAACGACTACCACCCGTACGTCCCGCAGGCCGAGTGGGGCGGCTACAAGCAGTCCGGCACCGGCCGCGAACTCGGTCCGGCGGGGCTGCGCGAGTACCAGGAGACCAAGCACGTCTGGCGCACCCTCGACCCGGCGCCGCAGCGCTGGTTCGCGGGCTGAACCAGCGCGCCCCTGTACCACCGAGCCCCTGCACGAGCGCCCCGCCGTACGACCTCCCCCGCAGCCCCGCCGCCCCTGGAGCGTCCCGATGAGTGAGCGATCAGGCACCACCGGACCGACCGTCGAGCCCGCGTCCGGGGCGGCCCCGCCGGGCCCCGCCGGGGAGGACAGCCGCGACCTCGCGCGCTTCGGGTACCGGCAGGAGCTGGAGCGCTCGCTGGGCTCGTTCTCCAGCTTCGCCGCCGGTTTCAGCTACATCTCCATCATGACCGGCGTCTTCCAGCTCTTCGGCTTCGGGTTCGGCGCCGGCGGGCCGGCCTTCATCTGGACCTGGCCGCTGGTCTTCCTCGGCCAGCTCGCCGTGGCGCTCTGCTTCGCCGAGCTGGCCGGGCAGTTCCCGCTGGCGGGCGGCGTCTACCAGTGGTCCAAGCAGATCGCCCGGCCGGCCACCTCCTGGCTGGCGGGCTGGATCATGGTGATCGGCTCGGTGGTCACGGCGGCGGCCGTCGCGGTCGCGTACCAGATCATCCTGCCGCAGGTCTCCGCCGCCTTCCAGATCGTCGGCGGCCCCGAGGACGCCGGGCTGACCACCACCCCCGCCGGCGCGCGGAACGCGATCCTGCTGGCGCTGGGCCTGGTGGTGTTCACCACCGCGGTCAACCTGATCGGCGTCCGGCTGATGGCGAAGATCAACAATCTCGGGGTGGGCGTCGAGCTCATCGGCGTCACCCTGCTGATCGTGATGCTCGCCGTGCACGTCCGCCGCGGCCCGCAGGTGGTGCTGCACACCGGCGGCACCGGCGCCGGCCACTCCTGGGGCTACCTCGGCGCGTTCCTGGTGGCCTCGCTGATGAGCGCGTACGTGTTCTACGGCTTCGACACCGCCGGATCGCTGGCCGAGGAGACCAAGGAGCCGCGCCGGCACGCCCCGCGCGCGATCATCCGGGCGATCTCCGCGGCCTTCCTGGCCGGCGGGCTGCTGATGCTGGTCGGCATGATGGCGGTGGGCGACATCGACGCCGCCGAACTCGGCACCCTCGGCATGCCCTACCTGCTCAAGTCCACCCTGGGCACCGCGCTGGGCGACGCCTTCCTGATCTGCTCGGCGATCGCCGTCACGGTGTGCTGCCTGGCCGTGCAGACCGCCGCGATCCGGCTGCTGTTCGCGATGGCGCGCGACGGCCGGCTGCCGTTCTCGGCCGCGATCGCCCGGGTCTCGCCGCGCTCCCGGACCCCCGCCGTGCCCGCCCTGCTCACCGGCGCGCTGACGATCGGCCTGCTGCTGGTGAACATCGGCAACCAGCGGGTGTTCTACATCCTCACCTCGGTCGCGATCATCCTGTTCTACATCCCCTACCTGATGGTCACCGCACCGCTGCTGCTGCGCCGGCTGCGCGGCGAGTGGCCGCGGCCCGGGCACGGCGCCCGGTTCGGGCTCGGCCGCTGGGGCACCGCCGTCAACCTGGTCGCGGTGGTCTACGGCGGGGCGATGACGGTGAACCTCGCCTGGCCGCGGGCCGCCGTCTACGGCAGCGACCACTGGTACTTCCGGTGGGGCGCGGTGCTCTTCGTCGCGCTCGTCACCGCGGTCGGCGCGGGGGTCTACCTGGCCCGTCGGACCGGTGGCGGCGAGCGGGTCGCGGCGGGTACGGCAACCGAGGCCTGAGGCCACCTCCGGCGCGGCTCAGCGGACGTGGCCGAGCCGCGCCGAGATCTCCGCCGCGGCCCGGCGGACCGCGGAGCCCACCTCCAGCAGCCGCTGCTCGGAAAGCCGGTACGAGGGCCCGGAGGCGCTGATCGCGGCCACCACCTGGCCGTGGTAGGCGAACAGCGGCGCCGCCACCGCGTTCAGCCCCGTCTCCAACTCCTCGACCGTGCAGGCGAATCCGTCGATCCGGACGGCCGCCAGCTGCTCGCGCAGCCGGGCCGGGTCGGTGATGGTGCGCGCGGTGTAGGCGGCCAGCGGCTCGGTGAGGCGGTGGTCGAGGGCCGCCACCGGCAGGTGCGCGAGCAGCACCTTGCCGCTGGAGGTGGCGTGCAGCGCGGTGCGCTGGCCCACCCAGTTGTGCGTGGTGACGGCCGAAGGGCCCAGCACCTGGTCGATGTTGACGGCCGCGTCGGCGTCCAGGATCGCGATGTTGATGGTCTCCGCCACCTCCGCCGCCAGCCGCTCGCAGACCGGCCGGCTCTGCTGCGAGAGGTCCAGGCGGGCGGTGGCGGCCCCGGCGAGCCGGACCAGGCCCAGGCCGAGCCGGTACTTGCCGCGCTCGCCCGGCTGCTCCACCAGCCCCCGCAGCTCCAGTGCGGCGACCAGCCGGAAGGCGGTGGACTTGTGCACCCCGAGCGCGGCGGCCATCTCGGTGACCCCGGCCTCACCCCGGCGGGCCAGGAGTTCGAGGATGGTCACGGCCCGGTCGACGGACTGCACCGGGGACCCGGTCTCCCGGGGCGGCCCGGCGGGTCTCTCGCTGTTGCTCATGGCGCAACATTATGCATCGATTCCGGCCTGGTGAAAGGGCTTTGACGAGCCCGTCGACCGAGCTCCGGGGCCTTTCGGGCAGGCCGGAGGACGGCCGGAACCGGCCACGGGTCGCGCTCGTCCGGTGCGGGCATCCGGTGCGTCACCCGGCCTTGCGGTGGCGGTAGAACCCGGTGCGGTCGGCGGGTTCGGGGGCGTTGCCGAGCAGCAGATCGGCGGCCTTCTCGGCGATCATCATCACGGGGGCGTAGATGTTCCCGTTGGTCACGTACGGCATCGCGCTCGCGTCCACCACGTGCAGGCCCTCGACGCCGTGCACGCCCATGGTGGCCGGGTCCACCACCGACAGCTCGTCGGTGCCCATCCGGCAGGTGCAGGACGGGTGCAGCGCCGTCTCGCCGTCGCGCCGGACCCAGTCCAGGACCTGCTCCGGGGTGCGCACCGCCGGGCCGGGGGAGAGCTCGCCGCTGCTGTACTCCGCGAAGGCGGGCTGCCCGAGGATGTGCCGGGTGACCTCGATCGCCTCCACCCATTCGCGCCGGTCCTGCTCGGTGGACAGGTAGTTGAAGCGCAGCGCCGGGTGCACCCGGGGGTCGCGCGAGCGGATCTTCACCGAGCCGCGGGCGTCCGAGTACATCGGGCCGATGTGCACCTGGTACCCGTGGCCGCCGGCCGGGGCGGAACCGTCGTAGCGGACCGCGACCGGCAGGAAGTGGAACATCAGGTTGGGGTAGTCCACCTCCTCGTTGGAGCGGACGAACCCGCCGCCCTCGAAGTGGTTGCTCGCCCCAGGACCCCGGCGGCCGAACAGCCACTGCGCACCGATGAACGGGCGCCGCCAGAGCTTCAGTTGGGGCTGCAGCGAGACCGGGCGGCGGCAGCCGTGCTGGACGTAGACCTCGAGGTGGTCCTGGAGGTGCTCGCCGACGCCCGGCAGGTGGTGCACCGGTGCGATCCCGAGCGCGGTCAGCTCGTCCGCGTTGCCGATCCCGGAGAGCTGGAGCAGCTGCGGGGAGTTGATCGCCCCGCCGCACAGCACCACCCGTCCGCCGCGCACCCGCTCGACCCGGCCCGAGCGTCCGCGCGCGTACTCCACGCCGACCGCCCGGGCGCCCTCGACCAGGACCCGGGTGACCAGTGCGCCGGTGCGCACCTCCAGGTTGCGGCGGCCCAGCGCGGGGTGCAGGTAGGCGCGGGCCGCGCTGAGCCGCCGGCCGCGCCGCAGGTTGCGGTCGAAGGCCGCGAACCCCTCCTGGCGGTAGCCGTTGACGTCGTCCGTCAGCCGGTACCCGGCCTGCTGGACGGCCTCGAAGAAGGCGTTGAACAGCGGGTTGGCGACCGGCCCGCGTTCCAGCTCCAACGGGCCGTCGTGGCCCCGGAATTCGCCGTCCGGGTCGGCCAGGCAGTTCTCCATCCGCTTGAAGTACGGCAGGCAGTGCGCGTAGTCCCAGCTCGCCATGCCCGGATCGGCGCCCCAGCGCTCGTAGTCCAGCGGGTTGCCGCGCTGGAAGATCATGCCGTTGATGCTGCTGGAGCCGCCGAGCACCTTGCCCCGGGCGTGGTAGATCCGCCGTCCGTTCATGAAGGGTTCAGGTTCGGACTCGTACTTCCAGTCGTAACGGGCGTTGCCGATCGGCATGGTGAGCGCGGCGGGCATGTGGATCAGCACGTCCCAGCGGTGGTCCGGCCGGCCGGCCTCCAGCACCAGGACCCGGTTGCCCGGGTCGGCGCTGAGCCGCGCCGCGAGCGCGCACCCGGCGGATCCTCCGCCGACGATGATGAAGTCGTACTGCGGCAAGCTCATGGTGTTCCTGCCCTGGCTCTCGGTCGGCACCCGTCGGGGTGCCTGCTGAACGGGGCTGAGACCGGCTTCGGGGTCGGATCGGCGTCAGACGTTGCTTCATACGGAACCGAGTTCTGATGGCGCAACAGTTTTCCCCCGGCGCCGGGCGGCGTCAAGACGACGGCGGGCCCTCTTGACTGCTGTTGTCGCTGACGCAACAGTGTGCGTAGTCCGAGACACTGTCGAGGGGCGTGACGCGATGTCCCACGAACTGCCCGAACACCCCGACCGGTTGTGGCGCAGCCCCGACCCCGCACCGTCCTACGACATCGTGATCGTCGGCGCCGGCGGCCACGGCCTGGCCACCGCCTACTACCTCGCCCGCAACCACGGCATCACCAACGTGGCCGTGCTGGAACGCGGTTGGCTGGCCGGCGGCAACATGGCCCGGAACACCACGATCATCCGCTCGAACTACCTCTGCGACGCCAGCGCGGCGATCTACGAGTACGCGCTGCGGCTGTGGGAGGCGCTCCCCGAGGAGCTGGAGTACGACTTCCTGTTCAGCCAGCGCGGCGTCCTCAACCTCGCCCATACCCTCCAGGACGTCCGCGAGGCGACCCGCCGGGTCAACGCCAACCGGCTCGGCGGGATCGACGCCGAGTGGCTCGACCCCGACCAGGTCCGGGAGTTCTGCCCGATCGTCAACACCTCCCCGGACGTCAGGTACCCGGTGCTCGGTGCGACCCTCCAGCGCCGGGCCGGGATCGCCAAGCACGACCACGTCGCCTGGGCGCTGGCCCGCAAGGCCGACGCGTACGGCATCGACCTGATCCAGGGCTGCGAGGTGACCGGTTTCGTCCGGGCCGGCGGCCGGGTGGTGGGGGTGGAGACCAACCGCGGCCGGATCGGCGCCGGGCAGGTCGCCCTCGCGGCCGCCGGGCACACCAGTACCCTCACCGACCTGCTCGGGCTGCGCCTGCCGCTGCAGAGCCACCCGCTCCAGGCGCTGGTCTCCGAACTGCTCCGGCCGGTCCACCCGACCGTGGTGATGTCCAACCACGTGCACGTCTACGTCAGCCAGGCCCACAAGGGCGAGCTGGTGATGGGCGCCGGCATCGACCCGTACAACGGCTACGGCCAGCGCGGCTCCTTCCACCGGATCGAGGAGCAGATGGCCGCCGCCCTGGAACTCTTCCCGATCTTCGCCCGCGCGCACGTGCTGCGCACCTGGGGCGGCATCGTGGACGTCACCCCCGACGCCTCGCCGATCATCGGCGACACCCCGGTCCCCGGCCTGTCCGTCAACTGCGGCTGGGGAACCGGCGGTTTCAAGGCCACCCCGGCCTCCGGCTGGGTCTACGCCCACACCCTCGCCACCGGCGCGCCGCACCCGCTGGGCGCACCCTTCGCGCTCGACCGGTTCACCACCGGGGCCCTGATCGACGAGCACGGCGCCGCCGCCGTCGCGCACTGACCGCCGGCCGCCGGACACCGGAGCCGCAGCCACTCTCGGCCGGCCGGCCGGCCGCGGACCACCATCCGGCGCACCCCGCGCCACCACACCGAAACCCACACCGAAACCCACACCGACACCCGCGCCGGCGCGCCGAAGCCGGGGCACCGGAGCCGACGGGAGGACCACATGCTGCTCATCGCCTGCCCCTGGTGCGGCGAGCGCGACGAGACCGAGTTCCACTACGGCGGGCAGGCCCACGTCGCCCACCCGGCCGACCCGCAGGCGCTCAGCGACGCCGAGTGGGCCGAGTACGTCTTCGTCCGCGACAACCCCAAGGGCCTGTTCGCCGAACGCTGGTCGCACGCCGCCGGCTGCCGCCGTTGGTTCAACGTCATCCGGCACACCGTCACCCACGAGATCCTGGCCGCCTACCCGGCCGGCCGGCCGAAGCCGGTGATCACGTGACGCAGTCGCACCGCCTCCCCGACGGCGGCCGGATCGACCGGGCCGCCCCGCTCAGGTTCACCTTCGACGGCGTCAGCCGCACCGGCCACCGCGGCGACACCCTCGCCTCCGCGCTGCTCGCCAACGGCGTGATCGAGGTCGCGCCCAGCCTCAACCGCCGCCGCCCGCGCGGCATCGCCACCGCCGGCGGTGCGGAGCCGCACGCCCTCGTCCAGGTCGACGAGCCGATGCTGACCGCCACCACCGTCGAGCTGTACGACGGCCTGGTGGCGACCTCGCTGTCCGGTCTCGGCCGGCTGCCGGACGGCCCCGACGAGGCCGTGCACGACAAGATGTACGGGCACGCCGACGTCCTGGTGGTGGGCGGCGGACCGGCCGGGCTGGCCGCCGCCCTGACCGCCGCCCGCTCCGGGGCCCGTACCGTGCTGGTCGACGACCAGCCCGAGCTGGGCGGCGCCCTGCTCTCCGGGCGGGAGCGGATCGACGGCCGCCCCGCCACCGACTGGGTGGCGGGCGTCCGCGCCGAACTCGCCGCCACCCCCGAGGTGCGGATCCTCACCCGCGCCACCGCCATCGGCCACCACGACCAGAACCACCTGCTGGTCGCCGAGCGCCGGACCGTCCACCTCGCCCCCGCCGAGATCCCGCCGGGCGCCCCTCGGGACCGGCTCTGGCACCTGAGGGCCCGGCAGGTGGTCCTCGCCACCGGCGCGTACGAGCACCCGATGGTGTTCGCCGGCAACGACCGGCCCGGCGTGATGTCCGCCGCCGCCGTCCGCAGCTACCTGCACCGCTACGCCGTGCGTCCCGGTGGCCGCGCCGTGGTCCTCACCACCAACGACCACGCCTACCGGACCGCGCTCGACCTGGTCGCGGCCGGCGTCCCGGTCGCCGCCCTGGTGGACACCCGCCCCCGGCCGCCCGCCGCCCTGGTGGCGGCCGCCCGGGCGGCCGGCATCGAGGTGCTGCCCGGCTCCGCCGTGGTCGGCACCTCGGGCGCGCCCCGGCTGGCCGCGGTGCGGGTCGCCGGGCTGGACGCGGCGGACGAGCTGCGCGGACCGGTCCGCGAGCTGGCCGCCGACCTGCTGGCCGTCTCCGGCGGCTGGACCCCCGACGTGCACCTGTGGAGCCAGTCGCGGGGCAGCCTGCGCTGGGACGAGGCGATCGCCGCCTTCGTCCCGGACCGCGCCGCCCAGGAGGTCCGCACCGCCGGCTCCGCCCGGGGCACCTACGACCTGGCCGGCTGCCTGGCCGAGGGCTTCCGGGCCGGGGCGGCCGCCGCCGGCCGGGCCGGTTTCCCGGTCGAGGCCCCGCCGGTACCGCCGAGCGAGGGCGACCCGGTGCCCGCCCCGCCGCGCCCGGTGTGGCTGGTGCCGGCCGAGGAGGGCCGCCCGGAGACCTGGCGCGAACACTTCGTGGACACCCAGCGGGACGCCACCGTGGCCGACGTCCACCGGGCCGTGCGCGCCGGGATGCGGTCGGTCGAGCACATCAAGCGCTACACCACCATCGGCACCGCCCACGACCAGGGCAAGGCCGCCGGCACCGCCGCGCTCGGGGTGATCTCCCGGCTGCTCGGCACGGCCTCGCCCGGCGAGGTCGGCACCACCACCTTCCGCGGCCCCCGCACCCCGGTCTCCTTCGCCCTGCTGGCCGGACGCGAGCGGGGCCGGCTCTTCGACCCCGTGCGGACCACCCCGATCCACCCCTGGCACCTGGCGCACGGCGCGGTCTTCGAGGACGTCGGCCAGTGGCGCCGGCCCCGCGCGTACCCCGCCCCCGGCGAATCCCTGGACCAGGCCGTGCAGCGCGAGTGCCGGGCGGCCCGGACGGCGGTGGCCGTGCTGGACGCCTCCACCCTCGGCAAGATCGACGTGATCGGCCCCGAGGCGGGCGCGTTCCTGGACCGCGTCTACACCAACGGCTTCGCCGGCCTCGCCGTCGGCTCGGCCCGCTACGGGGTGATGTGCCGCACCGACGGCACCGTGCTCGACGACGGCGTCACCGTCCGCCTCGCCGACGACCACTACTACCTGACCACCACCACCGGCAACGCCGCGGCCGTGCTCGACTGGCTGGAGGAGTGGCTGCAGACCGAATGGCCCGAACTGCGGGTCCACTGCACCTCGGTGACCGAACAGTGGGCGACGGCCGCCGTGGTCGGCCCGGCCTCCCGGTCCGTCCTGGCCGTCCTCGCACCCGGCCTCGACGTCTCCCGGGAGGCGTTCCCCTTCATGGCCGTCCGGCACGCCGAGGTGGCCGGCCTCGCGGCCCGGATCTGCCGGATCTCCTTCTCCGGCGAACTCGCCTACGAGATCAACGTGGCGAGCTGGCACGGGCTCGCACTCTGGGAGGCGCTGCTCGCCACCGGCGCACCGCACGGCATCACCCCGTACGGCACCGAGGCGATGCACGTGCTGCGCGCCGAGAAGGGCTACCCCATCGTCGGCCAGGACACCGACGGCACCGTCACCCCGCAGGACCTCGGGCTGGACTGGGCGGTCTCCCGGCGCAAGGAGTTCATCGGCCGCCGCTCGCACAGCCGCCCCGACAACCTGCGGCCCGACCGCCGCCGGCTGGTCGGACTCCTGCCCTGCGACCCGGACGAGGTGCTCCCCGAGGGCGCCCAACTCATCGCCTCCGCAACGGTGTCGCCCACCCCGCCGACACCCATGCTCGGACACGTCACCTCCAGCTACCGCAGCGCCGCGCTCGGCCGCAGCTTCGCACTCGCCCTGCTGGAGGGCGGCGACGAGCGGATCGGCGAGGTGGTCCACGCCCCGCTCCCGGACGGCCGGGTGATCGCCGCCACCGTCACCGAACCGGTCCTGCTCGACCCGAAGGGAGCCCGCCGTGACGGCTGACAGCCGGACCGACCCGCTGCGCCGCAGCCCGCTCGCCCACCTCCCCGGGACCCGCACCCCCGGCGCCCGGCTGCGCGAGGTCCCCTTCCTGCGCCAGCTCGACCTGCGGGTCCGGCCCGGCCTGGCCACCGCCCGGGTCGCCGACGCGCTGGGCGCGGCCCTCCCGTCCGAGCCCAACACCGTCGTGGTCTGCGGCGAGCAGCGGGTGCTCTGGCTCGGCCCCGACGAATGGCTGCTGGTCGGCCCGGACGGCGGCGCCCCGCACGCGGAACGGCGGCTGCGCGCCGCCCTGCACGGCGAAGTCGCCTCCCTGGTCGACGTCTCCGCCCACCGGACCACCCTCGACCTGGCCGGCCCCGCCGCCCGCACCGTCCTGGAGAAGGGCTGCGCGCTCGACCTGCACCCCCGCGCCTTCGCGCCCGGCCGCTGCGCCCAGACCCTGGTCTCCAAGGTCAACGTGATCATCGACCAGCTCGACCCCGAACCGCACTACCGCCTCCTGGTCCGCAACTCCTACGCCCAGTACCTCGCCGACTGGCTCCTCGACGCGATGGCCGACCCGACCCTGAGCCCCTGACCGACCGTGACTCCGCCGGCTCCGCCCGACCGACCTGGGTGGGTAACATCTGTAGTCACCGAAATGCGCAGAGTCGTGACGCGGAATCCGGACGGGAGAGCGACAGGTGAGCACAGCGCACGAGAGTCCCGGGGACTACACCCGGGTTCCCAACCCGGAACAGGCACTGAAGTACGCCATCCAGCACATCGTGGGCGGCCGGGTCGAGATCATCGAGGGAGTCATCACCCCCATGTCGCCGTCCTGGGCCCACGAGAACGCCGCCGACCTGATCAGGGAACAGATCGGCCCCCGGATGCGCGAACTCGGTCTGCGCGCCGGATCGGGCAATCTCGACCTGCCGGGCACGCAGAACTTCTACGTCCCCGACCTCGCGGTGGTGCCGGCCGACCTCGCCAGGACGGAGGGGGCGCTGTTGCCCGACCAGACGCTGCTGGTCGTCGAGGTGACCTCGCCGTCGAACGGGGACACCGACCGTACGGCCAAGCGGCGCCGCTACGCGCAGTTCCGGGCGCCGGTGTACCTGCTGGTGGACCGTCAGGAGCGCTCCTGCACGCTCTTCTCGGAGCCGGGGGAGCTCGGCTACACCCGGGTGGAGGGGCCGTATCCGTTCGGCCGTGCGGTGCGGTTGCCGGCTCCGTTCGGGGTGGAGCTGGACACGGCGGGGTTCTGATCGGGCGGCGCGAAATGGTTCGAATGTGACGGAATGTCCGGTTTGGTGCCTAGGATCGTCCCTGTGCATCTCACCGACGGCGTTCCGGCCGACACACCAGATCCGAAGCAGTCCGCCACCGCGCTGAGCCGGCGGCGGTTGCTGCTGGCCGTCGCGGCGGGGGCGGGCGCCGTCGTCGTGGGCGCGGGGGAGGCGAAGGCCGCGGCCGGCGTGCCGCGGCACGGGAGCCGTCCGCGGCGGGTGGGCGGGCTCGATCCGGCGGCGCTGCCCAAGTACGTGACGCCGCTGCCGGTGCTGCCGGCGATGCCGCCCGTGGCGACGGACGGCGGGGTCGACCAGTACCGGCTGGCGGCGCGGCAGTTCAGCCAGCAGATCCTGCCGGACGGCCTGCCCGCCACGCTGGTGTGGGGCTACGGCTCCTCCGCGCACCCGGACTCGTTCCACTTCCCGGCGCTGCCCCTGGAGGCGACCGTCGGCCGCCCGGTGCGCGCACTGTGGGCCAACGAACTCCTCGACGCGCAGGGCCGGTTCCTGCCGCACCTGCTCCCCGTCGACCCGACCCTGCACTGGGCCAACCCGGCCGGTGGCGAGGACGGGCGCGACTCGCGGCCGACCTTCACCGCGACCCCCGGGCCGTACCGGGGGCCGGTGCCGATGGTGCCGCACCTGCACGGCGCCCGGGTCCCGCAGGAGGCGGACGGCTACCCCGAGGCCTGGTACCTGCCGGACGCGGTGGACATCCCCGACGGGTACGCCCGGACGGGGAGTTTCCACGCCGGGTTCGCCCGGGCCGCGGCCGACGCCGGCGGGGCGGACTGGCCGGCCGGCGCCGCCGTCTTCGAGTACCCGAACGACCAGCGGGCGACGGCCCTGTGGCTGCACGACCACACGCTCGGGATGACCCGCCTCAACATCTACGCCGGGCTGTGCGGCACCTACCTGCTGCGCGGCGGCGAGGCCGACCTGCCGGCCGGTGCGCTGCCCGGCCCCGCGCCGGCGCCCGGGGACGCGCCCGGGACGGCGTACCGCGAGATCCCGATCGTGATCCAGGACCGGTCGTTCGAGGGCGACGGCTCGCTGTTCTTCCCGGCCGGCCGGGGGTTCGTCGGCGACGTGCCCGAGGAGGGCCCGTTCGTGCCCGAGAGCGACGTGCCGCCGATCTGGAACCCGGAGAGCTTCGGCGACACCATGGTGGTCAACGGCCGGACCTGGCCGGTGCTGGAGGTGGAGGCGCGGCGCTACCGGTTCCGGCTGGTGAACGGGAGCAACGCCCGGACCCTGCTGCTGAAGATCGCCGCCGACCCGCTGGCGGAACGGCCCGCCGCGGCCGCCCTGCCGTGCTGGCAGATCGGCTCCGACGGCGGCTTCCTGCCCGCGCCCGCCCGGCTCGACCAGGTGCTGCTCGGGGTGGGCGAACGCGCCGACGTGGTGGTCGACTTCGGCGGGCTCCCGGCCGGCGCCGAGCTCCATCTGATCAACGAGGGCCCGGACGAGGCGTACGGCGGCGGGCTGCCCGGCAGCGACTTCGAGGCGGCCGATCCGGCCACCACCGGGCAGGTGCTCAAGTTCGTGGTCACGGCGGCGTCCTCGGCCGACACCAGCCTTCCGCCGGAGCGGCTGGCCCTGCCGGCCCGTACCCCGCTCGGCACCCCGGAGCGCACCCGCGAGCTGTCGCTGAGCGAGACCCTGTCGACCTCCTTCCGCGGCGCCCCGGTGATGGCCATGCTCGGCACCGTCACCCGTGACAGCCGGGGCCGGATCAGGCCGGTGCCGCTCGGCTGGGGCGACGAGGTGACGGAGGACCCGGACCAGCACGCGGTCGAACTCTGGGAGCTGTACAACTTCACCGGCCACGCGCACCCGATCCACGTGCACCAGGTGATGCTGGAGATCGTCGAACGCGAGACCTTCCGCGGCACGGTACGCGCCCCCGAACCCTGGGAGACCGGCCACAAGGACACCGTGATCGCCCACCCCCGCGAGATCACCCGCATCCGCCTCCGCTTCGACCTCGCCGGCCGGTTCGCCTGGCACTGCCACATCACCGACCACGAGGACAACGAAATGATGCGCCCCCTCGACGTCCACCCCCGCTGACGCCACGGGGGCGTCGGAAATCCACTGGCCCGCCGGTGGCGTCGGACCTAGGCTCCTGCGTGCCCGAACGGCTGCGGGCCGGCACTCAACTGGGCTTGCCCGCACCGCCGTTCGGAAGCCGGAGGACGCTACCGAGGAGGTGGGTTCGAGTGACCCTGTACGCGACGCTCGTCTGCGACAACGTCGACCACGATCTGGTGCTCCACGACGTCGGCCCGAGCCCGATGGAGGTCGCGAAGGCCTTCCGATCGATGTCGGGCCTCGGGCTGTGGTGGGCCAAGCAGGCCGTGACCGCCGCGCCGCCGGTGCGGCTGCTGGAGGAGATCGACGAGAGGGACGCGCGCAGGTTCGCCGGGATCCTGTGCGCTGCCGGTGCCTGGGCCACGGCGGAGCCGGTGGTCCTGGCGGGTCGCGGCTGACCGGGCGCCTCGGGGCGCGCGGGCCTTACGGAAGTCGTACGGCCGGTGTGCGGGGCGCCGGTGGGGCGGAGGTGGGTGGCAGGGTGGCGGGATGACCCGAATCGCCCTGGGGGCCGTCTCGCTGTTCGTGCTGGTGGCCGCGCTCGTCGGCACCGTGACCGGTGGGGGGACGCTGGGTCGGCCGGGGGTGCTGGACGGGTGGTACCTGGCCGATCTGGTGCTGTTCGGGGTGGCGGTGGCGCTGGTGCGGCGGGTGCCCGGGCGGTGGGCCGTCGGGCTGGTGCTGGCGGGGAGTGTCGCGGTGGCCGCCACCGGGCTGCTCGCGCCGCCGCGGACCAGTGACGACGCCTACCGCTACCGGTGGGACGGCCGGGTGCAGGCGGCCGGCGTCTCGCCGTACCGGTACGCGCCGGACGACCCGGCGCTGGCCGGGCTGCGGGAGCGTTCGCCGGACCTGTTCCCGCCGGAGGGCCCGTGCACCGGCTGGGACGAGCGGCGGACCGCCGCCGGACAGTGCAGCCACCTCAACCGCCCCGGCGTGCCGACCATCTACCCGCCGGTCGCCGAGGGCTGGTTCCTCGCGCTGGAGGGCGCCGGCGGCGGCGTCCGGACGGCGCAGCTGGGCGGGGCGCTGCTCGCCGTCGCCACCACCGGGCTGCTGCTGGTGCGGCGCCGGCCGGCTCGGGCCGCGCTCTGGGGCTGGTGCCCGGGGGTGGCGCTGTGGGCGGTCAACGACGCGCACGTGGACACCCTGGGCGTGCTGCTGCTGGTCGCCGCGCTGCTGGTGGCGGCGCGCGGCCGGCGGGTGGCCGGCGGGGTGCTGTTCGGGGCCTCGATCGCCGCCAAGCTGGTGCCGGCCGTCGCCCTGCCCGGCGCCCTGTCCGGAGTGCTCGCGCGCCGGCCCCGGTGGCGCGACCTGGTGCTGCCCGCCGTCGCGGTGGCGACCGTCGTGGTCACCTACCTGCCGTACCTGTGGGCCTCCGGCAGCGGGGTGCTCGGCTACCTGCCGGGCTACCTGCGGGAGGAGGGCTACGACCAGGACTCGGTGCAGCGGTTCGGCCTGCTGCGGCTGGTGCTGCCGGCCGGACTGACCCCGTACGCGGCGGCGGCCGTGCTGCTCGCGGTGGTGCTGCACGTGCTGCGCCGGGGCGATCCGGCGCAGCCCTGGGCGGGCGCGCTGCTGGTCACCGGGACGGCGCTGCTGCTGGCCGCGCCGAACTACCCGTGGTACGGGTTGCTGGTGGTGGCGCTGGCCGCGCTGGACGGCCGCTGGGAGTGGTTGGCTGTGCCGGCCGCCGGCACGGTGGTCTATCTGCACGGTGGCGGGGCGCAGCAGGCGGCGTACGGGGTGGCCGCGCTGGTGGTGCTCGGCGGGGCGGCCGTGCGGCGGGTGCGCCGGGTGCGCCGGGTGGCGGTGCGGGAAGGCGTGGCCGGCGTGCCGGTGGTCGACTGACCGTCACGGTCGGCGGTGTGCCAGGGCCCCGGCCCGCCCGGCGGCGGGCGGCGGGGCCCTTCGGCGTGCCGGGGGTCGGACGGCGGGGCGGCCGAGGTGGTGCGTGTGCGGACCCGGACGGGCGACGGCAGCTGTCGTCCCCGGTGTCAAGTTTGCTCTGAACATGCTGAGTTACTGACCGTCAGGGCAGGTGGGACGGCCCTTGACGGTCTTTCTGGTCTATGCCAGTCTCTCCGCAGGTCTGGACCAATCTGAACTGATGTGAATCGCTGCGGAGCGACCGTCCGGCTGGGTCCACGGCCGCTCGGCGGACCGGAGCCCGGGGCGCGAACCCCGGACAGCGGCACGGTTCCCACCCTCCGCAGCACCCACCACGCGAAGTGAGCAGCGATGCCTGAACAGAACGCGGCCCGCCCGTCCGTCCTGGCCGGCGCAGCCCAGCACGGGGTCTGGCTGACCGAGCGGCTCGGCCTGGCCGGCCGCAGCTACCACATGCCGGTGCGCACCGCCTTCGAGCGGATCGACCCGGCCGCGCTCACCCGGGCCTGGGAGGACGTGCTCGACCGCCACCCGGCGCTGAGCCGCGTGCTGGTGGAGCAGGACGGCGCCCTGCGGCTGCGGGCCGCGACCGACCGCCCCGCGCTGCGGACCGTCGACGCCACCGGGGACGGCGCCGACGAGTTCGCCAAGCGGGTCGAGGCGGACACCGCGCTGCCGTTCCGGCTGGACAGTGGCCCGCTGGTGCGCGCCACGCTGTACCACCGCCCGGACGGCAGCGCGGAGTTGCTCACCGTCGCGCACCACGCGGTGTTCGACGGCATCTCCAAGGACCTCCTGCTCGCCGATCTGGCCACCGCCTACAACGCCCGCCGGTTCGACCGCGAGCCCGGCTGGCCCGGCGCGGCCGAGAGCCCGGATGCGGCCCTGGCCACCGCCCTGCAGGCGCTCGCCGACCCGGCCCCGGCGCTGGTCGAGGAGGCCGCCGCCTGGTACCGCGATCGCTGGACCGACCACACCGAGCCGGTGCTGCCCGGCCTGGAGCGGCCCGGCCCGGAGGGGTCCGCCGCCCGCGCCGGGGCCCCGGCGCCGCAGGAGCGCCGCGGCGAGAGCATCGAGCGGGTGCTCGGCCCGGTCGAGCACCGGGCGCTGCGGGCCGCCGCCGAGGCGGCCGGCGTCACCGTCTTCGAACTGCTGCTCGCCACCACGCACGCGCTGCTGCTGCGCTACGGCAACGAGGGCGCCTCGATCGCCGTACCGCTCTCCACCCGCGGCCCGGGCCGGCCCACCACGATCGGCCTGCACGTCAACGAACTCCCGGTGCCCGTACCCCCGGTGGACCAGGAGCAGGTCACCCTTGCCGCCCTCGCCCGCGCCGTCCGCGCGCAGCTGCGCACGGTCTACCGGTTCCGTACCGTGCCGTTCGGCGCGGCGGTGCGCGGCCTCACCCCGAGGGTCGGCCTCACCCCGGTCACCTTCGGCTACCGCCGGCGCGGGGCCGACCCGGTCTTCGAGGACGCCGCCGCCACCGTCGACTGGGCGGTGTTCAACCAGGCCGCCCGCACGCTGCTCAACCTCCAGGTGGTGGACGAGCCCGAGCGCGCGGTGCTCTCGTTCCAGTACGACCCGCAGCTGCTGCCGCCGGACGCCGCCCGGCGGATCGCCGGTCACTTCGCCGTCCTGCTGGACGCCGCGGTCGCCGACCCGGACCGCCCGCTGGCCGAACTGCCGCTGCTGGGACGGGCCGAGCACTACGCCGTCACCACCGGGTGGAACGCCACCGCCGCGGAGTTCCCGGACGCGCTCACCGTGCTCGACCTGATCGACCGCCAGGCGGAACTCGCCCCCGACGCGACCGCCGTCACCGCAGCCGACGGGAGCCTCGACCACCGGAGCCTGCGCGAGCGCTCGACCGCGCTGGCGGCCGTGCTGCGCTCCCGCGGCATCGGACCGGGCAGCCTGGTCGCCGTCCACCTGGACCGCACCGCCCGGCTGCCGGTCGCGCTGCTCGCCGTGCTGCGCACCGGCGCCGCCTACCTGCCGCTGGACCCGGCCTACCCCGCCGAGCGGCTCGCCTTCCTGCTGGCCGACTCCGGGGCGGCGCTGCTGCTCACCGACCGCGAGCCGGCCGCCGAACTCGCCGCCGCGGCCCCCGCGGTGCTCGACCTGCGCCGGCCCGCCGAACCGCTGCGGGACGCAGGCCCGGCGGCCCGCCCCGGCCCGGCCGACACCGCGTACGTGCTCTACACCTCGGGCTCCACCGGCCGACCCAAGGGCGTCGCGGTCGGCCACCGGGCCCTGGTCAACCTGCTCGCCTCGTTCGCGGACCGGCTCGACTCCGGCCCCGGACACGCCTGGCTGGGCCTCACCTCGCTCTCCTTCGACATCAGCGCGCTGGAGCTGTTCCTGCCGCTGACCACCGGCGGGCGGCTGGTGCTCGCCCCGGACGGCCTGGCGGTCGACGGCCCCGGGCTGCTGCGGCTGATCGAGGCCGAGGGCGTCACCCACGCGCAGGCCACCCCCTCCGGCTGGCGGGTGCTGCTGGCCGCCGGAGCCGGCCGCACCGGCCTGACCGCGCTGGTCGGCGGCGAGGCGCTGCCCCTGCCGCTGGCCCGCGAGCTGCGCGCCTCGGTGGCCCGGCTGCTGAACGTCTACGGCCCGACCGAGACCACGATCTGGTCCACCTGGGCGGAGATCCCCGCCGAGCCGCACCGGATCGGCATCGGGCGCCCGATCGCCAACACCCGCGCGTACGTGCTGGACGCGCGGCTGGAGCCCGTGCCGGTCGGCCTGCCCGGGGAGCTGCTGCTCGGTGGCGAGGGCCTGGCACTCGGTTACCTGGGCCGGCCCGCGCTGACGGCGGAGCGCTTCGTGCCGGACCCGTTCGGCCCGCCCGGATCCCGCCTCTACCGGACCGGCGACCTGGTCGCCTGGGCCGGCGACGGCACCCTCGACTACCTCGGCCGACTCGACCAGCAGGTCAAGATCCGGGGCCACCGGATCGAGCCCGGCGAGATCGAGTCGGCGCTGCTGGAGCACCCGGGCGTGGCCCAGGCGGCGGTCGCGGTGCACCAGGGCCCGGACGGCGAACCGCGGCTCACCGGCTACCTGGTCGGCCCGGCCACGGCGGAGGAGCTGCGGGCGCACCTGCTGCGCACCCTGCCGGCCGCGATGGTACCGGCGCGGTTCGTCACGCTGGAGCGGCTGCCGCTCACCCCGAACGGCAAGCTGGACCGCCGCGCCCTGCCCGAGCCGCCGGCCCTCGACCCGGCCGCCCTCGACCCCGCGCCGGAAGCCGGTGCAGGCGACGGGGACGGGCTCACCGGGGCGCTGTGCGCGATCTGGTGCGAGGTGCTGGGGCTCCCGGAGGTCGGCCCCGAGGACGACCTCTTCGACCTCGGCGGCCACTCGCTGACGATCATCCGGATCTCGGCCCGGATCCGCGAGGCGTTCGGCGTGGAGGTCGACTTCGACGTCTTCTTCGACACTCCCACCGTGGCCGGCATCGCCGAGGCCGTCGCCCGCCTGCGCTGACCGCCCGCCCCTGTCCCGAGCCCGCCCCCGTCCGCCGATCCGTGCCGCGCGCGGCCCTTCCCCGACCCGAACAGGACGACCATGACCGACACCCGGCCCCGGCCCACGGGCTGGTCCGACGCCAAGCGGGCCCTGCTGGCCCAGCGCCTGCGCGGCGACCGGGCACCCGCCCGGACCGTCCACCCGCGACCGGCCGGGGCCGCCGTCCCGCTGTCCAGCAGCCAGGAACGGCTGTGGTTCATGGCACAGCTCACCCCCGGCTCGACCGCCTACGCGCTGGCCCCGGCCCGCCGGATCCACGGCGGCTGCGACCGCCCGGCCCTGGACGCCGCGCTGACCGACCTGGTGGCCCGGCACGAGAGCCTGCGCACCACCTTCCCGGCCACCGCCGACGGCACCGCGTACGCGCTGGTGGCCGACCCGGCGCCGTTCGCCGCCGGCTACCTGGACGCGAGCGCCGACCCGGAGCCGGACGCGCGGGCCGCGGCCGCGGTGGAGGCGCTGCTCGCCGACCCGTTCGACCTGGCGCACGGACCGCTGCTGCGGGTGCTGCTGGTGCGGCTCTCCGAGCAGGAGCACGTGCTCGCCCTGGTGCTGCACCACATCGTCTGCGACGGCTGGTCGATCGACCTGCTCCAGCGCGAGCTGGACGCGCTGTACGCGCACCACGCCGACGGAGTGCCGCACGGCCTGGCCGCACCCGAACTCCAGTACGGCGACTACGCGGCCTGGCAGCGGGCGCGGATCGCCGACGGTTCCCTGGCCGCCTCCCGGGAGTACTGGCGCACCCGGCTGGCCGGCGTCCCCGCGCTGGAGCTGCCCACCGACCGCCCGCGCCCGCCGGTCTTCGGCCACGCCGGGGCCGCGCACGAGTTCCGCTGGGACGCCGCGCTCTCCGAGCGGATCGGCGAGCTGGCCCGCGCGCACGGCGCCTCCCGCTTCATGGTGCTGACCGCCGCCTACCAGGTGCTGCTGGCCCGGCACAGCGGGCAGTGGGACTTCGCGGTCGGCTCGCCGGTGGCCGGCCGGCTGCACCGCGAACTGGAGCCGCTGGTCGGCATCTTCGTCAACATGCTGCCGATCCGCGCGGAGCTGGAACCCGGCCTCGGCTTCGGCCGGCTGGTCGGCCGGGTCCGGGAGCGGACCCTGGAGGCGTACGCGCACCAGGAGGTGCCGTTCGAGCAGATCGTCGGCGACCTCGCGGTGGAACGGGACGTCAGCCGCGCCGCCGTGTTCCAGGCCACCTTCGCGTACCAGAACTACGGTGAGCCCGCCGCCCTGCCGGCGGCCGGCGCCCCGCGCGCCGAGGGCTTCGGCTACCGCGCCGCCACCACCCACCACGACCTCGCGCTCTACCTGCGCGACGAGGCCGACGGCGGGATCTACGGGCTGGTCACCTACCGGACCGACCTGTTCGACCACGCCACCGTCGAGCGGCTCGCCGAGCGGCTCGAGGTGCTGCTGCGCGCCGCGCTCGCCGACCCGGACCGGCCGGCGCTCGAACTCCCGCTGCTCGCCGAGGGCGAGGACAGCACGCTGGCCGACTGGGCGGCCGGCCCCGCCCTGCCCGAGGACGGCCCGGCCACCCTCACCGAGCTGCTCGCCCGCACCGCCCGCCGCACCCCCGACGCCCCCGCGCTCACCGTCGGCGCCGAGACCCTGACCCACGGCGGGCTCGACCGCCGGGCCACCGCCTTCGCCCACCGGCTGCGGGCCCTGGGCATCGGCCCGGGGGACGTGGTGGCGATCTGCCTGGAGCCCTCCCCGGAGCTGGCCGTGGCGATGGTCGGCGCGCTCAAGGCGGGCGCGGCCTACCTGCCGCTGGACCCCGAACAGCCGCCCGCCCGGCTGGAGTTCTTGCTCGCCGACGCCGGCGCGGCGGCGCTGGTGGCCGAACCGGCGCAGGCCGCGAAGACCCCCGGCGGCCGCCCCGTCCTGCTCCCGGAGGGCGGCGACGGGCCGGGCGCGCCCGAACCGCTGCCCCCGACGGCGGGCCCCGCGGACCTCGCGTACGTCATCTACACCTCCGGCTCCACCGGCCGGCCCAAGGGCGTCGCCGTCCAGCACCGCCAGATCGTCAACTACCTGGCCGGGGCCGGGCGGCGGATGCGGATCGAGCCCGGCCGCTCGTACGGGCTGCTGCAGTCACCGGCCTTCGACTTCAGCATCACCATGCTCTACCTGGCCCTCTCCACCGGCGGCCGGGTGCACCTGCTGCCCCGCCGCATCTCCGGCGCCGAACTCGCCCTCCGCAACGCCGAACTGGGCCTCGACTACCTCAAGATGACGCCCTCCCACCTGGCCGCGCTGAGCGCCGACGCGCCCGTCGAGGAGCTGCTGCCGCGCCGCGCGCTGGTGCTCGGCGGCGAGGCCAGCCCGGCGGGGTGGGCCCGCGACCTGGCCGCCCGCGGCCGGTGCGCGGTCTTCAACCACTACGGCCCGACCGAGGCCACCGTCGGCGTCACCGTCCACGAGGTCGACCCGCTCGGCCCCGCCACCACCGGATCCACCCCGATCGGCCGCCCGCTGGCCGGCGCCCGCAGCTACGTGCTGGACCGGCTCGGCGACCCGGTGCCGCCCGGTGTGGTCGGTGAACTCCACCTGGGCGGCGACCGGTTGGCCCGCGGCTACCTCGGGCGCCCGGACCTCACCGCGGACCGCTTCCTGCCCGACCCGTTCAGCCCGGTGCCCGGCGCCCGGATGTACCGGACCGGCGACCTGGTACGCCACCGGCCGGACGGCGAACTGGAGTTCCTCGGCCGGGCCGACCACCAGATCAAGGTCCGCGGCTACCGGGTCGAGCCCGGCGAGATCGAGGCCGCGCTCGCCGCCGTCCCCGGCGTCGCCCAGGCCGTGGTGACCGCCCGCGGCGAAGGCGTCAAGCAGCAGCTCGTCGGCTACCTGGAGTGGCCCGGCGACGGCGAGCCGCCCACCCCCGCGCAGCTGCGCACCCGGCTGCTGGACCAGCTGCCCGACTACATGATCCCGGCCCGGTACGTGGTCCTCGACCGGCTGCCGCTGCTCGCCCACGGCAAGGTCGACCGGGCCGCGCTGCCCGCTCCGCAGGACGGCCCGCCCAGCGGCGCCGAACAGCTGCCGCCCGAGGGCGAGGTGGAGCAGCTGATCGCCGACCTCTGGGCCGAACTGCTCGACCTGGAACGGGTCGGCGCGCTCGACGACTTCTTCGAACTCGGCGGCCACTCGCTGCTCGCCACCCAGGTGGTGGCCCGGCTGCGCCGCGCGCTGCCCGGCCCGGCCGCCGGGCTGGGCGTGATGGACCTGTTCCAGCACCCCACCGTCCGCGCGCTGGCCGCGCTGCTCGGCGCCCCGGCCGGGGAGCGCGGCCCGCGCCGGCTGCTGCACCGGCTCACCCCGCCGCGTACCCGCACCACCGGCTCGATCGTCTGCGCCCCGTACGGCGGCGGCAGCGCGCTGATCTACAAACCGCTCGCGGACGCCCTGCCGGCCGACTGGGCGCTGCACTCGCTCGCCGTCCCCGGCCACGAACTGGGCGAGGAGGCAAGGCCGTTCGACCAGGTCGCAGAAGAGACCACGGCGGAGATCCTGGCCGGCGTGGAGGGCCGGATCGTGCTGTACGGGCACTGCGGCCTCGGCGTCATGCTGACCGTGGAGATCGCCCGGCGGCTGGAGGCGGCCGGGCGGGAGGTGGCGGCCGTGCACCTGGGCGGCAGCTTCCCGTTCGCCCGGCCCGCGGGCCGCGGCGCCGCGCTCACCGAGCGGTTCGGCCGGGTGGTCGAACGGCTGCGCAGCGACCAGGACATGGTGAACGCGCTGACCTCGGCCGGCCTGGACACCGAGGACTTCACCCCCGAGCAGCTCGGCCTGATCGTGCGCAACCGCCGCAGCGGCACCCGGCAGGCCGAGACCTACTTCGGCGAGCTGTTCGGCACCGAGGGCGGACGGCTGCGGGCACCGGTCATCGCGGTGGTCGGCGAACGCGACCCCGCCACCGAGTTCTACCAGGAGCGCTACCGCGAGTGGCACCGGCTCAGCGACACCACCGGCGTGGTGGTGCTGGACGAGGCCGGGCACTTCTACCTCAAGTACCGCGCCGAGGAGCTCGCCACCGTGCTGACCGGCGTCCATCCGGCGATCGCGGCGGGGGAGGAACAGCGGCACGCCCGCACCCCGCACGCCACCTGGTGGCTGGAGGAGGTCTCCCGCCTCGGCGCGCCGACCGCCGCCGGGGACCCCGCACGGCCGGCCGCCCCCGGCGACCCCGCACCGCCCGCCGCCGCGCGGGAGGTCCGGCCCAGCCTGGGCCGCTTCCTGGCCGTCGCCACCGGCCAGCAGATCTCCATGATCGGCTCGGCGCTGACCGAGTTCGCCCTGCCGATCTGGGTCTACCTGCGCACCGGATCGCTCGCCGACCTCGGCCTGCTCGCCGCCTGCGGACTGGTGCCCGGCATCCTGGCCGCCCCGCTGGCCGGCGCCGTGGTCGACCGCGGCGACCGCCGCCGGGTGATGCTGGCCGGCGACCTCGCCGCCGGTGCCACCCAGGCCGCGCTGCTGGTGCTGTACCTCACCGGCGGCCTACGGGTCTGGCACGCGTACGCGCTGATCGCCGTGCTCTCCGCGGCGCTGGCCTTCCAGCGCTTCGCCTGGGGCTCCGCCGTGCCGCAGCTGGTGCCCAAGCGGTTCCTCGGCCGGGCCAACGGCATCGTCCAGATGGCGCTCGGTTTCGCCCAGTTCCTGGTCCCGCTGTTCGCCGTCGGGCTGCTGGCGGGGATCGGACTCGGCGGGATCCTCGCCCTGGACGTGGTCAGCTACACCGCCGCGGTCGCTATCACCCTCGCCGTCCGGTTCCCGCAGGCGATGGCCTGGCGGCGGCGGGAGAGCGTGACGGCGGAGATCAGGGCCGGCTTCCGGCGCTCGCTCGGCAGCCGGCACTTCCGCGCCATGCTGGTCTACTTCGCCGTGCTCAACATCTTCCTCTCCCCGCTCTTCCTGCTCACCACCCCACTGGTGCTCTCCTTCGCCGACCTCGCCGCCACCGGCTGGGTGGCGATGGCGGCCGGCGCCGGGGCGGTGGCGGGCGGCCTGACCCTGCTGATCTGGGGCGGCCCGCGGCGCGAGCGGCTGCGCGGGGTGCTGTACGCCACCATGGGCCTGGCCGCGGCCTGCGTGCTCACCGGCCTGCGCCCGGCGCTGCCGCTGGTGGCGCTCGGCGCGTTCGGCATGACGCTCGGGCTCGCGCTGCTCAACGGCACCTACGCCACCATCATCCAGACCAAGGTGCCGATGCGCTTCCACGGCCGGATCATCGCCGTCAACACCATGGTCGCCTGGTCCACCCTGCCGATCGGCTTCGCCGTCGTCGCCCCGCTCACCCCCGGCCTGCTGCAGCCGCTGATGGAGCCCGGCGGCGCGCTCGCCGGCACCGTCGGGCAGCTGATCGGCACCGGCGCGGGCCGCGGCATCGGCCTGGCGTACCTGCTGTTCGGCCTCGCGATGGCCCTGCTCGCGCTGGTCTGCCTGCGCGTGCCGGTCCTCGCCCGGTTCGACCGCGAGGTGCCGGACGCCGCCTCCGACGACCTGGTCGGCCTGGAAACCCTGCACGCCCGCACGAAGGACGAGGTGGCCGATGACCGCGACCGATGACCTGCCCACCCACCCGCTGACGGTCGACCAGCGGCGGCTGTGGTTCCTCCAGCAGCTCGACCCCACCGACTCCGCGTACCACCTGTACCTGGCGCACCGCTGGGTCGGGCCGCTCGACCGGGCCGCCCTGCGCACCGCCCTGGACGGTCTGGTCGAGCGGCACGAGATCCTGCGCACCCGCTACGTGCTGGCCGGCGAGGAGCCGCGCCAGGTGGTGCACCCGCCGGCGCCGGTCGACCTGGTCGTCCGCCGACTGCCCGCCGACGCCACCGAGGCGGAGTTCACCGAAGCGTTCGCACCGTACGTCAACGCGCCCTTCGAGCTGGCCACCGAACCGCCGCTGCGGGCCGTCCTGGTCAGCGCCGGGGAGCAGGACCACGCGCTCTGCCTGGTACTGCACCACATCGCGGCGGACGGCTGGTCCGCCGACCTGATCCAGCGCGAGCTGATCGCCCGCTACCGCGGCCGGGTGCCGGGCGAACTCCCTTACCAGTACGGCGTCCACGCCCGCGCCGAGCACGCCCGGCTGGCCGGCGGCGCCGCCGAGCAGGCCTACGCCCACTGGCAGGCCCGGCTGGCCGGCGCCGCCCCGCTGCGGCTGCCCACCGACCGACCCCGCCCCGCGCGGCCCGAGCACCCGGCGGGATTCACCGACCTCGACCTCGGCCCCGAACTCACCGCCGCCGTCGACCGGTTGGCCCGCGAGCAGCGCTGCACACCGTTCATGGTGCTGCTCGCCGCCTACCAGATCCTGCTCGGCCGCTGGTGCGGCCAGCAGGACTTCACCGTCGGCACCCCGCTGTCCGGCCGCACCGAACGCGCCCAGGAGGAACTGGTCGGCTCCTTCACCCGGACCGCCGTGATCCGCGCCGACCTGCGCGGCGCGGCCGACTTCCGGACCGTGCTGCGCCGGGTCCGCTCCGCCACCATGGACGCGCTCGCCCACCAGGACGTCCCGCTGGAGCGGCTGGCCGCCGACCAGGGCACCCCGCCCGGCGCGCTGCCGTTCCGCACCCTGTTCGTCTTCCAGAGCCAGACCGAGACCGGCGCCGCCCCGCTCGAACTCCCCGACGGCGTCGAGCTGCTGCCGATGGACTCCGGCTTCGCCCGGGCCAAGGCCGACCTGCTGCTCGACAACTGGCGCACCCCGACCGGGCTCACCTGCTCCTTCTCCTACGACCTCGAACTCCTCGACCGGGCCACCGTCGAGGCGCTCGCCGCCCGCTACCGGACCCTGCTGGCCCACGCCTGCGCCGACCCGCTCACCCCCGTCCACGGCGACTGGCTGCTCGACCCGGCCGAACGCGCCGACCTGCTCGCCCGCAGCGCCGGACCCGCACTGCCCACCACCCGCCGCCGCCCGCTGCTCGAACGCTTCGCCGAGCAGGTCGCCCTGCGCCCGCACGCCCCCGCCCTGGCCCTCGGGCCCGACACCCTCGACTACGCCGAACTCGACCGCCGCTCCTCCCGGTTGGCCGCCCGGATCGGCCCACTCACCGGCCGGGTCGCGGCCGTCCGGATCGCCCCCTCGTACGACCTGGTGGTGGCGCTGCTGGCGATCTGGAAGGCCGGCGGCGCCTACCTCCCGCTGGACGCCGCCCACCCCGTCGAACGGTTGCGGCAGCTGGTCGCGGACGGCAACGCGGACCTGCTGCTCGCCGACCCGGGCGGCCCCGACCTCGGACTGCCGGTGGTCACCGTCGGCGAACTCGCGGACGGTGGCGCATCGGTGGACTACCCGCCGCCGGCGCCCGGCGACGCGGCGTACGTGCTGTTCACCTCCGGCTCCACCGGCCGGCCCAAGGGCGTGGTGGTCGAACACGGCGCCCTCGCCGACCGGATCGACTGGATGGCCGGCGACGGCTACCGGCTGGATGCGGCCGACCGGATCGTCCAGTTCGCCTCGATCGGGTTCGACACCCACGCCGAGGAGATCTGGCCCGCGCTCGCCTCCGGCGCCTGCGTCGTCCTGCTGCCCGGCGGCGGGCGCACCCTGCCGGACCTGCTGCGCACCGAGGCCGGCCGGCAGGTCACGGTGCTCGACCTGCCCACCGCCTACTGGCACGAACTGGTGCTGCTGGGCGAGGAGTTCGCGTGGCCGGCCGAGCTGCGGCTGGTGGTGCTCGGCGGCTCCGCCATGGAGCCCGCCGCGCTCGCCCGCTGGCACCAGCGGCACGGCGACCGGATCCGCCTGGTCAACACCTACGGGCCCACCGAGGCCACCGTCATCGCCACCGCCGCCGAGCTGACCGCCGCCGAGCTGACCGCCGCGGAGCCGGTCGGAGCGCCGCCGATCGGGCACCCGCTGCCCGGGGTGCGCTGCTACGTCCTCGACCGGCAGCTCGGCCTGGTGCCCGACGGCAGCGAGGGCGAACTCTTCCTCGCCGGCGCCGGCCTGGCCCGCGGCTACACCGGCCGCCCCGACCTGACCGCCGACCGCTTCCTGCCCGACCCCTACGGCGCGCTGCCCGGCGCCCGGATGTACCGGACCGGCGACCGGGTACGGCGCCACCGGGGGAGCGGGGCACTGGAGTTCCTCGGCCGCACCGACGCCCAGGTGAAGATCCGCGGCCAGCGGGTCGAGCCCGGGGAGGTGGAGCACGTCCTCGCGGCGCACCCGGCCGTCGCGCACGCCGTGGTCCTGGCTCGCGGCGACCGGCTGCTCGGTTACGCCGTCCCCGCCCCCGGGGAGGCGCCCGGCGGGCCGGAACTGCTCGACCACCTGGCGCAGCGGTTGCCCGCCTTCATGGTCCCCGCGGCGATCACCGTCCTGGACCGCCTGCCGCTCACCCCCAACGGCAAGCCCGACCTGGCGGCCCTGCCCGAGCCCGGACCGGCCGCCGCGGGGGCCGGTTACCTGGCGCCGCGCACCGACGCGGAGCAGCTGGTGGCCGACATCTGGCGGGAGGTGCTGGGGGTCGACAAGGCCGGCGCCCTGGACGACTTCTTCGCCCTCGGCGGCGACTCGCTGCGGGTGACCCGGGTGGCCGCCCGGATCCGCTCGCTGACCGGCCTCGACGTCACCATCCGCGAGGTCTTCGAACACCCCGTCCTGGCCGCACTCGCCGAGCGGGTCGAAGCCCTGCTGATCGCCGAGATCGACGCACTCACCGACGCTGAGGCCGCCGACCGCCTCGGCTGACCGCCCAACCGACTCTTCGAGGAGCACACCATGTTCGCTGTCGTCGTCAACGACGAGGAGCAGTACTCGGTCTGGCCCGCCCACCGCGAGCCCCCGGCCGGCTGGCGCCCGGAAGGCACCCGCGGCACCCGGGAGGAGTGCCTCACCCACATCGCCACCGTCTGGACCGACCTCCGCCCCCTCAGCGCCCGCCCCTGACGGGACTCGGCCCTGTGTGTTGTCGCTCGTCCGGGTGAAGTCGACAGGGAGGCCGGGCGAGCGTCGCTCGGCAGTTGCTGACGAAGGATGACTTGCCCTCGACCAACTTGAGGGCCCTATGGTCAGCGCCCATGGCATCACTGGGCACCACGGAATCCGTTGTCTCTGCTCCCCCTCGATCGGCCCTTCCCCGGTCGTACCTGCTCTGGCTCGCCGGGACCCGGGCCTCGCTGACCGGTGACGCGGCCCTCTATTTCGCGCTGGGGTGGGCGGCCAGCGCGCACGGCGGTCGGACGGCCGCGCTGGTGCTGACCGCGATCACCTTGCCGCGGACCGTGCTCCTGCTGCTGGGAGGGGCAGTGGGTGACCGCTTCGGCGCCCGCCGCGTGATGATCACAGGGGACGTGGTGATGCTGGCCGCCGTGCTCGCCGTGGCCGTGGCGGGCCGGGCCTGGGGGACGCCGCCGTGGATGCTGTTCGGGCTCGCCGCCATGGTCGGGACGGTCGATGCGTTCTACCTCCCCGCGACGGGATCCATGCCGCGCCGTCTGGTGAGCAGGGAGCAACTGCCCAGGGCCATGGCCCTGGGGCAGGCCGGCGGCCAGGTGGCTTCCCTGGTCGGCGCCCCGCTGGGTGCGCTGCTGGTGACCGTCGCGGGCCTGAGCGGGACGGCGCTGGTCGACGCGGGCACCTTCGCCGCCGTCCTGGCCGTCATGGTGTGGGTGCGGCCGCGGGCCGAGACGCAAGCGTCACCTGGCGCTGAGAGCCTGCTCGCCGGGATCGCCGACGGGGTGAAGCTGGTGGCGAGGGATCCCGTGCTGCGACCCGCACTGCTGCTGACGGCCGCGGCCGCGGCGGGGCTGCTGCCGGTGGTCGCTCTGCTCGGCCCGCTGCTGGCCCGATCGAACGGCTGGGGTCCGGGATCGGCGGGCCTGGTCGCTGCCGGGCAGGGAGCCGGTATTCTCCTGGCCGCGCTGCTGGCAGCCCGTCTGGGGCCGATGCGCCGGGTCGGGGTGGGCGCGAGCCTGGGCCTGGGGCTCGCCGCACTGGGAATCGCCGGTCTCGCTGCGGCTCCGGCTGCGGGGGCCGCCGTCGCCGCGGCCGTGGTCGCCGGTGCCGGGTCGGGCATGTTCGCGTGCCACCTGGGCCCGCTGGTCCTGGTCGGGGCTCCGGACACGCATCTCTCCCGGGTGCAGTCACTGCTGTCGCTCGTGCAGAGCTTGGCGCTGGTGGTGGCGAACAACGTGCTGGGCTGGCTCGCGAGCGCTGCCGACGCCAGGAGCGCGGTCGTGCTGTGCGCCGTCCTGGGCTGCGTGGCCGCGGCTGCCGGTCTGGCCAGCCCGTCACTTCGTGGTCTGCGCCGGGCCGTCTCATAGGTCCGGTGGTGGCGGGCTGGCCGGAGTGCCGCAGCCATGGGGAGGCACCGGGACTCCGGCCACACGCTCGGACGGACATCACGGGCGGCACTACCCGCAGTCGGTGAAGCCCGTGTTGACGAAAGGGCCGGCGGTCCAGGTCGATCCGTCGCAGGCCCTGAGCGCCTCCGGGTACGGCCCCGGTCAGCCGCAGGCGGTGGCGAGGGCGGTCACGAAGTCCGCCGCCAGGGTGGTGATCGTCGGTTCGTCGAAGGCCAGGGCGTTGTACTGGAGCCAGCACCGCAGGGCGCCGTCCGGCTGCTCGACCACCGTCAGTTCGGGGACGCCGCGGTCGCCGCCCGGCAGGGGCCACGGGACGGTGCTGCCGCGTGGCAGCTCCCACGGGCCGCAGGTCAGGCCGGGCAGCTGCGCCGGGGCGGCCCAGGCCTCGTAGCGGAGCCAGGCCGCGAACGGTGCCGCCGGGCTGAACTCGGCGAACGGGTAGAGCTGGTGGTCGAGCGCGGCGGTGGCGGTGTGCCGCAGGCGGTCGAGGAGTTCGGCGAAGCCCGGGCCGCCGGAGGCGTCGACGCGGAGCAGCAGCGACTGGACGAAGCAGCCCACCGCCCGCTCCGCCTCGGGCCGGGGCCGCCCGGGCACCGGGGTCATCACCACCAGGTCGGGCCGGCCGCTGCGGGCCGCGAGCAGTCCGGCCCAGGCCGCGGTGACGGCGAGGAACGGTGTGGCGCCGAGCTCGGCGGCCCGCGACCGCAGAGCGGCCGCCTGCTTCGCCGGGAGGGCGAACTCGTGGCCCCGGGTGAGGACTTCCTCGACCTCCCGGCGTCCGGCGAACGGCTCGACCGCTTCCGGCGCCCCGGCCAGCGCCGTCGCGAAGTGCGCCCGGGAGGCCGGCCAGTGCCCGTTCGACCACTCGACCAGTTCCCGGTAGCCGGGGCCGGACCTGACCGGCGGTGCGCCGCGCCCGCGCCGCAGCGCCGAGTACAGCACCCCGAGATCGGCCAGCAGCACGCCGATCGACCAGCCGTCGCTGACCATGTGGTGGACGGCGAGCAGCACCACGTGGTCCTCGGCCCCGCGGCTGACCACCAGCAGCCGGGCCATCGGGTCGCAGGCCAGGTCGGTCAGCCGGTCGCGTTCGGCGATCAGCAGCGCGTCCACCTCGGCGTCGCTCGCGCCGGGCACGTCCAGCAGGGTGATCCGGGCGTTCGGCTGCTCGTCCAGGACGACCCGCACCACGCCAGGCTGCCCGGCGACGGGCACGAACCTGGTACGCAGCGCCGGGTGCCGCCGGACCGCCTCGGTGAGCGCGCGGCCCAGTACCTCCGGCTCCAGCCGGTCGGTCACGCGGAACAGCGCCGTCACCGCGCCCGCGTCCCGCCCGGGTGCCTCCGCCATCCAGCGGAAGAAGTTCTCCTGCTGCGAGCTGAGCGGGACGTCGTGCGGCTGCGCCCGCAGCGCCGCCAGGAACGGGCTGACGGCGGCCGCACCGGCTCCGGCCGGCTCGTCCGCTGCGGCGCGGGCCCGCTCGGGGTGGTCCAGCCAGGCGGCCTGGGCCCGCAGCGAGGGCCGTTCGAAGACCAGCGCCGTGCCGGCCGCCGTCCCGAACTCGGCGCCGATCGCCGCGGCCAGCTGCACCGCCCGGAAGGAGTCCCCGCCGAGCGCGAAGAACTCGGCGGCCACGTCGGTGACCGGGCGGCCGAGGAGGCGCCGCCAGATCGCGGCCAGCCGCAGTTCGGTCCGCGAGGCCGGGGACGTGGCGGCAGCGCCGGCCGGCTCCTGCTCGAACAGCGGGCGCAGCCGGTGCTTGACCACCTTGCCGCTCGGGTTCCGGGGCAGCCGGTCGGTCAGCAGGATCCGCACCGGCAGCTCGGGGCGGCCCAGCCGGCTCCCGAGGAACAGCCGCAGCGCGTCCAGGTCCAGCCCGTCCGGCCCCGGCACCACCACGGCCACCGGGACGGCGCCCATCACCGGGTGCGGCAGGCCGAGCGCCGCCGCGTCGGCGACCTGCGGGTGCTCGTGCAGCACCTCCTCGATCCGCAGCGTGGAGACCTTCAGCGCACCGGACTTGATCACCTCGCTCTCCCGGTCGACCAGGTGGAGGTAGCCGTCCGCGTCCAGCCGGCCGAGGTCGCCCATCCGCACCCAGCCGTCGCGGAACACCGCCGACCCGCCGGCCTGCTCGCCCAGGTAGCTGCGCGGCGGGCCGGGCTGGCGCAGCCAGACCTCACCGACCTCGCCCACCGGCACCGGCGTGCCGTCCTCGGCCAGCACCCGCAGGTCCGCCGGGTCGGCGGGCCGGCCGACCGCGCCCGCGCGGGCCGGGTCGACGATCACCGACAGCTGGGCGGGCGCCGCCTCCGCCGAGGTGTAGGTGTTGACCAGCACGGCCCCGGGGAGCGCCTGCGCCAGCCGGGCCGCGACCGGCGCCGGCAGCGCGGCGGCCGAGGAGCTGACCAGCACCACACTCGACAGGTCGTGGCGCTCCGCCGTACCGGAGTTGAGCAGTTCGACGGCCATCGACGGCACCAGGAAGACGGTCCCCACGCCGTGCCCGGCCACCGCCGCGCCGAACTCCTCCGCGTCGAACCGGGGCAGGCTGAGCACGGTCGGCGCCCCGGTCAGCGCGCCCAGCAGCATCACCTGCCCGGCGTTGGTGCCGATCGGGAAGGCGTGCAGCGCGTGGCGCGAGTGCGCGTACGGCCGCGGGCGCGGGCGCAGGCTCAGCCCGGCGGTCAGGTTGCCGTGCGCGGCCAGCACGCCCTTGGGCTCGCCGGTGGTGCCCGAGGTGCCGATCACCTGGGCCGGGTCCTGCGGCCGGACCCGGTGCGGGGGCGCCTGCGGTACCTCGGGGTGCTGCGCCAGGACCGCGTCCAGCAGCAGGTCGGCGGTGTCCGGCAGGGCGTCGAGCGCGGGGCTGCGTAGCGTGACCGGGGCCTCGGCGAGCGCCGCCAGCCGGCCGGCCTCGGCCTCGGTCAGGTCCTCCCGTACGGGGACGGGGACCCCGCCCGCGTACTGGACCGCCAGGAACGCCACCGCGTAGCGCTCCCACTCCCGGTTCGGGAACCGCAGCGCCACCCGGACCCCGGGCCGAACCCCGGCCCCGGCCAGGCCGACTGCGGCGCGCAGCGCCGATGCGCGCCAGTCGCCGTAGGTGAGGGCGGCGCCGCCGACGACCTGGAGCGCGATCCGGTCGGGGTGTTCGGCGGCCCGGGCGTCCAGCAGTTCCGGGACGGTCGGCGACCCGGCGGAAGTGGCCAGGGGAGTGGCCTGCGGGGCGGCTTGGGGAGCGGACGGCGCGGGGTGGGCGGAGACGGTGATGGCGGGCTCCTGGGTGCGGCTCTGCGGACGGGCGGCCGGTGCCGGGCCGAACGCCCCACCGGGGCCGACCCGCTGACGGACGGGCAGGCGGACGGACCGTGGCGCCGCACCCGGCACCTCCGCTATGGTCTGGACCAATGCGCGGGCCTCGCGAGGGTAGCGCCGTACTGTCGCGCTTGTGTCGCGCCGCCCACCGCCCCGCTCCCGCCGGGCGGCGCGGGCGCGGGAGGAGGGGTATGGACGTCCGGAGCACGGGCCCGGCCGCCGCCGGGCGGCACCTGGCCGACCTGCTGGCCCGCCCGGGCCCCTACCGCACCCGCTGGCTGCGCCACGTCGCCCGGGCCACCCCCGACCGGGTCAACCAGGCCGCCGTCACCCGCGTCCTCGCCCACTGGCTCTGGCTCAACGGCGAGGCGGCGGAGAGCGACACCCTGCCCCGCGCCCTGCGCGACCGGGTCTCCCGCGCCCTCACCGGCCGGATGCTCTCCGCCGGGACGCTGCGCCTGTTCGCGGCGGCCTTCGCCCTGGCCGAGCAGGACGAGGCCGACCTGTGGGCGCTGCTGGACGGCTGAGCCGGTCGCAATCCGTTTGCGCACCCCGGAGGCCCGGTGGCATCGTCCCCGGCATGACGACCCCCACACCCGGCGCTAGCCCGGCACCCGACCGGAGCGCGACCGGCGGCGCCCCGGTGCTGCGCCGCCCGGCCGCGGACGAGTGGACCCGCTACCGCGACGTCCGGCTGGCCGCACTGGCCCAGGCGCCCGAGGCCTTCGGCTCCACCCACGCGCGCGAGGCCGCCTTCACCGAGGAGCGCTGGCGCGAGCGGCTGACCGCCCGCAACACGGTGATCGCCGAGCTGGACGGCGCGCCGTGCGGGCTGGCCGGCCTGGTCGGCGCGGGGGACGGGCGGGCCGAACTGGTCTCGATGTGGGTGCACCCGCGGGCCCGCGGCCGCGGCGTGGGCGACCTGCTGGTGCGGGCCGTGATCGAACGGGCCGAGGAGCTCGGCCGGCCCGAGGTCCGGCTCTGGGTGGCCGAGGGCAACGCCCCCGCCGAACGGCTGTACGACCGGCACGGCTTCGCGCGCACCGGGGAGGAGCAGCCGGTCGACGACGAACAGCCGTGCCGCGGACTGGAGTTCGCGATGACCCGGCCGGCCGGGAGCTGATCCGGTGACCGACCCGCTGCGCCGCCGCTTCGCCGGGTACCGCTGGACGCCGGTCACCGTCGGCTGTTCCGGCGCCACCGTCCACCGGCTGGAGCGGGGCGACATGACCGGCTACCTGAAGGTGGCCGGCCGCCCTGCGCACCCGGACCCAGGCTCCGCGCACCCGGACCCCGGCTCCGACCTCGCGGCCGAGGCCGAGCGGACGGCCTGGCTCGCCGCCCAGGGCATCCCGACCGCGGAGATCCTCGACCAGGACACCGGCCCGGACGGCGGCTGGCTGTTCACCCGGGCCGTCCCGGGACGCTCCGCCGCCGACCCCTGGCCCGCCGAGCAGCTGCCCGCCCTGGTCGACGCGCTCGCCGCCCTGGCCCGCGCCCTGCACGCGCTGCCCACCGCGAACTGCCCGTACGACCGCACCCTCGCGACGACGCTCCCCGCTGCCCGCCGGGCGGCCGCCGCCGGGCTGGTCGACCTCGACGACCTGGACGAGCCGCGCACCGGCTGGAGTACGGACCGGCTGCTGGCCGAACTGGACGCCACCGTACCGGCGGTGGAGGACGTGGTGCTCTGCCACGGCGACCTCTGCCTGCCCAACGTGCTGCTCGACCCGGACACCCTGCGGGTCACCGGCCTGATCGACCTCGGCCGCCTCGGCCGGGCCGACCGCTACGCCGACCTGGCCCTGACCGCCCGCAGCCTCGCCGCCCCGGTCAACGCCCACCAGTACGCCCCCGCCCTGGCCGACCGGTTCCTGACCCGCTACGACCCGCCCGGCGGGGTGGACGAGCGGCGGGTCGCCTTCTACCAACTGCTGGACGAGTTCGCCTGACGCACCGGCGCGCGAATTCCGCCACAGCGAGCTGTTGCACGCCCGTTCGGCCGCCTCATGGGGCGGGTACCTCCAGCAGCGCCCGGCGCGGTTCCTGCTCCGCTGGTCCTGCGCAGCACGGTGCCCGGCAGCCCACGCGGGGCTGCCGGGCACCGTGCGCGCGAGGGTCGGTCAGTGGCCGAGGGCGCTGGCCAGTTGCTGCTTGTTCATCTTCGAACGGCCGTGGATGTTGCGCTGCCTGGCCTCGTTGTACAGCTGGTCGAAGGTGGGGCCCTGGGCGCCCGAGTGCGAGCGTTGGCCGCCGCGGCGGGAGGCCGGCATGTCGTCGATCGAGGAGCGGCTGGCCGTCTTCGACTCGCCGTGCTGGGCGCGCTCCTTGTTGACCGTGCGGGCCGCGATCTCCTCGGCCCGCTTCCGGCTCTCGCCGCGGTCCAGGGCGCTGTCCTTGATGTGCTCGTACTGGCGTTCACGCTTCTTGTTCGAACCGGCGGGCATGGCTCCTCCTCGCATCGCTACGGCACGGCGGCAGCCGGGCTCACGGCGCCGCGGCGTCCGCCGCCGGCGGCTCGGCCTCCTTGTCGGCCTCCGCCTTCGCCCGGACGTCCGCCGGGGTCGGGGTCACGGTCGTGCGCTCCTGCTCCGGCCGGTCCCGCGCCGCCTCGTCGCGTCGCGCGGCCTCGTCCTCGGACCTGCCCATGGTGTGCTCCTCCCTGCGCGTCGATCCCGCTCCGCTCCGGAGCGGCCCACCGCGCGACTACCCCGCCGGAACCATCCCACACCGGGAGGAAAGCCGCAGGCGGCCGGTCCGCAGGCCAGCCGGTCCACTGTTCAGCCGGCCGGTTCACCCTCGGTGATCAGACGGAGCAGGCCCGGGCGGCCGGAGCCGGCGAGCGCCCTCCGCTGGCGCGCCGCGCCGCCGCCTTCGCGCAGCACCCGCTCCAGGACCGGGACCACGGCCGGCCGGTCCCCGGACTCCTCCAGCTCCGGACCGAGCAGGCCCACCAGGTCGGCGACCACGTCACCCGCGGCCCGCAGCCGCCCGCCCAGCGGATCGAACAGCTCCCCGGCGCAGCCGTACCGGGCCGCATGCCACACGGCGCCCCGCAGCACCTCGGGCTCCGGCGCCGCCGACCACCGGCCCGCCTGCCGCTCCCGCACCGCGTGCAGGGCGAGGTTGCGCACCAGGCCGGCGAGCATCACGGCCTCGTCCACGTCGAGCTGGACGTCCGGCGCGCGCAGTTCCACCGTCGGGTAGCGCTCGGACAGCCGCGCCAGCCAGTACAGCTGGCGGGTGTCCCGGATCAGCCCGGCCGCCACCAGGCCCTGGATCCGGCGGTCGTAGTCGGCCGAACCGGTGAACTCGGGCGGCGGCCCGCTCACCGGCCAGCGGCCGAACACCACCGTGCGCCAGCTGGCGAAGCCGGTGTCCGCGCCGTCCCACAGCGGCGAGTTGGCGGCGAGCGCGACCAGCACCGGCAGCCAGGGGCGCAGCGCGTTCAGCACCGCCACGCCGGTCGCCCGGTCCGGGACGCCGACGTGCACGTGCATCCCGGTGATCAGCTGCTCGTCGGTGAGCCGCCCGGTGTCCCGCTGCATGGCGCGGTAGCGGGCGGACGGGGTCACCGGGACGGGCGCGGCCGGCAGGTACGGCGCGGCGCCCGTGGCCGCGAGCAGGCAGCCCTTCGCGAGCGCCGCCTCGCCGAGCGCGTGCCGCATCCGCCGCAGGTGGTCGCCGACCTCCTTCAGCTCGTGGCAGACCGGCGTCGCCACCTCCAGCTGCGCCTGGAGCAGCTCGCGCTGCACCTCGCCGTCCTCCAGCGAGGGCTGCCCGTCGGCGGCCGCCCGTACGCGTGCCGCGCGGGCCACCGGTGTGCCGGTGGCCGGATCGAGCAGGAGGTACTCCTCCTCAACGCCCACGGTGAGCATGCCGAACGGCTACCCCGGACCCGGCGCCCGAACCGCGCGCTACGGGTGTGCGCCGGGTCCGGGCCGGACGCGGTCAGTCCGGCGGGTCCCGGCGCCACGGCCTGGCGCGGCCCGCCAGCCGGGGGTCGACCGGCGGCGGTTCGCGGTCCTCGCGACGCTGCCCCAGCACGAACGCGAGCAGGATGGCCAGCACGAGGACGGCGCCGATGACGATGAGCCACAGGTGCGGCCCGGCTCCGTCCGCGGCGAGCGTGGCCGGCTGAGCGAGATCGATGACTGCCATGCCGTGCGCCTGTCCGGCCGATCCGACGGCAAACCCACCATCCGGCCGCGCCATCCGTCGCGCCGACCCGTTCCGCGGCGGATTCGGCACCGGCGCCGGGGACATACGCACCGCATGGCATCCCTGTTCAGCCGCCGACACCCGACCGGTACGTCCGACGGCCCCACCCCGACCACCGGCCCGCGGCCCGACGGACCCGGCGACCTGTCCCGGCGCTCCTGGTGGGCGGTGCTGCGCCGCACCGGCAAGGAGTTCCTCGAGGACGAACTCGCGGACCGGGCGGCCGCCCTCACCTACTACGGTGTGCTGGCGATCTTCCCCACCCTGCTGGTGCTCGTCTCGCTGCTCGGCGTCATCGGCCGGTCCGCCACCGACGCCGTCCTGGACAACCTGGAGACCCTCGCGCCCGGCCCCGCCCGCGACATCCTGCGCAACGCCGTCGACCAGCTGCAGCACACCGGCGGCACGAGCGTGGTCCTGATGATCGTGGGACTGGCGGGCGCCCTCTGGTCCGCCTCCGGGTACGTGGCGGCCTTCATCCGCTCCGCCAACGCGGTCTACGACATCCGCGAAGGGCGGCCGGTGTGGCGGACCACGCCGCTGCGGCTCTGGCTGACCCTGCTGCTGATGGCGCTGCTCGCGGCGAGTGCGGTGATCGTGGTGTTCACCGGCCCGCTGGCCCGACGCGCGGGCGAGACACTGGGGTTGGGCAGTGCCGCGCTGACGGCGTGGTCGATCGCCAAGTGGCCGGTGCTCGTGCTGCTGGTGGTGGTGATGGTCTCGCTGCTGTTCTGGGCCGCGCCCAACGTGCGGGACCGCGGCTTCCGTTGGATCTCGCCGGGCAGCGTGCTGGCGGTCCTGCTGTGGCTGGCGGCCTCGGCCGGATTCGCCCTCTACGTCGCCAACTTCGCCTCCTACAACAAGACCTACGGCACCCTGGCCGGGGTCATCGTGTTCCTGGTCTGGCTGTGGATCTCCAACCTTGCGATCCTGCTCGGCCTGGAATTCGACGCCGAGCTCTCCCGTGAACGCGCCATCGAGGGCGGGCTGCCGCCGCGCGAGGAGCCGTACGTGCGGCCGCGCTCCACCGAGACCTGGCCCGAGGAGGAGAAGTCGTGAACGAACCGGAACCACCCGGATCGGTGGGATTTGCCGGAACGCCTCCTGGCGCACCCGTGGTGGCCATACATTCGTTGCCACAAGCGATGGTTGACGGCCCGGCAGGAGTGACTGTGGGAACTGGAAGCACGTTCGGCACGGACAACGGTGTGGGATCGACGATCGCCCTGCTGGAGGCGACGCTCCCCGAGGTACGGGAGCAGCGCCGGCGGCTGGAGGCCGAACTCGCCGCCGTCACCGCCCAGGAGACCGCGATCGTCGGCGCGCTGGAGGGGCTGGCGGCGCTGGCCGGCACGCCCGTTCCGGCGGTCGGTACCGCGACTGATGCCACGGCCGACGCGACGGCGGATCCCGCGGTCGATGCGACGGTCGGGCAGGACGGGGACGCGGCGCAACTGCTCGCCCCCGTACGGGCCATGGCGGATGCGCTCGCGCCCGTCTTCGTTCCCGCGCCCGCGGTCGCGGAGCCGGAGCCCGTACGGCGGAGCGCGGCGAAGCGTCCGGCCGCGGCGAAGAAGTCCGCCCCGCGGAAGGCTGCTGCCCCCGCCAAGAAGCCGGCCACCCGCAAGGCGGAGGCTCCGGCGAAGCCCGCCAAGCAGGTGGCGGCCAAGCAGGCGGTCGTCAAGAAGGCCGCCGAGAAGGCTGTGCCGGCGCAGCGGAAGGCCCCCGCCAAGGCCCTCGCGAAGGCCCCTGCCAAGGCGCCGGTCAAGGCTGCTACCGAGGAGCCTTCCCGCCGCCGGCTGACCGACACGGAGAGCCTGCTCGCCGTCCTGGCCGACGCCGAGGCACCCCTCCGGGCCCGCGAGGTCACCACCCTGCTCGGCATCGACCCCGGCGACGCCAACGTCAACGCGGTCCGCACCCGCCTCGAACGCCTCGCCAAGTCCGGCCGGGCCAACCGCACCGGCCGAGGCTTGTACACCACCCCGACCGCCTGACCCTCGTCTCCAGGGGCCAGGGTCCGGGGAACCGTGCGAATGCGCCCGCGCGCGGTTCCCCGGACCCTGGCGCATGCCTTCGATCTGTCGGCCCGGCGTGGTTCTCCGGTTCAGAGATCCCTGAGGAACCGCAGGCTGCGCTGCCAGGTGAGCTCGGAGGCCGGTCGGTCGTGGTCGGCCAGGGTCGGGTCGGTGTAGAAGTGGCCGGCGCCGGGGTAGGTGAACACGGTCGTCACTGCCTCGGCGGCTGCTGCGGACTGCTGGAAGGAGGCGACCCGGGCGGCGGGAAAGTACTGGTCGGGATCGGCGATGTGAACCTGTACCGGCAGGCCGGGTCGGGTGGTGGCGGGGATCTCGGCCAGGCCGTGCCACAACAGCACGCCGGCGGTTTCCGGGCGCGTCGGGAGCAGGGCTTCTGCGACCGAGGCTCCCATGGAGATTCCGGCTAGGACCGTGGTGGCGGGCAGGTCGCGGACCGCGTCACGGGCCCGTTCGGTGATGGCTGCCCATCCGGTGCGCTCGGCCAGGGCGAACCCGTCGGCAATGGTTGCCGCGCTGCGTCCGGCGTAGAGGTCGGGGGCGCGGACCTCGTGTCCGTCGGCCCGCAATCGATCGGCCGCGGCGATCTCGACGTGCCGCAAGCCGTATACCGAGTGGAACAACACGATGACGGCCACGCCGGAAGCCTGACCGACCGGCCGGTTTCGGTCAACTCTGTGACGGGCTGAGCCGGCGCCGCAGCCGATGCGAGGCATGAGGGCTGTCAACCTCGGTGAGCACGGGTGCGACCCTCGCGCGCCGGCCGGGGACAGCTTGTCCGCGATCGGTGACAAGTCCTTTGACCAGGAGTTCTTCATCGGTCACCATGCTCCGGTGACAGTTGAGACCACCCTCGTGAAGGTTGACGCGGATCTGCGCGCCGGCCGGATACCCGTCGCTCGTCAACGCCTGCGCGGTCTGGTGGGCTCGTACCCGGCAGACCTGACGGTCAGGCGGCGGCTCGCCGAGGTCTACCGGTTGTACGGTGAGCCGGCCGAGGCGGGCCGTTGGGCCTACCTCGACGCGGACCGGGATCCGGCCGAGACTGCGGCGTTCGAAGCCCGGCACCCCGACCCGCTCGAACGGATGCTGGCCCTCGCCTGGCGCGGTTCGGAAGGGTCGGCGCGAACAGAGACCGCCCGCGCCCGGCTGGCCGGGCTCCGTGAGGTGGCCTCCGCGCACGCGGGCCGCTCGATCCACTGGGACCACGTGCGCGACCACGCTCAGAACACCGACCAGGACGACTCGACCGGGCTGTTCGCCTGCGCCGGGCTGGCCCTTGTCGTCCTGGTCCTCCTGGGCTTCACGGGGCTCGGCGCCGTCACGTTCGTCCGCTGGTGGCTCTGACCCTTCGCCGGTCGGCCCGCCGTCTCGGAAACCCTTCACGGACCTCGGGCCGGAGCCCTCGGCCGCTACGGGAGGGGCTGGGCGTGGACGGGGGTGTCCGGCATGGGCAGGGGGCCGGTGGTGAGGAGGTTGGTCATGCCCGTGTCGGTGATCTCGACCTGGACGGTGCCTTCGGCGTTGGTGTAGAGGCGGTGGCCGCCGGGCCCCAGGGTGCCGTGGTGTTCGACCAGGACGGACTCCTGTTTGCTGTGACAGCCCTGGGGGCCGGGGAAGGTGAGCAGCCAGCGGGTGGCCGCCGTGGTGGTCATGGTGCTCACCGTCACCAGTAGTGGCGCCGGCCGCCGACCTCGTGGCCGACCGCGCCGAGGATCCACAGGATCAGGCCGATGACGACGAGGACCGCTCCGATCGTCCACAGGAAGCCGAAGCCGGTGATCAGGCCGATGACGAGGAGGATGACTCCGAGGACGATCATGTCGTTCTCCTTGGGTTGGTTCCCCCGCGCTCCGCGTCTGCCCGTTCGCCGGGGGCCCAATCGCCTCGCCTGGACGCGGTGCGCCGCAGCACCACCTGCGGCAGCACCAGCCAGGTGACGGTGAACCAGAGCAGGACGAAGGCGCTCAACCCCCAGGCCAGTGCCGGGTTGCCGGTGGCCGTCCGCAGCAGCAGCAACAGCGCGGCCGCGATGGTCAGGGCCAGCGTGAGCAGCCCCACCGAGATGAGCCGGCCGGCGACCCGGATCAGTTCGGGCTTCATGTCGTGGCCGGCCAGGAAGCGGTGGAAGGCGACCGGGGCGATGAGCGATCCGGTGGCGATCGCGCCCAGCAGGACGGTGACGACGTAGAGGTTCCTGTCGAAGTCGGGCAGGGCCGCGAAGCGCGGCGTGAAGGCGACGCTGACCAGGAAGCCGAAGAGGATCTGCGCGCCGGTCTGGGAGACCCGGACCTCCTGCAGCATCTCGCTCCACAGCCGGTCGGCCCGTTCCTGCGGGCTCTCGTCCCGCCCGTCGGCGGCCGCCGCGGCTGCGGCTTCGTCACGCGTCACGTTCCCCCCTCAGCGAGCAGGGTCCGTCGTGCCCCGGTCGGTGTCGTCCGGCTCGGCCTTCTGCTCGGCGACCGGTGCGCCGCCGCGGACCGTCTTCACCCGCTCCTCCGCCTCCCGGCCGTGCGAGGGCCCGCCCGGACCACCGCCGTGCTCGGCGTCGTGCTCGGTGTCAGGTCGGTCGGGCACGCCGCCGGACCCGCCCTGCGGGATGTCGTCCATGGCCGGTTCCTCCTCGCGCTGGTGGGGTACCGGGCGCCTGCCCGGGCCGCGGTGGGCGAAACGATCGCCGGGTTTCGGGCCGGGTGGACGGGTGAGACGCCCGGACGGGGGACGCCCTCCCCGCCCAGGTGCCGACGCTGCGAACGGAGCCCATCAGATGAAGGTCTCGGACTACATCCTCGAACGCCTGCGGGAGTGGGAGGTGGAGCAGGTCTTCGCTTACCCGGGGGACGGCATCAACGGGCTGCTGGCCGCCTGGGGTCGGGCGGAGAACGAGCCGCAGTTCGTCCAGGTCCGGCACGAGGAGATGGCGGCCTTCGCCGCGGTCGGCTACGCGAAGTTCTCCGGCCGCACCGGCGTGTGCGCCGCGACCTCAGGACCGGGCGCGATCCACCTGCTCAACGGGCTGTACGACGCCAAGCTCGACCACGTCCCGGTGGTCGCGATCGTCGGGCAGACCGACCGCAGCGCGATGGGCGGCTCCTACCAGCAGGAGGTCGACCTGCTCTCGCTCTACAAGGACGTCGCCTCGGCGTACTGCGAGATGGTCACCGTCCCCGAGCAGCTGCCGAACGTGCTGGACCGGGCGATGCGGATCGCCGCCACCAGCCGCACCGTCACCGCCGTCATCGTCCCCGCCGACGTGCAGGAGCTCGACTACGAGCCGCCCGCGCACGCCTTCAAGATGGTGCCCTCCAGCCTCGGTGTCGGCCGCTACGCGCCGGTGCCCTCCGACGAGGACCTCGCCAGGTGCGCCGAGATCCTCAACGCCGGCGAGAAGGTCGCCGTGCTGGTCGGCCAGGGTGCCCGGCACGCCCGCGCCGAGGTCGAGCAGCTGGCCGACGTCCTGGGCGCGGGCGTGGCCAAGGCCCTGTTGGGCAAGGACGTGCTGCCGGACACGCTGGCGTACGTCACCGGCTCGATCGGGCTGCTGGGCACCCGGCCGTCGTACGAGCTGATGCGGGACTGCGACACCCTGCTGGTGATCGGCTCCAGCTTCCCGTACTCCCAGTTCCTGCCCGAGTTCGGCCAGGCCCGTGCCGTGCAGATCGACGTCGATCCATCGATGGTGGGCCTGCGCTACCCGTTCGAACTGAACGTGGTGGGGGACGCGACCGAGACCCTGAAGCGGCTGCTGCCGCTGCTGAAGGTCAAGGAGGACCGGTCCTGGCGGCAGACCGTCGAGGCCAACACCGCCCGCTGGTGGGAGGTGATGGAGCGCCGGGCGAAGGTGGCCGCCGACCCGATCAACCCCGAGCACGTGGTGCACGCGCTGGACGCCCTGCTGCCGGACAACGCCGTACTTGCTGCCGACTCCGGCTCCGCGGCCAACTGGTACGCGCGCCACCTGCGGATGCGCGGTGCGATGCGCGGCTCGCTGTCCGGCACGCTGGCCACCATGGGGCCGGGCGTCCCGTACGCGATCGGCGCGAAGTTCGCCCACCCGGACCGCCCGGCGATCGCGATCGTCGGCGACGGCGCGATGCAGATGAACGGTCTCGCCGAGCTGATCACCGTCGCCAAGTACTACCAGCAGTGGTCCGATCCGCGGCTGATCGTGGCGGTCCTCAACAACCAGGACCTCAACCAGGTCACCTGGGAGATGCGCGCGATGCAGGGCGCCTCGCAGTTCGAGCCGTCCCAGGCCCTGCCGGACGTCCGCTACGCCGACTTCGCGGTCCAACTCGGCCTGTACGGAGCCCGGGTGGAGAACCCGGAGGACGTCGAGCAGGTGTGGCGGCAGGCGCTGGCCGCCGAGCGGCCGTTCGTCATCGACTTCCGTACCGACCCGGCCGTGCCGCCGATCCCGCCGCACGCCACGCTCGACCAGGTCCTCGCCGCCGCCTCGGCGGTCGTGCACGGCGACAGCGACCGCGCCGCCGTGGTCAAGCAGGGCCTCAAGGCGAAGATCCAGGAGATGCTGCCCGGCGGCGGTAGCTGACCGTGACCGACGAGATCATGGACGACGGGCCCGACCTGGCGGCTCCGGAGAAGGCCTTGCGTGCCGAGGTCGACGCTGAGGTGCGCTTCGACGCAGAGTGCGTGACCGACCGGAGTGCGATGTCGATCGACGCGGACGGTCCGACCGGCACTTTCCAGGACGAGAACGGGGACCTGCCCTGGTAGTCGCGGGGGACACCCGGCCGGTCGACCCGTCGGAGACCGCTTGCCGCGGGAGCTTCCTCCGCACTCGAGGGGATAGCGCGCCCGGACCGGTCCCGGTCGGATCGGTCAGTCCAGGTGCGCCTGGAGGTCGGCGATGCGGTGGGTGGCGTGGGTGAAGGAGGCGGGGTCGAGGCGGCCCGAGGTGAGGGCGGTGGCGAGGGCGGCGGTGGCGTCGCGGCCCTGGGCGGGGTCGCCGGAGGAGCAGAGCAGCAGGTCCACGCCGGCCGTGGCGGCGGCGACCGCGCGGTGGCCGGTGTCGCCGAAGTCCTGGAGTGCGCCCGCCTCCAGGGCGTCGGAGAGGGTGACGCCGCGAAAGCCCAGGCGGCCGCGCAGTTCCTGCTCCACCACCGTGGGCGACAGTCCCGCCGGCCGGTCGGCGTCCAGGGCGGGGTAGACGGCCCAGGACAGCATGACCAGGCGTACTCCGGCGGCGATGGCGGCCCGGTACGGCGCCTCGTGGACGGCCCGCAGGGTGGCCGCCTCGATCGGCAGGGTGACCGGCGCCAGGTCGGTGTTCTCGGCGCTCGCCGCGCTGCCCAGACCCGGGAAGTGCTTGGCGGTGGCGGCGACGCCGGTGCGTTGCTGCGCGGCGAGGAAGCCGCTGCCGAGTGCGGCGACCTGCTGCGGGTCGCTGCTGTAGGAGCGTTCCTTGCGGTCGATGAAGTTGCCGGGTTCCTGGTAGACGTCGAGGACCGGGGCGAGGTTGACGTTCAGGGCGAGGCCCGCGAGGTTCCTCCCGGCGCCGGTGCCGGCGTCGGCCGCCGCGGCCATCGGGTCGGCGGCCCGGCCCACGGCCCGGGCGGACAGCTCCGGGGCGCCGGGCACCCGCCGCACCAGCCCGCCCTCCTGGTCGGTCATCAGCAGCAGCGGTGCTCGGACACCGCTGCTGTGCCGTGCCTGGCGCAGCAGCCGGACGGCCGATCCGAACTGGCGGGCGTCCTGGTAGTTGTCCTTGAAGAAGATGACGCCGGCGGCCCGGCCGCCGCGGATCTCGGCCAGCAGATCGTCGGGCGGGGTGAGGCCCCGGTAGGAGTGGATGACCCGCTGCCCGGCGAGTTGCAGCACCGTGGGCCCGGCGGGCGGGTTCGGCGCGGCCCCGGTCGCCACGGCGACCAGCAGCAGCGCCGCTGCGGTGACGGTCCATCGGGTGGGCACGGGTACGCGCATGGGCCTCTCCTTCGTACCCCCGTCGACCCGGCCACCCTACGACGGGCCTTGGCCGACGCCCGCGAACACCGCCGCGTGTGTCACTCGACCGGCCTGGGTGCGGTGGCAACGCGCCGTACGAGTGCGGCCCGCCCCGCCGTACGGGTACGACTCGCCCGGCCGTACGGCGGGGCGGCCGACGGGCGGGGGCGGATGGCGCAGGCTCGCAGGCATGCGCCACCTCACCCGCCGGACCGCCCTCGCCGCGGCCGCCCTGGCCCTGCTGCTGCCCGCGGCAACCGCCACCGCGCGGGCCGACGATCCCGGCCCGGAGGTGGCGGTGGTGGACGGGCTCGGCTTCGACACCTGCACCGCGCCGCCGTTGGCGACGATGCGCACCTGGTGGGACGACTCGCCGTACGAGGCCGTCGGGATCTACCTCAGCGGAAGTCAACGAGCTTGCAGGCAGCCAGAGTTGACAGCAGCCTGGGTGCGGGAGGTGCAGGCGATGGGGTGGCGGCTGATCCCCACCCATGTCGGCCTGCAGGCCCCGTGCAGCGCCCCCGACAGCAAGCCGCGGAAGTTCGATCCGGACCGGGCCCGCGAGCAGGGCCGGCAGGAGGCCGACGAGGCGGTGGCAGCGCTGACCGCGCTGGGCCTGGGCCAGGGCAGCCCGGTCTACCTGGACATCGAGGCCTACGGTCCGGCCGCCGATCCCGCCTGCGGCGCGGCGGTGGTCGACGCCGCCGTCGGCTGGACCGAGGAACTGCACCGGGCCGGCTACCTGGCCGGCTTCTACTCCAGCTCCGACTCGGGCGTCCGGGACCTGGTGGCCGCGGCCCGGGCCGGGCGGTCCCCGCTGCCGGACGCGCTCTGGTACGCCCGCTGGGACCGCCGCGAGGACACCGGCGGCAGCGGCGCGGTGCCCGACGACCTGTGGACCGGTCACCGGCGGATCCACCAGTACGAGGGCGACGTGCCGGAGAGCTGGGGCGGCGTGAGCCTGAGCATCGACCGCAACCGGCTCGACGGCCCGGTCGCGGTGACTGCCGGGGCGCCGGACGGACGGAGCAGCGGGCACGAGGGCGCCCGGAGCGGCATGCGGAGCGGCGTGCGGCCGCAGGGACCGGCCGCGGCCGGCGAACCGCGGACCGACCGGCCGCTCGCCTGACCGACCCACCCTCGACCCGCCCCCGGTCGACCGACCCACCCTCGACCCGCCCCCGGTCGATCGGCTGACCCGGAGCGCGCCGCCGAGCAGGCGGGGAGCGTCGGACCGGTGCAGGGCCTCAAGGCGACGATCCGGGAGATGCTGCCCGGCGGCGGCAGGGACTGAGCCGCGGACACCCGGGTGCGCGGACGGACGCATCGTTCGCCGATCCGGGGTAGACGCCCGGTACGAGTCGCATCACCCGCCGGCGGACCGGACCTCGGTGCCGAGCGCCATTCGTTCCTGTAGGCCACCATGACCGCGCCCGAACTCGAACCGCCCTGGCACCCGGTGCAGCTCCGGGTCTCGCTGCCGCCGCGCCCCGACGTGCTCGCCGTCGCCCGGGAACTCACCCGGGCGTTCCTGGCGCTGCGCCCAGCGGACGGGGCCCCCGCACCGGAACGGATCGTCGAGGACGCGCTGCTGCTGGTCACCGAGCTGGTGAGCAACGCGCGCCGGCACGCGCCCGGGCTCTGCCGGCTGCACCTCTCGCTGCACCCCTGCCGGCTGATCGTGGAGGTGGAGGACAGCAGTCCCTTGCTGCCGCGGCTGCGCCCCGCCGACCTGAGCGGCCGGGTCGGCGGAATCGGGCTGCACGTCGTGCACCGCGTCGCAGCGTACGTGCGCACCGTGCAGATCGCCGGGAACGGCAAACGGGTGGAGGCGGAACTCGACTGGCTGGACCTGCTCTGAGCCGCCGGACGCGCGGGCTACGGCGCCCGGTCGGTCGGGCCGTCGTCGCCGTCCGACCAGCCCGGGGCGTCCCGGTCCTCGAGGCGCTCGCGCAGGCCTGACAGGGTGGTGGAGAGGATCCGCGAGACCTGCATCTGGGAGACGCCGATCTCGTCCGCGATCTCGGACTGGGTGCGGTGGCCCCAGAAGCGCAGCATCAGCACCTTCTGCTCGCGGTGCGGCAGTTCGGCGAGCATCGGGCGCACGGCGGTGCGGAACTCGGCGAGGTCGAGGTTGGTGTCGTACTCGCCGAGCCGGTCGAGCAGCGCGCTGCCGGCGGCGTCGGTGTCCTGCTCGCGCAGCGAGTCCAGCGAGTTGGGGCGGTAGACCCGACCGGCGACCAGCCCCTCGACGACCTGTTCGGTGGTCAGGTCCAGGTGTGCGGCGATCTCCTCGGGGTGGGGGAGGCGGCCGAGTTCCTGCTCCAGCTGGTCGGAGCCGCGGGTGACGGAGAGGTACAGCTCCTGCATGCTGCGCGGCACCCGCACGGGCCAGGAGGTGTCACGGAAGAACCGTTTGATCTCGCCGGCGATGGTCGGGATGGCATAGGTGAGGAACTCGACGCCGCGTTCGTGGTCGTAGCCGTCGATGGACTTGATCAGGCCGATGGTGCCGACCTGGATGATGTCGTCCATGTCCTCGGCGCGGTGGCGGAACCGGGAGGCGACGAACCGCACCAGCGGCATGTTCAGCTCGATGATGGTGGCGCGGACGTAGCTGCGGGCGTGCGTCTCCGGGGCGAGCGAGGCGAGGCGGGCGAAGAGCGCGTCGCTGAGCCGGCGGGCCTCGTCCTTGCCCATCGCACGCAGCTCGTCCTGGCTCGGGCAGGCCGGGACGCCGGCCGGCACCGCGCTGGGCGGGGCGTCGTCGCGGGCGCGGTACAGCCCGGCCGGGCCGGTCGGGGGGCGGATGCGGACAGTAGGCATGGAAGATCTCCTCAGGCTCTGGCACGAGTGCCGCGGCCCGCGCGACCGCCGCTCGCGGTCACCACGCACGCCGCAGGCCTTGCCCGGGATCGCGCCCGGCTCCCCTGGAGCCGTGATGGGCGGTGGTTTCGGGCACCTGCATCGGTGCGGAAGACGGCCTGTGCAGATCGCAGACCGGTCCATGTGAATTCATCCGATAACAGACAATCTACACCCGCCCCTCGTCGCCGGGCCGGTGCATGCCCGCCCCGCGACCGGGCAGACGCGCCCCGACCGGGCCCCGCGCCGGGCGCCCGCGTCCGGCCGCCCGGCTCCGCGACAGGAGGAAGCGATGACTCCCCGGACCCAGGCAACACCCCTGGACGTCTACCTGAACGATCACCTCACCGGCGCGTACGGCGGCGCCGCGCTGGCCCGCCGGATGGCGGACGCGCACGCCGCCGGCAGCCGGGCCGCGGACCTGCGCACGCTCGCCGAGCAGGTGGCCGAGGACCGGGACGAACTCGTCCGGATCATGGCCGGCCTGGGCGTCCCCGTGCGGCACTACCGCACCTGGCTCGGCGTGGCGGCCGAACGGTTCGGGCGGCTCAAGCCGAACGGCACCCTGCTGCGCCGCGCCCCGCTGTCCGACCTGGTGGAACTGGAGGCGATGCGCACCGGCGTGGAGGGCAAGGCGGCGCTGTGGCACGCCCTGCGGGCCGTCGCCGACCAGGACCCCCGGCTGGAGCCGGCGGCCCTGGACCGCCTGGAGCGCCGCGCCGCGGACCAGGCCGCCACGCTGGACGGCTGGCACCGCTCGGTCAGCGCCGAGGTGCTCCCGGGCCCCGGCCGCAGCCACCCCCGCCGCGTGACCGGGCCCTGACCGGCCGGGCCCCTCAGGGGCCGGTCAGGCGGCCTCGGTCAGCACCCCGTCGATCGCGCCGAGGAAATCGTCCAGGTCACGGGGGTTGCGGGAGGTGATCAGCGGCCAGCCGCCGGTGTCGTCCCGGACCACCGGAGCATCGGTCCAGTCCGCACCGGCATTGGCGATGTCGGTGCGCAGCGAGGCGTACGAGGTCAGCCGCTTGCCCTTGAGCAGGGCCGCCTCGACCAGCAGCCAGGGGCCGTGGCAGATCGCGGCGATCGGCCGGCCCCGGGCGGCGAACGAGTGCACCAGGGCGACCGCGGCGTCCTCCAGCCGCAGCGCGTCGGCGTTGAGCGTGCCGCCGGGGATCAGCAGCAGGTCGTAGCCGGCCGGATCGACGTCGGCGAGCGCCAGCGTGGGCCGGGTCCGTTCACCCGGCTCCTGGTCGCCGACCAGCGTGCGGATCGGGTCGGGGGACGGCGCCGCGACGTCCACCGAGGCACCGGCCTCGCGCAGGTGCCGGACGGGTACCAGCAGTTCGTCCTGCTCGACGCCGTAGTTGGTGACCACGGTCAGGACACGACGGTCGGAGAGTTCGTTCTCGGTCACGGTGCTGCGCCTTCCTGCTCGGACGGTGATCCCCCGCGTTCTCCCCACGGACGCGGCTTCCCAGGTGGGAGGGCCTCACACGTGCGGCCGGGCTTGCCGAGGGTTTGCCGGGTGCCGTTCCCGGACACCCGCCGTGGTGCCGCTGCACGTCGGAGCGGAGCCGTTCATCAGGCCCCGGGCCATGGCCCGGGGCCCCGGCCGACCTGCGGGGCGGTCCGACGCGGTCCGGCCGGCCGGGCGGCGGCAACCCGGCGGCGGAATGCCCGCACGGCGTGGCGGAGGTCGGGGTGCACCGCGAAGAGCCCCGCCGTGCCGCTCACCCGGAGCAGGCGCAGCACCGACGTACCGGGCGCGAGCAGGACCAGCGTGCGGCCGGTGCGGCGGGTGGTGGTGCGGGCCGCCAGGAGCAGGTTCGGTCCCGCGCAGGAGCAGAACGGGACGTCCCGCAGGTCGACGCAGAGCAGCATGCACGGGAGCGCGAGCGTGCGGGCCAGGGCGGCGCGGGCGACCGGTGCGGTGTCCAGGTCGAGGTCGCCGACGAGGCGGCACAGCCCGGCCCCGCCGAGGCGGGCGGTGAGCGCCCGGAGGCCGGCCACCGGTGGGCGAGCAGCGTCGTTCGGACGGCGATCCATGACCGGCCTCCTGGCCCGTCGATGGTCCCCATGCGAACCAGGGAGCCGGCGCGCACCGGCACGCCTCCGGGAGCCCCGGGCAGGCGGCGGGCGAGAACGGCGGGGACAGCAAGCCTCCGCGGCGGACACCTGCCGTGATCCCCGCCTTACGCCGGGTCGACGCCGCCTGAACGGCCCGCGGACGGTTCGTGGGCGGCCGGCGGTACGGCCCGATTCCGGAGCCGCGCGGCCACCGGTAGCTGAACGTGCCCGGCCGTATCCGCCGCACACCAACGGCGGCGACCCTGGCCCGATGTGAGCGATCGTCAGTTCAACTCCCTTGCTCCGCACGCTGACCTGGGGCGCGACCGGGTCGCGCCGGTTCGGAGAATGGGCCGGCCCAGTGCTTGAATCTGCTCCTCGGGTGGGGTGTTCGGTCGTCCGTTCGCTTCGTGCGGGACGGCTCGGGGGCCGGTCCGCCACCATCCGTGCCCCGGACCGCCGCAGGTCACCGCGCGGGTGCCGGGGGAGCACCGGGCAGCGTCGCCCGGTGTCGGGACGTGGGGAGGGGAGCCGGGATGGCGTCATTGGGAGAGCGGCTGAGCGAGGCCCGGGAGCGGTCCTTCGTCGGCCGCGAGGCGGAGCTCGCCCGGTTCGAGGATGCGCTCGCGGGCGACCCGCGGGCACCGTTCGCGTTCTACCTGGTGGGGCCGGGCGGCATCGGGAAGTCGACGCTGCTGCGCTGCCTGGCCGACCGTGCCGCCGCCGCGGGCCGCCTGGTCGTGGAGCTGGACGGCCGCTTCGTCGGCCGGGACCCGGCCGACTTCGAGCGGGCGGCCGCCCCCTTCCTGGACGTCCCCGGCACCGTCCTGCTGGTGGACTCCTTCGAGCACTGCCAGTGGCTGGAGAGCTGGTTGTGGCACCGCTTCCTGCCGCGCGCCGCGGACAGCGCGCTGGTGGTGCTGGCGGGGCGGCTCGCGCCGCAGCCGCAGTGGACCGCCGATCCGGCCTGGGCCGGCGTGCTGCACGTCTCGGAGCTGGGCCCGTTCTCCGAGGAGCAGGCCCGCAGCCTGCTGGCCGCCGCGCAGGTCCGGCCCGAACTGCGGGAACGGGTGCTGCGGTTCGCCGGCGGCAACCCGCTGGCGCTCTCCCTGGCGGCCGCCTCCGGTGTGCCGGCGCTGGGCGGCGAGGAGCTCTGGGCGCCCTCGGCGGACGTCCTGCGGACCCTGCTGGCCGGCCTGGTCGGCGAGGTGCCGACGGCGGCGCACCGCCGCGCCCTCGAACTCGCCGCGCAGGCCCACTCGACCTCCGAGGAGCTGATCGCCACCGTGCTGCCGGAGGTGGACGCCCACCTGCTGTTCGGCTGGCTGCGCGACCTGCCGTTCATGGAGTCCACCCGGCGGGGCCTGCACCCGCACGACGCCGCCCGCGAGACGCTCGCCGCCGACCTGCGCTGGCGGGCGCCCAACGCGTTCGTGGCGATGCGCCAGCGCCTGATGGACGAGTACCTGCGGATCCTGCGCGAGGCACCCGAGGAGCGGGTGTGGACCGTCACCGACGAGCTGTTCTACCTGTTCCGCGAGGGCGCCACGCTGGCGCGGCTGCGCACCTGGTCCCGCGAGGACGAGGTGCACGAGCGCCCGCTGCACCCGGACGACCTGGACACGCTGCTGCGGATGACCGAGGAGACCGAGGGGCCGGCCTCCGCCGAACTGGTCCGCTACTGGGCGCAGCGCCAGCCGGAGGCGTTCAGCGTCTACCGGCTCGTGGAGAGCGGTCGCACCGTCGCGTTCACCGCCCGCCTCGTCCTCCAGGCCCCCGCCGATCCGCTGGACCTGGCCACCGACCCGGTGGTGGCCGCCGCCTGGGCGTACACCGAGGCCACCGCGCCGGTGAACCCCGGCGAGCACATCGGCGTCAGCCGCTTCACGGTCTACCCGGAGCGCTACCAGGTGCCCTCCCGGGTGATCGACCTGAGCAGCTCCCGGGCCCAGGCGGAGGCCGCCCGGGCCCGCGGCCGCGCGTACGGCTTCGCGGTCTGGCAGGACGCCGAGGCCTGGGCCGACCGGGTCCGGGGCACCCTCGCCGACACCGGTGCCCGACCGCGGGTGGGTGACCACAGCTACGGGCTGTTCGCCGTCGACTGGCGCCTGGTGCCGGTCGAGGACTGGCTGCGCCGCTTCATCGCCGCCCCGGACGAGCCGGCCCCGTCCGGGCCCTCGGGGGTCACCCGCAGTGCGTTCGACCAGGCCGTCCGGGAGGCGCTGCCGCACTGGCGGGACCCGGGGGCGTTCGCGGTCTGCGCCCTGCTGCGGGTCCGCCTGGCGGCGGACCTGGCCGACCCGGTCGAGGAGCTCCGGGACCTGCTCCGGGAGGCCGTCGACGACCTGGCCCGCGACCCGCGCGGGGTCCGCGCCCGGGAGGCGCTGACGGCCGGCTACTTCTCCGGCGCCCCCACCCAGGAGGCCGCCGCCCGCCGCCTCGGCCTCCCGTACGGCACCTACCGCCGCCACCTGCGCCAAGGCCTCGACCTGCTCTGCGAGGCCCTCTGGCAGCGGGAGCTCTACGGCCCGCGCTGAACCGGCGCCGCAGAGCGGGCTCGCCGGCGGGTGGACAGCGGTGGACAGCGGTGGACAGTGATCGTCGCCGCCGGGTCTGGATAGTGGACAGCGCCCGGCGTGAGGCTGTGCCACATGAACCTCCAGCACTCCTCGGCCGGTCCGCCGGCCCCCGTCCGGCGCCCGGGGCCGGCGCTCGCGGCGCTCGCCGCGGCCCAGTTCACGGTGATGCTCGCGACCTCGATCGTGAACGTCGCGCTGCCCCAGATCCGCTCCGGGGTGGGTCTGTCCGACGGTGGCACCACCTGGGTGGTGAACGCCTACGGCCTGGCGTTCGGGGCGCTGCTGCTGGCGGGCGGCCGGGCCGGAGACCTGTTCGGGCGCCGCCGGGTGCTGGTGCTCGGACTCGGGCTGTTCGCCGGGGCGTCGGCCGCGGCCGGGCTGGCCACCTCCCCGGGCGTGCTGATCGCCGCCCGCGCCGTCCAGGGGCTCGGAGCCGCGGCCATCGCCCCGGCCGCGCTCGCCCTCGCGATGGGCGTGTTCCCGTCCGGGGCCGGGCGCGGCAAGGCGCTCGGGGTGTGGGGGGCGGTCTCCGGCGCCGGCGGCGCGGGCGGCGTCCTGCTCGGCGGACTGCTCACCCAGGCGTGGGGCTGGCCGTGGATCTTCCACTCGGTGGCGCTCGGGGCGGTGCTGGTGCTGGCCGCCGTCCTGCTCCTGGTGCCCCGCTCGGCCGGCCGGCCCGGGGAGCGCTTCGACCTGCTGGGCACCGTCACCGTCACCGCCGCACTGACCTGCCTGGTCTGGGGTCTGACCACGGCGCGGGGCGCCGGCTGGACGGACGGCGGGGTGCTCGGCGCCCTGGCCGGCGCCGCCGTGCTGCTCGGGGCGTTCGCCGCGATCGAGCGCCGCCGGCCGGACGCGCTGGTGCCGCCGCGGATGTTCCGCACCGGCCGGGTGGCGGCGGGCAACCTGCTGATGGCGCTGCTCGGTTCGGTGTGGATCGCGCTCTTCTTCTTCCTGCCGCTCTACCAGCAGCAGGTGCTGCACTCCAGTGCGCTGGCCACCGGTGCGGGCCAACTCCCGCTCGCCGGGGCCAACATGCTCGGCGCCGCCCTCGCGCCCCGGATCGCCCGGCGGCTGGGTGCCGCCACCACCGTGACCGCGGCGCTGCTCACCGAGGCCGCCGGGCTGCTCTGGCTGTCCCGGATCAGCGCGGACGGCAGCTACCTGGCCGACATCCTGGGGCCGAGCGTGCTGGTCGGCCTCGGCCTGAGTGTCGCCTTCGTGCAGCTCACCGCCCTGTCCGTGGACGGCGTGCCGCCGCAGGACGCGGGCCTGGCCGGCGGTCTGGTGAACACCACCCGGCAGGTCGGCGGCGCGATCGGCCTCGCTGCCCTGGCCACCCTGGCGGGATCGGTGACCACCGGCGCAGCCGCTCACCGGACCCACCTGGAGGCCCTGACCGCCGGGTACCGGGCCGCGTTCCTGGTCTCGGCCGGCGTCCTGGCCGCCACCGCGGTCCTCGCCCTGCTCCTCACCCGCCGCGGCCCGGCCCCCGAGCCGGTCGCCGCCGCGGCACCGTCCGCGCCGGCCCCCGTGGTGCCGTCCGCCTGAGCCCCGGTCCGGGGCCACCCGAACCCGATCCGATCCGATCCGACGCACCGCACGTGCGGGCGTTCCCCTGGGAAGAGAGAACCATGACTGCCGACAAGCCGTACCTGACCGGCCACTACACCCCCGTCGCGGACGAGGTCACCGCCACCGAGCTGACCGTCGAGGGCACCCTGCCCCCCGAGCTGACCGGCCGGCTGCTGCGCAACGGCCACAACCCGAAGCCCGGCGTCACCCCGACCCACTGGTTCAAGGGCAGCGGCATGGTGCACGGCATCCGGCTGCGCGAGGGCCGCGCCGAGTGGTACCGCAACCGCTGGGTTCACACTCCCGCGCTCGACGGCGCCCCCTACATGACCGAGAAGGGCCCCGACTTCACCGCCAGCCCCGCCGGCACCCACATCATCGAGCACGCCGGCCGCCTCCTCGCCCTGTGCGAGGCGAACTTCCCGTTCGAGCTCACCCCCGAGCTGGAGACCGTCGGCGCCTACGACTTCGACGGCAAGCTGCGCGGCATGATGACCGCGCACCCCAAGGAGGACCCGGTGACGGGTGAACTCCACTTCTTCGGGTCCTCCCCGTTCCCGCCGTTCCTGACGTACCACGTCGCCGACGCCAAGGGCCGGATCGTGCACAGCGCGGAGGTCCCGGGGGCGACCGCCTCGCTCAAGCACGACTTCGCCATCACCCGCCGCCACGTGGTCTTCGTCGAGGGCAACGTCACCTTCGACCCGACCGAGCACTCCGGCATCCCGTACGGCTGGAGCGACGCGCAGCCGGCCCGGATCGGGGTGATGCCGCGCGGCGCCGGCGGGGAGCGGCAGGTGCGTTGGTTCTCCATCGAGCCGGGCAACATGCTGCACGTCTCCAACGCCTACGAGGACGGCCAGGGGCGCATCGTGCTGGAGGGGCCGACCGTGGACCGCGAGGGCTTCCGGCTCTCCTGGAACTGGTGGATCGGCGCACCCGACCGCGGCACCGAGCCCAACACCCGTTCCTACACCCGCCGTTGGGTCATCGACCTGGCCACCGGCACCGTGGACGAGCAGATCATCGACGACCTCGCGGTGGAGTTCCCGACCCTCAACGAGAACTATCTGGGCGCCGAGAACCGCTACCAGTACGCGGTCTCCTTCCCCGACGAGAAGGGCTTCGGTGGCTACGGCGTGGTCAAGTACGACCGCACCACCGGCGCCCGCCGCATCCACCAGGTCGGCGACGCCCGACTGCCCAGCGAGGCGGTGTTCGTGCCGGCCGCCGGCGCCACCGGCGAGGACGACGGATACCTCCTCACCGTGGTCTCGGACCTCAAGCAGAACGCCTCCCAGCTCCTGGTCATCGACGCCTCCGGCCTCGACCGGATCGCCACCGTCCACCTGCCCCGACGGGTCACCGCCGGCATCCACGGCTCCTGGGTCCCCGACACCGACCTGAACGGCCCCACGGCCTGACCGGGCCCCACGCTCCGCACCCGCCGTCGTGCCGGTCCACCCGTGCCGCGACGGGATCCTCCGCCGCACGTCCCCGCAAAGAATCCGTACCACGAAGGAGAACTGCCATGACCGCTTCCGCCAACGCCCTGCTCGCCGAGCCGTGGAAGGCCCTGTGGAACAACGACCTGTCCCTGACCGACAAGATCATCGCCCCCGACTTCGTCGCGCACGCCGCCCCCATCACCGGCTCCGGCGACGACACCGTGCACGGCCGTGAGGGCCTGAACGGCTGGGTGGCGGGCATCCACACCATCCTGCGCGACCTCAGCTTCGAGATCACCGTCGGCCCGATCGCGACCGACGACCACCTGGTGGTCCGCTGGGCGGCCGACGGCATCTACGCCGGGGGCTTCCCGGGCGCCTCCGAGGACGCCGTCGGCAACCGCGTCCGCTTCACCGGCACCGACACCCTCCTGGTCAAGGACGGCATGCTCGCCGAGTACTGGGCCAACGCCGACAGCCTGCTGTTCGTGCAGCAGCTCGGGGTCCGCGAACTCTCCTGACCGCCCCACACCCCTAACGCCGGCCCTGCCCCGCTGCCCCTCCCGACCCCCGGGAGGGGCAGCGGGCAGGGCCGGCGGGCTCAGCGGGCGCTGCCGAGGTCCCGGTCGGCCTCGGCACCCTCGATCAGCAGGGTGCTCTCCTCCACCCGCCGGAACCGCCCGTCCGGGGCGAACTCCGCGAACAGGTAGACCTCCATCCGGACGGTGGAGCCGTCCGTCTTGGTGACCGTGACGGTGTGCCGGTCCGCGTAGCGGTCACCGTCGGTGAGCTCGTCGTGAACCACGACCGAGCCCTCGGCGACCACCTCGCGCAGGTGGGCCATGTGGGCCAGGAACCCGGCCCGGTCGTCCCACCGGCCGTCGGTGCGCTGGCGGTAGTCGGGGGTGAAGTGCCGCTCCACGGCCTCCTCCAGGTCCAGGCCCGGGGTGAGCAGCAGGTCGGTGAGGGCGGCGTGGATGTCGGTGCGGTTCACGTGGGTCCTCGGGTGCGCGGGGGAGTGCCCCGCAGTTGGGGCCGGACGGTGTGCCCTGGGCACGGAACGGCACTGTACAGGGGGTACCCGTGCTTCCCGCACGCGGATATGACGCGCAGTGACCGGTCCGGGAGCTGGTTGGACCAAGAGGGCCGGGGCAGGCGCGACCCATGATGCTGTTGAGACCGCCCGGGGTCTACCCGCCGCAGGGCGACAGCGCCCTGCTGGCCCGGGCCCTGATCGAGGAACTCTCCGCCCGGCGCGCCCCGGGCCGCGCCGAGGTGCTGGAACTGGGCACCGGCAGCGGCGCGGTCGCCGTGGTGGCGGCGGGCATGGGCGCGCGGGTCACCGCCGTGGACGTGTCCTGGCTCGCGCTGGCCACCGCCTGGATCAACTCCAGGTTGCGCCGGCGCCGGGTGCATCTGCGCCACGGCGACCTCGGTGCGCCCGTCCGGGGCCGCCGCTTCGACCTGGTGGTCAGCAACCCGCCGTACGTGCCCGCCCGGTCGGCCGGGGCGCCCGGCCACGGCCCGGAGCGGGCCTGGGACGCGGGCCCGGACGGTCGGCTGCTGCTGGACCGGATCTGCCGCCAGGCGGCCGGCCTGCTGGGCCCCGGCGGGGCCGTGCTGCTGGTGCAGTCCTCGCTGGCCGCTCCGGCCGCCACGCTCGACGCGCTGGCCGCGGCGGGGCTGCGGCCCCGGATCGTGGCCCGCCGCCGGCAGCCGTTCGGCCCGGTGATGTCGGCGCGGGCGGCCTGGTTCGAGCAGCAGGGGCTGATCCCGCGCGGGGTCCGGGACGAGGAACTGGTGGTGATCCGCGGTGCCCGGCCGGCCTGACCCGGTGCGCGTCCTGATGGTCGAACCCGGCGGCCCGATCCTGGTCGAGGGTCCGGTCGAGATCGAACTCGCCGACGGGTCCGTGGTGGTGTGCGAGCGGCCGCTGGTCGCGCTCTGCACCTGCCGCCGCAGCCGGCGCCACCCCTTCTGCGACACCAGCCACCGCCGCCGGTCGGCCGGTCCTGCCGGGCAGGCCCCCCTGTCGGAGCACGGCTGAGCGTTCCTTTGCACAGCCATGGTGGGGTTCCAGGTGATCTGCTGCCTTCCACGTCCCGGGGCCCTCGCCGGTCACACCGAGCAGCTGCTCCAGGCCGGGGCGCACGGAGAAGTCGCGGAGCCCGGCGGCTTCCCCCTGGCGGTCACCTCGCGGGCCCCGCAGTGGTCCGTCGCCGGCCGACGTCCGCAGGTGCCGGTCGTCGTCAATGTCCGGGGCGTCGCGCGGCTTCAGCAGCGGCCGCAGCCAGTCGTCGGCCTCGAGGTCCAGCACCCGAAACGGCTGTCCCCGCAGGGCGCCGGCTACGCCGTCCTGGGTTCCCGGGACAGCCGGGCCGGGTCCACCTCGGTCACGGCCGTCATCGCGTCCAGCTCCCATCCCCTCCGGTACGCCGCGGCGAAGGCTTCCTCGCCGAGCGCGGCCTGCCCTCGGCGGGTGAGGTCGCGGATCTGCCGCTCGGTGCGGTCGTGAGCGCCGCGCAGCCGGGCGGCGACGCCGAGCAGGACGGCCGACTCGTGATGGCGCCCGTGCGCCGCGGCGAGCGCGGCCGCGTTCACCCCCACCAGTGACAGGACCGGCAGGTCCCGGGTCCGCAGCGCCGCCGTGTAGGCCGTCGCCAGCGCCTTCGCCGCGCCGGCCGGGTCGCCCGTCTCCAGGCAGAGCGCGGCCCGTGCGCTGCCGACCAGCGTCCGCGCGTGATCACCGGGGAAAGGGGTGTCGCCGTCCAGGCCGGGTTCGGCGCCGTCGAGTAGTTCTCGCGCCCGGTCCAGGTCGCCGAGCCGCACCCGGAAGGCGGCCTCCCACGCGTCGACCAGGAGCAGCAACGGCGGCGAGTTCCCCCGCAGCGCCCGTTCCCGGGCCGAGTCGATCATCGCGATCACCAGGTCGGTGTCGCCGCGGCGCAGGTGCAGATCGATCCAGCGCAGGTCGCCGAACACCTCGTCGAGCGGGCCGAGCGGGCCGAACTCGCCGGTCAGCGACCGGGCCTCGCGCAGGTCCGCCAGCGCGCCGTCGAGGTCGCCGTCGTACTGCCGCAGCTGGGCGCGCATCGGCAGCGCGTTGGCCTGGCCCCAGCGGTCGCCGACCTGTCGGAAGCAGGCCAGGGCCGCCTCCACGTCGGTGCGCGTCCCGGCGAGTTCGCCCGCGTTCTCGGCGTACTCGGCCCGGAACAAGCGGGCCAGCCCGGACAGCCACACGTCGTCGCCGTCGGCCAGGCGCTCGGTGAGCGCGGGCGCGCTCCCGCTGTCCTCCAGGAACGCGAGCGGGAGCGCGGCGAGTGCGGCGTACGGTCCGGGGAGTGCCGGGTACGCGAGCAGCCGGTCGGCCAGCTCACGGAGCTCGGCCCGGTCGTCCGCGGCCACCGAGGTGGTCGTCGCCGACCGGGTGCCGACCCGGTTGAGCAGCTGGATCGCGCGGGCGCAGTCGCGGTCGGGCGTCGGCTCGCCGCCGGGCACCGCGAGTGCCGCGCCCAGCCAGTGGACCGCGTCGGCGTGGCGGCCGAACATCTGCCAGTACCAGGTCAGGTTCAGGGCGAGGGCGAGCGCACCGGGGGCGTCACCGGTGTCGCACCGCCGGCGCAGGGCGGCGAGCGTGTTGTCGTACTCGGCGCCGATGGCTCGGATGGCCGCGGGCTGGCCGGACCCGCGCAGCTGCGGGTCGTGCCGGGCCATCAGCTCGGCGAAGTGGTCCGCGGCGAGGTCGCGGACGGCGCCCAGGTCGCCCGTCCCGGCCAGGCGGTCGGTGCCGTACTCGCGCAGCGTCTCCAGCATCCGGTAGCGGCCCGGGTCGGGCGCGAGTTGCAGCAGCGACCGGTCGACCAGGCCCGCGAGCAGTTCGGGGACGTCCGCGGCCGGCACCGCCGTTCCGGCGCACAGCGCGGTGGCCGAAGCCGACGTGACGCCGCCGGACAGGACGGAGACGCGTTCGGCGACCGTGCGCTCGTGTTCGCCCAGCAGCTGCCAGCTCCAGGCGATGACCGCGCGCAGGGTGCGGTGCCGGGGCAGCGCGGTGCGGCTGCCGGTGGTGAGCAGCCGGAACCGGTCGGCGAGCCCGTCGGCGAGTTCGGGCAGCGACATCGTCCGCAGGCGGGCCGCGGCCAGCTCGAGCGCCAGCGGCATCCCGTCGAGGCTGCGGACCACCCGCCGGATCCCGGGCAGCGTCGTCCCGTCCACGTCGAAGCCCGGGCGCACGGCCCTGGCGCGCTCGGTGAACAGCCGTACCGAGGCCGCCTGCCGGGCCTGTTCGACGTCGTCGTCGGGGCCGGGCAGCGCGAGCGGGCCGAGCGGTACGAGTGCCTCGCCGTCGACCGCGAGGGGTTCGCGGCTGGTGGCCAGCACGCTCAGCCCGGGGCAACGGGACAGCAGTGCCGCGACCAGGTGGGCCACGGCGTCGATCAGGTGCTCGCAGTTGTCGACGAGCAGCAGGCTCTCCCGGCCGCCGAGCCGCTCGACGAGCACGTCCACCTCCTCGCCCGCACCCTCGCCCCGGGGCCGGGCCTCGAACATCGCGCCGCCGCGCAGTCCGACTCCGACGAGCAGGGCCGAGCCGACCTTGGCCGGCTCGGTGACCGACGCGAGGTCGATCAGCCAGGCTCCGTCGCGGTACGCCCCGCTCCGGCGGCGGGCGGCCTCGACGGCGAGCCGGGTCTTGCCGACGCCGCCGGGACCGACAACGGTGAGCAGGCGCCCGGCCGTGAGCAGCGCGTCGATCCGGGCGAGGTCGTCCTCGCGCCCGACGAAGCCGGTCAACGGCGCGGGCAGGTTGCCGGGCCCGGTCCGCACGGCGGGCGGGGCGGGCCGTTCGGCGCGCAGCAGGCGCAGGTGGCGCTCGTGCAGGGCGGCGCCCGGGTCGGTGCCGAGGTCGTCGGCCAGGGTTTCGCGGACTCGCTCGTACAGCGCCAAGGCGTCGGCCTGGCGGCCCTGGGCGGCGAGCGCGTCCATGAGGAGCGCGGCGGCCCGCTCGTGGACGGGGTACTCGGCGAGCAGGGCGGCCAGGCGGGGTGCGGCCGAGTCGGCGCGGCCCAGGGACAGTTCGGCGTCGGCGAGGTCGACCACGGCCTCGACCGAGGCGTGGGCCAGCCTGGTCGCGGCGCCGGGCGCGACCGCGGCGACGGCGGTCGGCTCGGTGCCCGGGTGATCGCCCCACAGCGCCACGGCCTCGCCGAGTACGGCCGCCGCGGCTCGGGGGTCGCCGGCGCGCAGGCGGTCACGGCCGGCCGCGGCGAGTTGCTCGAACCGCAGCGCGTCCACGTCGGCCGCGTCCACGTCCAGCCGGTACCCGCCCGCGGCCTGCGCGACGTGGCCGGCCGCGCCGAGGGCGCGGCGGAGCCGCGAGACGAGGGCCTGCAGGGCGTGGGCGGGATCGGCGGGCAGGTCCTCGGCCCAGATCGCGTCGACGAGGGCGCCCTGCGCGACCGCGCGGCCGCCGGCGAGCGCCAGCCGTACGGTCAGCCCCTGCAGGCGCGCGCCGGGAACGGGCAGGACGGCGTCATCGCGAGACGTCCGGAAGGCTCCGAGCAGCGTGACGCGGAGCCGTGCGTCCCCGTCCGTCGTCCCGTCCTCGAGCCTGTCCATCGTCCCATCTTCGCGTGCGGACCCTCGGGTTCCCAAACCCGTGCTGTGCCGGGCCCGTTGTCAGGGTGTCAGCGCCGTGTGCGGCCCTGTCGGCGCCGTGTGCGCCCGGTGTGAGCGGCCTGCGTCAGTGTCCGGGTGTCCGACATTCCCGAGGCGGCCGGCCGGAGTTCACCGGGCGGCGCGGATCCCCCGTAGGAGTCACCCTCATGAACAGCCCTGTCACGATCATCGGCGCCGGACTCGGCGGACTCGTCCTGGCCCGTGTCCTGCACGTCAACGGCATCCCGTCCAGGGTCTACGAGGCCGATCCCGCCCCGGCCGCGCGCGAGCAGGGCGGACTGCTCGACATCCACGACCACAACGGGCAGCTCGCCCTCCGGGCAGCCGGCCTGATGGACGAATTCCGGGCCGTCGTCGTACCGGGCCGCCAGACGATGCGGGTCCTCGGCCAGGACGGGACCGTCCTGATGGACAAGGCCGACGACGGGACCGGCGGGCGCCCCGAGGTGATGCGCGGCGACCTGCGGCAGCTGTTGCTCGACTCGCTCCCGCCCGGCACCGTCCGGTGGGACCACAAGGCCGACGGCGTCCGTGCCCTCGGCAACGGCCGCCACGAGGTGACGTTCGCCGGCGGGTGCACCGTCGCCACCGGCCTGCTGGTCGGCGCGGACGGCGCGTGGTCACGGGTCCGGCCGCTGCTCTGCGACGCCACACCCGGGTACGCCGGTACGTCGTTCGTCGAGACGTACCTGTTCGAGGCCGACACCCGGCATCCCGCGGCCGCGAAGGCGGTCGGCGGCGGGTCGATGATCGCACCCTCGCCGGGCAAGGAGATCTTCGCCCACCGGGAGATCGGCGCCACCCTGCACACCTACGTGCACCTCACCAGGGAGCGGGACTGGTTCGCCGCCGTCGACTTCACCGACCCCGCCGCGGCTGCTGCCCGGATCGCGCAGGAGTTCGACGGCTGGGCGCCGGAGCTCATCTCCCTGATCACCGACGCCGACACCGCACCGGTCCTGCGCCCCCACTACGCCCTGCCGGCCGGGCTCCGGTGGGACCGGGTTCCCGGGGTGACCCTGGTCGGGGACGCCGCGCACCTCCGGGCCCCGAACGGCGAGGGCGCCAACCTGGCCATGCTCGACGGCGCCGAACTCGGCAAGGCCCTGGCCGGGCACCCCGGTGACACCGAGGCCGCGCTCGCCGAGTACGAGGAGGCGATGTTCCTGCGCCCCATCCAGGAGGTCACGTTCGAGGGCTTCGAGGTCCGGGCGACGGACTCCGAGGGCAACCCGGCCCAGGTCCTGCTCGACATGATCAACGAGCAGGGCCGGTGAGCCCCGTGCACGACGTCGTCGTGGTGGGCGCCGGCCCCGTCGGCCTGTTCCTCGCCTGCGAACTCGCCCTGGCGGGCTGCTCCGTGCTGGTACTGGAGAAGGAACCGGAGCTCCGCTCCCCGTGGAAGGCGGACCCGCTCGGGATGCGGGGGCTGTCCGCCGCGTCGGTGGCCGCGTTCCACCGACGCGGGATGCTGCACCGGCTGCTCACCGCCTCGGGCGTCGACCACGCTCCCGACGCGGCCTCCGACACGGCCTCCGACACGGACGAGCCGGCACCCCCGCGGAGCGCGGGCCATTTTGCCGGTGTGATGCTCGATCCGGCCGACATCGACGTCACCGCCCTGCCGTTCCGGCTCGCCGGTCCGGCGTCCGAGGGCATGATGACGACCCTCGAAGCGGTCGAGACGACGCTGTCCGAGCGGGCGGTCGAGCTCGGTGTGGAGATCGGACGCGGCGTCACGGTCTCGGACATCGTTCAGGACGACGAAGGCGTGGTCGTGCGGGCCGGGGAGCACGCGTACACGGCGCGCTGGCTGGTCGGCTGCGACGGCGGACGCAGCACCGTGCGACGGCTCGCGGGCTTCGCCTTCGTCGGCAGCGAACCGCAGTTCACCGGCTACGTCATGCTCGCCACCGTCGCCGGCCCCTCGAAGCTGCGCCCCGGCTTCAACCTGACGCCGACCGGCATGTACCTGCACATGCCGGCGAAGGACTACATCGGCGTTCTGGACTGCGACGGCGGCGCGTTCGACCGCTCGCAGCGGCCGACCCGGGAGCACCTGCGGACGGTTCTGCGCCGGGTGTCCGGAACCGACGTGACGCTGGACGACGTCCGGCTCGTGTCGACCTTCACCGACCGGGCGATGCAGACGACGACCTACCGCCAAGGGCGGGTCCTGCTCGCGGGGGACGCCGCGCACATCCACTCCCCTCTCGGAGCGCAGGGCCTCAACCTCGGTATCGGCGATGCGATGAACCTCGGCTGGAAGCTCGCGGCGACCGTGCACGGCCACGCCCCGGACGGGCTGCTCGACACCTACACCCGCGAACGCCACCCGGTCGGCGCGTCGGCCCTCGACTGGACGCGAGCACAGGCCGCGGCCATGAACCCGGACCCGTACGGCCAGGCGGTCCAACAGGTGATCCGCGACCTGATCGGGACCCGGGACGGAACGACCTACGTGTACAGCAGGGCATCGGGGGCGACGAACCGCTACGACCTGGGCGACGGGCACCCGCTGGTCGGCCGAGACGCCCCGGACCTCCGGCTGGAGGACGGCACCCGCCTCGCGGATCTGATGCACGACGGACGGGGCGTCGTACTCGACCTCACCGCAGACCGCTCCCTGCACGCTTCGGCCACGCGCCGGGACAGCCGGCTCCGGTACGCGGCCGGGCCGGCCCGGAACGACCTCGGACTGCGCGCCGTGCTCGTCCGCCCCGACGGCACGGTCGCCTGGGCAACCGCCGGCCGCCCCGACCACCCGGACTTCGAGCGGACCGCGGACCGCTGGTTCGGTGCCGCCGACGGCGGGGAGCACGCATGACCATCACCCACGGGCTCGGATCCGGCTGAACGCTCCGCATCGCGGGAGCGGGAGGAGCCGACCGTGCGCCGCACCGAGCGGCCGGCCGGGCCGGATGGCCCGGCCGGCGCGGTCCGGTCGCCGCGTCGGCGGCCGGATCCTCGGAACCGTGCCCTGGCGTGCGGTCGGCTCCGCCGATGCTGCTGGTCGACGTGGCCGCCTTGACGTTCATGGACTCCTCCGGCCTCGACGAGCTGCTGCGCCTGCGCATCGAGGCCGCTCGCCAGAACGGTGAATGGCTGATGGAGTACGTCCTGTCCGGCGATCCGGTCAGAACGAGTGTCGCATCGACGTAGTCGTATGCCCAAGCGGCGGGCGCGGCTGCGGACATGAGCGAGTACATCAGCATCAGGCGCAGGTCGTCCTCGCTCGGCGCCGTGGCCAGGCCCGACGGAATGCAGAGGTCCCGCTCGTGCAGCCCGGCATCCCAGAGGGAGTGGATCGACGCGACGGACCAGTACACCTCCCGGAGCAGCTGCCCCGGCAGCAGCTGCTCCAACCGCGTCGCCGCCGTGCTCCGACACCGCCGCCTCACGCGAGCCCGGCGCCGCCCCGCAGTGAGCTCTTCCCGGCCCGCCAGCAGCCGAGCAGGTGCTCCGAGAGCCGCTCCTCCACCACCCCCGTCGCAGCGACCCCGAACGCCACGTCCGCCGCCAGCTCCGGCTCGGCCGCCAGCAGCGCCCGGATCACCCCGTGCCGCACCAGCTGCTCGTGCACCGCGTCCGCCTCCACGTGTTCGCGGTGGAACCGGGTGCCGGCCGGCCCGGCCCCGAGCCGCTCGAAGGCCGCCGCCAGCCGGGCCGACCCGGGCGAGGAGGTGATCTCCACGGTGGCGAACTGGCCGACCAGCGCGCCCCGCAGCGCCCGGTGCAGCCCGAACATCGACATCAGGTTCACCACCGCGAACGCCGGGGCGGCCGCCACGTCCACGTAGTGCCCGTACGCCGGGTCGAGCCCGAAGTCGGCCATCATCTCGGCGAACAGCGTGGCGTGCAGCCGCTCGGGGCGGCCCGCACCGTACTCGTCGAACTCGATCGCCACGAACGCCGCCTTGGCCGCCGCGGGCAGCCGGGGGATCGCCCAGGCCTGCGGGTCCGCCTCCTTGAGGTGGTAGAGCGAGCGGTGCACCAGGTACTCCCGGGCCTGCGCGCGGGTGCCCTCGGCGAGCAGGAAGTGCGAGAGCCCGGTGCCCCGGTGCGGCTCGATCAGCAGCCCGTCCAGCAGCTCCGCCAGCGGCGGCACCGGTCGGGTGGCCGCCCGCAGCTCCGCCAGTACCGGACCTTCCAACGCCCGCCGCAGCGCCAGCAGTTCGGGGTGCCACTCGAGGTCCGGATCGACCCCGGCGAAGCCCCGGTAGTGCAGCTCGTAGCAGGTGTACAGGGCCAGCTGGTGGTCCTCGCCCCACGGGTCGCCGTCGACCGGCGGCACCGGGCGGCCCGCGGACGCCACGGGCGCAGCGAGCAGCAGGGCACGGACGGCCTCCGAGAGTGGCCCGCGCGCGGCGGGCAGGGCGGGCGCCCGGGCGCAGGTCGGTGCGGCCATGGTTCCTCCTCCGGGCCGACGGCGGTTCGGTACCGGCCCGGCGCCTGCCCAACCCCGGCCGCTCCACGCGCGGCCGGCCCGGCGATCCGGCGCGCCGTTTCCCGGTCGGCCCGCAGGGCAGGCGCCCCGGTGGTTCGCCGACCGAACCACTCGGAGCGAGGCCCTCGGGGCCACCCGGCCCGCACAGGAGGCAGCGAGATGAGCGAGTCCCGGATCCAGCGCCCGCCGAGCGAGGACCAGGCGGATCTGTACGCGTGGGCGTGGCGCAGCGGCTGGGCGGTCGACCAGCTCGCCGACCGCACCGGCGCGATCGAGCGGATGCTGATGACCCGGCCGCACCGGTCGGTGGAGGCGGTCTTCTCGCACGACGGGGCGTTCTGCTTCGCGCGCGTCGCCGGCCCCGACGGGCCGGGGCCGGAACTGGACCTGGCCGCCACCCTGGACGTGCTGGAGGGGGAGGGGGAGTCCGTCGCCGTTCCGGACCACGTCGCCGCCCCCGACCATGCCACCGTCCCGCACCGCGGCGTGGCCCCCACCGAGACCCCGCCCGGGGAGGCGAGCACCACGGCGGGGATCTCGGTGCCCGAGCCCGACGAACTGCGCAACGCCTGGGGCGTCTGGCCACTGCTGGTGATCGGGCTGCTGGTGGTGTGCGTGCTCGCGTTCCTGGTCGCCCGGATCTTCGCCTGGTGACCGGCGGGCCCCTGAGTGGGACCCACCGGCCCGCCGTCCCGAGTGGCCTCAGCCGGTCTCGGCCAGGCTCTGCCGCGCCGCCTCGGCCACCGCCTCCGGGGTGAGGCCGAACTCGGCGTACAGGCGCTGGTAGTCGGCGGAGGCGCCGAAGTGGTCGAGGCTGACGATCCGTCCGCGCGCGCCGACCAGCTCCCGCCAGCCGAGCGCCACGCCCGCCTCCACGCTCACCCGCGCCGTGACCGCCGGCGGCAGCACCTCGTCCCGGTACGCGGCCGGCTGGGCGGCGAACCACTCCAGGCAGGGCAGCGAGACCACCCGGCTCGCCACCCCCTCGGCGGCCAGCAACTCCTGCGCCGCCAGGGCGATGTGCACCTCGGAGCCGGTGCCCAGCAGCAGCACCCGGGGCTCCGCGCCGCCGGCCGCGTCGCGCAGCACGTACCCGCCGCGGGCGGCGCCGGCGGCCGGCGCGCACCCGTCCCCGCCGCGCTCCAGCACCGGCACCTTCTGCCGGGTCAGCACCAGCCCGGTCGGCCGGTCGTGCCGGCCGAGCAGCGCCTGCCAGCAGGCGGCCGTCTCGTTGGCGTCGCAGGGCCGCACCACGTCCAGGCCCGGGATCGCGCGCAGCGCGGCGAGGTGCTCCACCGGCTGGTGGGTCGGGCCGTCCTCGCCGAGGCCGATCGAGTCGTGCGTCCAGATGTAGATCGTCGGCAGTTCCATCAGCGCCGCCAACCGCACCGCCGGCCGCATGTAGTCGCTGAAGGTCAGGAAGGTGCCGCCGTAGGGCCGGGTCAGGCTCTGCAACGCGATGCCGTTCAGCGTGGCGCCCATCGCGTGCTCGCGGATCCCGAAGTGCAGGGTGCGCCCGTACGGGCCGCCCTTCCACTCGGCGGTCTCCACGCCCTCCGGCAGGAAGGACGGCTCGCCGTCCATGGTGGTGTTGTTGCTGCCGGCGAGGTCGGCCGAACCGCCCCACAGCTCGGGCAGCACCGGCGCGAGCGCGGTCAGCACCCGGCCGGAGGCGGCCCGGGTGGCGAGCCCGCCCGGGTCGGCGGGGAAGACCGGCAGGTGGTCCGCCCAGCCGTCCGGCAGCCGCTGCTCGGACAGCCGGTCCAGCAGCGCCGCCCGCTCGGGGTGCTCGGCGCGCCAGCGCTCGTAGTGCGGGGTCCAGGCCTCGTGCAGTTCGCGGCCGCGGTCGCGGGCGGCCCGGGTGCGGGCGAGCACGTCCTCCTCGACCGTGAAGTGCCGGGCCGGGTCGAAGCCGAGCAGCTCCTTGGTGGCGGCCACCTCGTCCTCGCCGAGCGCGGCGCCGTGCGCCTTGCCGGTGTCGCGGAGGTTGGGCGCGGGCCAGCCGATGATGGTGCGCAGCACCAGCAGCGAGGGCCGGGCGGTCTCGGCGCGGGCCGCCCGCAGCGCGTCCAGGACGGCGTCCACGTCCTCGACGTAGCGGCCGGTCGCGGTCCAGTCGACGGTCTGCACGTGCCAGCCGTACGCGCGGTAGCGGGCGGCCACGTCCTCGCTGAACGACACGTCGGTGTCGTCCTCGATCGAGATGTGGTTCTGGTCGTACATCATGATCAGGTTGCCCAGCTGCTGGTGGCCGGCGAGCGAGCTCGCCTCCGAGGTGACCCCTTCCATCAGGTCGCCGTCCGACGCCAGCACGTAGACGTGGTGGTCGAAGGGGCTCTCGCCGGCCGGGGCGTCCGGGTCCAGCAGGCCGCGCTCGCGGCGGGCCGCCATCGCCATCCCGACGGCCGCGCCCAGGCCCTGCCCGAGCGGGCCGGTGGTGATCTCCACCCCGCGGGTGTGCCGGTACTCGGGGTGCCCGGGGGTCGCCGAGCCCCAGGTCCGCAGCGCCTTCAGATCGTCCAGTTCCAGCCCGTACCCGGTCAGGTACAGCTGGACGTACAGGGTCAGGCTGGTGTGGCCGCAGGACAGCACGAAGCGGTCCCGCCCCAGCCACCGGTCGTCCGCGGGATCGTGCCGCAGCACGTCCTGGAACAGCAGGTGGGCCAGCGGGGCGAGGCTCATCGCGGTGCCGGGGTGGCCGTTGCCGGTGCGCTGCACGGCGTCGGCCGCCAGCAGGCGGGCGGTGTCCACGGCCCGGACGTCCACGGGGTCCCAGCCCGCCCGCTGCGCGACGGGGTCGGCCAGCGACTGGTGACGGCTCGGACGGGACTGCTCAGGCGGTGTCATCGGGGTCCTCCCACGGGTCGGGTGGTCGTTCAGGCCGGGGCCGGGCCCACCAGCGCCTACCCGGTGTCCGGGCCGGTATGGCCGGTGCGGCCGCCGATTCACCCTCCGGAACGCCGGGCACGGCCGTCCGCGCGGGCCCGCGCCGGGCCGCCGGGGCGCGGGCGGGGCGCTGACCCGTCCGGCCCAGTGCGCGCGCCGGCCCACCGCTCCTGCGCTGGGCTGGGGGAATGTCGAACCGTCCACCCCCGCTCGGCGAGGGCGAGGAACTGCTCGAGCAGCTCCTCGCCTCCGGCCGCACCCTGGATCCGGCGGACGTACCCGCCATCGCCGAGCGCTTCACCCGGACCCTCGGCATCGGCGACAGCACCGTGTACCTCGCGGACATCCAGCAGAACCGGCTGCTGCCGGTCTCCGGCGGCACCGCCGTGCCGATCGACGGCAGCCTGGCCGGCTGGTGCTACCGCACCGGCTCGCTGCGCGTCACCGAGGACGGCGGCGGCGGCCTCCAGGCGTGGTTCCCGCTGGTCGACGGCGCCGAGCGGCTCGGCGTGCTGCTGGTCGGCGCCCGGCAGCTGGACGGTACGGGGCTGCGCCGCTGCCGCCTGCTGGCCGGGCTGCTCGCCACGATCATCGCCTCCCGCCGGCACACCAGCGACAGCTACGCCCGCAACACCCGCGCCGACACCATGACGCTGCCCGCCGAGATGCTCCGCGCCTTCCTGCCCGCCCGCACCCTGGCGACCCCGCAGGTGGTCTCCACCGCCGTCCTGGAGCCTGCCTACGACCTGGGCGGCGACGCCTTCGAACACGCCCTGGCGGGTGGGGTGCTGCACGCCGCGGTCCTCGACGCGATGGGTCACGACCTGGCCTCCGGGCTGACCGCGGCGGTCGCCCTCGCGGCCTGCCGCAACGCCCGCCGCAACGGCGCCGACCTGCCCGAACTCGTCCGCGGCATCGACCAGGCGCTCACCGACTGGTTCCCCGACCGGTTCGCCACCGGGGTGTTCCTGCGGCTCGACATCGCCACCGGCACCCTGCACTGGTCCACCTGCGGCCACCCGCCGCCGCTGCTGATCCGCGGCGAGCAGGTGGTGGCCGACGCCCTCGCCCGGGCGCCCGAGCCGCCGCTCGGCCTCGCCGACCTGGCCGGCGCTCCCCGCACCACCCACACCGCCTCGCTGCTGCCCGGCGACCGGCTGCTGATGTACACCGACGGCGTGGTGGAGGCCAAGGGCACCGCGCACGAGATGTTCGGGCTGGACCGCTTCGCCGAGTTCGTGATCCGCGCGACCGCGGCCGGCGAGCCCGCCCCCGAGGTGCTGCGCCGGCTGATCCACGCCCTGCTCGCGAACCAGGACAGCCAGCTCACCGACGACGCCACCATCATGATGATCGAGTGGCAGCCGCCCCCGCTGCGCCGGCCCGGCGGCGGGATCCAGCCCTGACCGGGGCACCCCCGTCCGGTCAGTCGGGCGGCTCCTGGGCGTGCTGCTCGGCCTCGGACGGCGAACCGTCCGCGCCCTGCGCCAGGTGGTGCTGCACCCGTCGCTCCAGCGCACGGTCCTCCGCGCCGGGGCCGTCGTCGCTCCGGTCGGGCTCGTCGGGGCCCCGCGCCCCGGTCTCTGCACCGTCCCCGGCCATGCTCACCATCGCGCCCTCCTCGTCCTGCGGTCGGCCGTCCGCGCTGCGGCCCGGCCCGGTCCGCGCGCGCCTGCCCGCACACCCGGCCGGGAAACAGCCCGCTCGGTTGCCGGCCCGGACCCCGGGCAGACGCACGGGGGGACGCGCCGCGCCGTCCGGACACCCGATCCGCGAGGAGGCCGCCCGGTGGACACCCAGGAGCTGACCCGACGCCTGCTCGACCGGTACGGGAGGACCTACGCCGACGAGGCCGGCATCACCCTGCGGGACCAGCCCGCGCCGCTGTACCAGCTGCTGGTGCTCACCGTGCTCTGCTCGATCCGGATCAAGGCGGAGATCGCCACCGCCGCCGCCCGCGAACTGCGCGCCGCCGGCCTGCGGACCCCGCGCGCGATGGCCGGCTCCGGCTGGCAGCAACGGGTGGACGCGCTCGGACGCGCCCACTACGTCCGCTACGACGAGAGCACCGCGACCGCGCTGGGGGAGGGCGCCGACCTGGTGCTGGAGCGCTGGCGGGGCGACCTGCGCCGGCTGCGGGAGGAGGCCGGCGGCGATCCGGCCGCTGTGCGGGAGCTGCTCCAGGAGGTGCCGAGGATCGGCCCGGTCGGGGCGCAGATCTTCTGCCGCGAGGTCCAGCAGGTGTGGCCGCAGCTGCGCCCGTACTTCGACGACCGGGCCCGGGAGACCGCGGCCGGTCTGGGGCTGCCGCACACCCCGGCGGGGCTGGCCGTGTTGGTCCCGGACGGCGAGAGCGCCCGGCTGGCTGTCGCGCTGGTCCGGGCCGGTCTGGCGGGCGATGCGGCCGAGCGGCTGCGCGAGGGCTGAGCCGGCCCGGCCGCGTGGACGGGCCGGGCGGTCGCGGCTGCGGTGTCGGACCGGCGGGCGCGGGTAGCCTCCGAGCATGCGACACCATGATCTCGTGGTGCTGGGCGCGGGCTCCGGCAACGCCGTGATCGACGACCGGTTCGCCGGCCTCGACGTGGCGATCGTCGAGCCGGGGCCGTTCGGCGGCACCTGCCTCAACCGGGGCTGCATCCCCAGCAAGATGCTCGCGCACACCGCCGACCTCGCCGACACCGTCCGGGACGCCCCCCGCTTCGGCGTGGCCGCCACGGCGGAGGGCGTGCGGTGGAACGAGGTGCGCGGGCGCGTCTTCGGCCGGCTGGACCGCCACGCGGCCGAGGGCGAACAGGGGCGCCGGAACGCGGAGTTCATCACCGTGTACCACGGCCGGGCCCGCTTCACCGGCGCGCGGACGCTGCTGGTGCAGGGCGAGGGCGGCGAACTGCCGATCACCGCCGACCAGGTGGTGGTGGCGGTCGGCGGCCGCCCGGTGGTGCCGCCGCCCGTCCGCGACTCGGGGCTGCCGTACGAGACCTCCGACACCGTGATGCGGCTGGCCGCCCCGCCGCGCCACCTGGCCGTGCTCGGCGGCGGCTACATCGCCGCCGAGCTGGCCCACGTCTTCCACGCGGCGGGCAGCCGGATCACCGTCGTCGAGCAGCACGACACCCTGCTCGCCCCGCAGGACGAGTCGGTGTCCCGGGCCTACACCCGGATCGCCCGCGCCCGCTACGACGTGCGCACCGGCACCCGGCTGACCCGGCTGGAGGGGCAGCCGGGCGAGCTGCGCCTGGTGCTGGACGACGGTTCCGTGGTGGCGGCCGATCAGCTGCTGGTCGCGGTCGGCCGCACCCCCAACAGCGACAGCCTCGACGCCGACCGGGCCGGGATCGCGCTGCGGGAGGACGGCCGGATCGTGGTCGACGCCCACCAGCGCACCACCGCGCCCGGTGTGTTCGCCCTCGGCGACGTGTGCACCCCGGTACCGCTCAAGCACGTCGCCAACCGCGAGGCGCACGTGGTCGCGCACAACCTGCTGCACCCCGACGACCTGGCGAGCACCAGCCACCGGGTGGTGCCCGCCGCGGTCTTCACCAGCCCGCGGATCGCCCAGGTCGGCCGCACCGAGCAGGACTGCCGCCGGGAGGGCCTGGCGTACCGGACCTCGGTGCGCCGGTACGCGGACGTCGCCTACGGGTGGGCGCTGGAGGACACCACCGGCTTCTGCAAGGTGATCGCGGAACCCGGCACCGGTCGGCTGCTCGGTGCCCACATTCTCGGTCCGCAGGCCGACACCCTGATCCAGCCGCTGGTCATCGCGATGACCCTCGACATCGACGCCGCCACGCTCGCCGGAGCCCCGTACTGGATCCACCCCGCGCTCACCGAGGTGGTGGTCAACGCGCTGCTCGACCTCGACCTCGAACCGGGCCACCAGGGCTGACCACGGCCTCACAGCTCGACGTCGGGATGCAGCCGGGCGACCGTCCAGCCGCGCTGCCGGTGCACGGTCAGGGTGGTGAGGGCCAGGAAGGCGAGGCCGAAGGCGGCCAGCACCAGCCCGTCCCGCAGCAGGTGGGAGGTGAGCCCGCCGGAGATCGTCACCCGCAGGCCGTCCACCAGGTAGGTCATCGGCAGCAGCGGATGGACGGCCTGGAAGAACGCCGGGGTGGTCTGCACCGGGTACAGCCCGCCGGAGGCGGTGAGTTGGAGGATCAGCAGGACCAGCGACAGCACGTCCCCGACCGTGCCGAACGCGGTCCGCAGGGAGTGGTCGATCGCGACGAACGCGGCAGCTCCGACCAGCAGCAGTGCCACCGTCTCCAGCGGCCGCTCCGGGCGCAGTCCGAGGGTCAGGTCGACCACGCCGTACAGGACCAGCGCGCCGACGGCGCCGAGCACCGCGCCGGGCAGCCAGCCGGCGACGGCGACCGTGGCGGAGCGGGTGCGCCCCGCCAGCGCCCGGCGGTTGACCGGCCGCAGCAGCAGGTAGGCGAACAGGCCGAACACCCACAGCGCGATGCCGAAGAAGAACGGTGCCAGGCCCCGCCCGTACACGCCGGCGGGGTGCAGGTTGGTGCGCTCGATCCGGACGGGCGTGCCCAGCACCTGGGAGGCCTCGGCGAGTTGGTCGTCGCTGAGGGCCGGGATCTGCGCCCGGCCGTCGCCGATCAGGCCCGCCAGCTTGGTGGCGCCGTCGTGCGCCTGGTCGGCGGCGGTCCGCAGCGCGCCGGACCCCTGCTGGAGGGTGCCGAGCCCGGCGGTCACGGTGTCCGCGCCGGCGGCCACGTTCCGCGCGCCGGAGTCGATCAGGGCGAGCGGGGTGCGCGCGTCGCGGACCCGCTGCTGGAGGGTGGCGGTCGAGGCCCGGACCGCGGTGGCCTGCTGGGCCGCCCGGTGGGCCTGGTCGGCGGCGCCGGCGGCCCGGTCGTCGATCTGCGCGGCCGCGGTGCCGACGGCGGTGGCGTCCCGCAGCGCGCGCTGGTAGAGCGGGTCGTCGCGCAGTTCGGGGTGGGCGTCGGCCAGCCGGGCCAGGTCGGCGGTGGCCGCGGCGGTGCCCTGCCGGACCTGGCCGGTGCCGCCGTGGACGGCGTCCAGGCCGGTGGCGGCCGTGCCCGCCGCGTCGGCCAGCGCGTCGGCGGCGGCCGGGAGTTGCTGGGCGGCGGCCTGGTCGAGGGCCGCGGCGGCCCGGTCGACCTGTCCGGTGGCCTCGCTGATCTCCCGTGCGCCGTCCGCCAGTTGGGCGGAGCCGGTGTGCAGCGTGGTGGTGGCGTCCGCCGCCGCCGAACTGCCCTGCTGGGCCACGGTGGTGGCGTCCACCAAGGCCTGCGCGCCGTCCGCCGCGGTGCCGAGCTTCGAGCGGACGTCGCCCAGCCGGCCGTAGATCGCCCGGACGTAGGCCTCGTGCGCGGCGGAGTTGATCCGGTCCTGCAACCGGGACTGGACCACCTCGGTCATGATGCCGGCGATGTAGTTGTTGGCGTCGTTGAGTTCGATCCCGATCGTGGCCTGCACCGGGCGGGTGTCCGGGCCGGTGGCCAGCCGGCCGCTGAAGTCGGCCGGGATGTGCACCGTGAAGGCGTACCGGCCGCTCTCCAGGCCGCCCCGGGCCTCCGTCTCGTCCACGAACTTCCAGTCGAAGTCCCGGGAGGCCTTGAGCTGCTCGACCACCTGGGCCCCGGCGTCGACCCGCTGGCCCTGCCGGGTGTCGGCCGGCCGGTCCTGGTCGACCACGGCGACCGGGATGCGGGCGGTCTTCCCGTACGGGTCCCAGTTCGCCCACAGGTACATCGCGCCGTAGAGCAGCGGGATCAGGCAGAGCAGCAGCGGCACCCATCGGCGCAGCGGCCCGCGGAAGCTCCGCAGCTCCAGGAAGGCCAGCCGGATCGCGGTCATGCGCTCTCCTCGGAGGTACGGGAAGCGGACGGACGGGCTGCGCGGCCGGGCCGGGGCAGCTCCAGCAGGACGGGGGAGGTGCCGAGCGGCTCGGGCGGGTCGGTGGCGCCGGCCAGCACCGTGCACCCGGTGGCGGACACCCGGGCCAGCGCCTGCCAGGCGCGCGCCCGCTCGGCGGCGGGACAGCCCCGGTCGATGTCGTCCACCACGATCGCCGCCGGTCGCCCGGCCAGCGCCAGGGCGAGCGCCAGCAGCAGGCCGTCGACCGCCGGCAGCTCGCCGACGAGCTCGCCGCCACGCACCCGCAGGCCGACCGCCGCGAACGCCTCGACGATCTGACGCATCGTCAAGTCTCTTTCCATCCAGCGCCGCTCGGCCACCAGCTCGCTCACCGTCAGGCCGCCGTCCAGCGCGACGGCGGGCTCGGCGCGGGCGAGCGCCACCAGCTCGCGGACCCGTCGCTCGCCCCCGGGCAGCTCGTGCCGGCCGACCCGCACCGAGCCGCCGCTCAGCCGCATCCGGCCGGCCAGCGTCAGCAGCAGCGAGGTGCGGCCCGAGCCGCCGGGCCCGTGCACCGCCAGCAGACCGCCCGCCGGGACCCGCAGGTCCACGTTCTCGAACACCGCTCCTCGCGGCCCGCGCACGCTCGCTCCGTGCGCGGCCACCTCCACACCCGAGATCTCCACCTTCCGTCCGGTATCCCGGATCCCGCGGCTGATGCCTGTCAGGCGCGTCACACCCCCGGGCGACCATCCGGCCGCGCCCGCCCGATTGGCCACCCGGGCACGGGGCAGGCGTGCGGTGGCCCGGAACGTCCGAGCCTGCCGACCCGGAAGGGGACCGTCGTGACCAAGGTGAAGGAATCCATCGATGTGGATGTCCCGCTGCACGCCGTCTACAACCAGTGGACGCAGTTCGAGGACTTCCCCCGGTTCATGGACGGCGTGGAGGAGGTCAGCCAGACCGACGACCGGCACTGCCACTGGCGGACGAAGGTCGCCGGGGCCCGCCGCGAGTTCGACACCGAGATCGTCGACCAGCTCCCCGACGAGCGGATCTCCTGGCGCACGGTGGGCGGTGACGTCCGGCAGATGGGGATGGTGACGTTCCGGCGCCTCGACGACACCCACACCCGGGTGAGCCTGGCCATGGAGTTCGAGCCGCACGGCCTCGCCGAGAAGGCCGGCGGGATGCTCGGCGTCCTGGACCGGCAGGTGATGGGCGACCTCAAGCGCTTCAAGGGGTTCATCGAGGAGCAGGGGCGGGCGAGCGGCGGCTGGCGCGGCCGGCTCACCCCGGAGGGCACCACGGCCCCGGCCGCGTCCCCCGCCGGTGGCCCCGCCGCGGGCCTCGGTGACGCGCCGATGCGCGACCGTCCCCAGGACCGGATGACCGCCGAAGGCGCGCCCCCGCTGCCCGAGGACCCGCGGCTGGGCTGAGGCCGCCCCGGATGCCCGCGCGGGGTGCCTGCGCCCGCCGGGCGTGCGACCGGCCCGCCCGCGGTGCAGAGTCGGACCGAGCCGGGCGCCCGCAGCGCGGGGGACCCGGTCCGACGTCAAGGAGAGAACCGTGATCGCTGGGACCTCGTTCCGACCGTCCACCCTGCCGCCGTGGCCCCGCCCGGTGCCACGCCAGAGCGGCCCACGGCCGGTGGCCCCACGGTGAGCCCCGGCGCGGTGCGGGCCGGCGACCGGCCCGTCCCCGCCGGCGGTTCGCCCGCCGACGGACGGGAGCGGCGCCGCCACCGCACCGCGCGGGCATTCACCCGGACGGCGGCGCCCGGGAAAGGCCGATGACGAACCCTCCGCCCGACCCCGCGCCCGGATCGTGGCCGGCCGACCCGATCCGGGCGCCGGGGACCCCGGAGGGCGACTGGCGCCACTGGCCGGGCCTGCGCGAACTACCGGTCCTCGACCCGCCGGCCGAGCTGCCCGCCACGCCGGGCCGCCCTCCCCGGGTGCTGGTCGTCTCGGCGCACCCCGACGACGAGGTCCTCGGCTTCGGCGGCACCATCGCCCTGCTCGCCGAGGCGGGGGTGCGCCTGCGCCTGGTCTCCGTCACCGCCGGGGAGGCCTCGCACCCGCACCCCGGCGTCCCGCCCGCCCGCGACCTGGCGACCGTCCGTGCCCGGGAACTGCACCAGGCGCTCGGCCGGCTGGGCGCGGACGTGCAGAGCGTGCGCCTCGGCCTCCCCGACGGCCGGGTCGACCGGTACGAGTGGGACCTGAGCGCGCTGCTGCTCGACCTGCTGCGGGACTGCGAGCTGTGCGTGGCGCCGTACAGCGGCGACCTGAACCCCGACCACGAGGCCGCCGGCCGCGCCGCCCTGCGGGCCGGGGCGGCGACCGGCGTACCCGTCTGGGAGTACCCGGTGTGGGCCTGGCACTGGGCGGCCCCCGGCGACGGCCGGCTGCCCTGGCACCGCGCGGCCCGCATACCCCTGCCGCCCGCCACCGGGGCCCGCAAGTACGACGCCCTGGAGTGTCTCCGCAGCCTGGTCCGGCCCCGGAGCGACCGGCCGGGCGACGAGGCGATCCTGCCACCCGCCGAACTCGACCACTTCCGCCGGGACTTCGAGGTGATCTTGCGCTGAGCACCGCGCCAGGCCGCCGGCGGCGCGTGTTGGAGGCCGGCGATGGTCAGCCGGGCCGGCGGCCGGGGTGTCGTGGTGGCAGGCGTGGGGGTTGGGGGGCGTCGCGGGTCGGAGGGTGTTGTCTGCGCCGATCGGCGGCCGGTGGTGGAGGGGATTCGGGGCGGGGCGTGCGGGAGTGGGTTTCGGCGATGCGTTCGCGGATCCGGGTGCTCTTGTACTCGCCGAGCACCTTGGAGAGGCCAAAACTTGCGAAGAGCGCAGTTTGGCTGCGAGCGCCGCTCCTCTGCCGGACGTGTGGATGTACGAACCGGTCCCCGGCTGGCGCGTGTTCATCGTCACCAACGGCCGCACCGCGATCGACGCCCAACGACCGCCGGTCGTCAGCCACGAGCACGAGGACGCAGGGTCTTCCGCCACCCCGAGGTCCCAGGCCGGCACATGCGGCGGGGATACAAGAACTCCGTCGCCCGCTGGTACGAACTGCAAGGGCTGACCTGATCGGTCGGCGCATGGCCCGCTGTCCGGAAACAGAGGCAGGACTGATCGACCTCGGGAGAACCACGGTCCAGTACGGAAGGGAGATCAGTCCGTCGGCAGCGCGCAGCGGCCCGCTTCATCCGGGGCACGAGCAGCTGACGGTCGACCTGGCAGCCCTGACGTTGGTGGCCGAGCCGGTAGGGCCGGCCGCGACGGTGGTGGCGTGCGCGGCGAGCAGCGCCTGCCGGCCCTCTCCTCGTCGGTGCTCCCGCCGCTCTCCCGAGGCGGCTGTCGACCCGGGCGATCCTGGGGTGCCCGTTACGTCACTCCGGGTATTGCCGCGCTGTGAGGCTCCCGTACTCCACCGCCCGTGACCTGGTATCCCGCGCTGCCCGCGCATCACACACCTGTGTGTCTTGACTTCACGAGCGAGAGGAATGAACATTCATTCCGTGCCCAGACACCCCGACATCCGTCAGCTCCTGATCGACGCCGCGCTCGCGCTCTTCGCCGAGCGGACCTACGAAGGCACCCAGATGCCTGCCGTAGCAGCGCGCGCCGGTGTCGGGGTGGGCAGCATCTACCGGCACTTCGCCAGCAAGGAGGCGCTCGGCAACGCCGCCTTCCAGGACGCGAAGCGTGACCTGCGGGCCCGTCTGATCGCAGCAACGGCCGAGCCCGCCGTGTCGACCAGGGCGCAGTTCACGCAGTTCTGGTCAGGGTTCACCGGATTCGCGAGCAGTCGCCCCGAGGCGTTCGCCTTCCTCGAGCACCAGCAGCACGACACCTTCCTGGACGAGGACAGCCGCGCTCTCGCGGCCGAACTCGACCAGATGGCAGCCGACTTCATCGAACACGGCCAGCGCGCCGGTGCGATCCGCGACGGCGAGCCGCGGCTCCTGGTCGCACTTGCGCTCGGCGCCCTGGCCGGACTGCTCCGGGCGATCAGGCCCGCCACCGTCACCGACATCCCCCCCGTGGAGCGCGACCGGGCCGAGGAGGCCATCTGGTCCCTGCTCAGCGCCTCCCCCCTCAGTGCGAAGGATTCCTGAGATGACGACCAAGACCGTCCTGATCACTGGCTGCTCCTCCGGCATGGGGCGGCAGACCGCGCTGGCACTGCACGGTCTCGGCCATCGGGTCTTCGCCACCGCGCGGCGCCCGGAGACCGTCGCCGACCTCGCCGAGCAGGGCATCGCAACCCTCGAGCTGGATGTCACGGACGAGGCCTCGATGACCGCCGCCGTCCGGGAGATCGAGGACCGGCACGGCGCGATCGACCTGCTGATCAACAACGCGGCGTACGGCATGCACCAGCCCGTCGAATCGGCGGACCCGGCCGAGGTGCGGGCGCAGTTCGACACCAACGTCTTCGGGCTGGTCAGGCTGACCCAGTTGGTACTGCCGGGGATGCGGGCCGCCGGGAGCGGCCGGATCGTCAACATCTCCTCCATGGCCGGCCGCTTCTCGCCCCCCGGTGGAGCGTTCTACCACGCCAGCAAGCATGCTGTGGAGGCGATCAGCGACTCGCTGCGTCTGGAGGTCGCACCGTTCGGCATCGACGTCGTGGTGGTCCAGCCCGGCCCCACCATCACCGAGTTCGGCGGCACCGCGGTGGACACCATGACCGCCCCGCCGACCGCCGACGACCCGTACGGCAGCTTCCGGGCCGAACTCGCCCACATGTACGCCCACAAGAGCTTCACCCGGCGCGGTGGCGCGGTCCCGGCCGAGGCCGCCACCCGGGTCATCGTGCGCGCCGCCACCACCGCGAGGCCGCGCGCCCGCTATGCCATCGGCGGACTCTCCCGGGCGGTGATGACGGCCCGCCGGCTGCTTCCCGATGCCGCATTCGACGCCGTGATGCGCCGCAGCTTCCCGCTGCCCAGGGCGACCGCCGCCCGCTGACCGGTTGGCAACCCGGCGAGCGGCATCGGGAAGTCGTGGAGCGGCGGGCTCGCACCTACGGCCGAGGGAGTTCCGAGGACGCAGGCCGGGAGAACGAGTTGTTCGCCCCTCCTGACGCCGAGCTCGATGACCGGGCGACGTCTGCCGCTTGACGGCACTGCGGCAATGAAGCAGAACCAGGAAGTGGAACTCAGGAATGACCGCACTTGTCACAGGGGCGACCGGCACCGTCGGCAGCGCCATCGTCTCCGAACTGCTGGCCCAGCACAGGCCCGTCCGCGCCTTGGTGCGGTCGATCCCCCGGGCGCGTGCTGTCCTGCCGCCCGAGGTCGAGCTGGTGGACGGTGACATCACCGACGCGGCCGCAGTCGGCCGGGCCATGGCGGTCGTGCAGTCGGTGTTCCATTCGGCGGGCCTTCCCGAGCAGTGGCAGCGCGACACGAAGATCTTCGATCGAGTGAACGCGGAGGGCACTCGGAACGCTGTCGAAGCTGCCCTCGCGGCCGGCGTCGACAGCTTTGTGCACACGAGCACGATCGACGTATTCGAATGGCCCGATCACGGGACCTTCGACGAGAGCCGGATCGATGCCACGCCCAAGAGCACGTACTACGAACGTTCCAAGCAGGCTGCGGACCGACTGGCTGTTCAGGCGCTCGACCGCGGGCTTCCGGTCCGATTCGTCCACCCGGCGGGCGTCTACGGGCCGGCTCCGGTCATCACACCGGGGCTCAACCGCCTCCTCGTCGATCTTGCGCGGAACAAGATCCCGATGTTGCTTCCGGGCGGCCTTCCCGTCGTGCATGCGGTCGACTGTGCACGGTTGCACCTTGCGGCAGAGAGCGCAGGAGTCGGGAGCCGGTACATTGCGAGCGAGCGGTACCTGAGCCTTGCCGACCTCGCCCGGTCCGTTCACCAGGCATGGCCGGCCGCAAAAGTACCGCGCGTCATGCCGTACTGGTTCGCCCGCGTTGTTTCCGAAGCCGGGGAAGCAGTGTCGAAGGCAACCGGAAGGCCTCCGCTGCTCGCCCGGGGGGAGCTTTCCTTCCTCAGCCACCGGGTGCAGCCCGACTCGTCGCACGCGCGACGAGAGCTGGGGTGGAACCCCCGCCCGTTCGTGACCGGCGTTGCGGAGACCCTGCGCGCCATGGAGGAGGCAGGCCAGCTTCGGCCGTGATCCTTCGCGACCGTGGAGTCCCGGGCGAACGCGGAAGAGGTGTGCGGCTGCGACGACGGCACGGCCACACGCGCCGACCGGCGGGTCGGTTCGGCCCTCGGCCCTGCGCGGGGTGGGGCCGTCGCGCGTCGCTGAGGCTGCGCCCGCGTTCCACGGCACCAGGGGCGTGCGGATTTTCTCCGATCCGCTCTTCGCCGGATCCTGGATCGCGCTTCGGTGCGGGCCGGCAGGAGACCGAGCCGCCGCCAGCGGGTCGCGAACGCCCCCGCCGAGGACGGCCTGGTGTCAGACGGCAACGGCCTCCTCCTCCTCCTCCTCCTCATCCGAGGTGATGACGGGGGCGATCGGAACGGCGGCGTGCCGACGTTCGTGGAGCGCGGCGGTCAGCAGCAGTACCAGGCCGAGAACGAACCAGAGCGCGAGCGAGAGCAGGTGGCCACCCAGACCTGCAGAGCCGCCGAAGTAGAGGATGCTGCGGGCCGCCTCGAGGAAGCCGGCGCCGTTCCAGACGGTGTGCAGTGCGCCGAACAGGCCGGGCTGGAGGTCGGGGCGGTAGATCCCGCCGGAGCTGGTGAAGTTGAGCATCACGAAGAGCACCATCAGCGCAAGCGTGGTCCACCGCTTCAGGAACGTGTGCAGGCCGACGCCGACCAGGGCGATACCCGCCGAGTAGAGCCAGGCCAGCGCCCAGACGCCGGCCAGGTTGTGGTCGACCACGTGGAAGACCGGGCCGGCGGTGACCGTGCCGATCAGGCTGACGATGAGGGAGCTGGCCAGCGCGACCAGGGCGCGGATCCGCATGCCGAGCACCGCTCCGGCCGTACCGATCACCGCGACGCTCCCGTACGAGCCGATGCTCAGCGCCACCAGCAGGAAGAACAGCCCTTGGCCGGTCGGGTCGCCGGCGGCGAGCGGGGCCGCGTCGGTGACGGCGAGCGGGATGCCCTGGTGGTCGGTGACGGTGCGGAAGACCTTCTCGGCGGCGACGGCGTCGGTGTCGGAGCCGGCGGTGGCGACCAGGAGCTCCGGGCGGGCCTGGTCGGGGGTGAAGGCGGCGACCAGGGTGCGGTCGTGCAGCCGCTGTTCGGCGGCCGGGCGGTCGGGCAGCGTGCTGACCTCCAGCGCATCGCCGGCCTTGGCCTGGAGCGTCCGGGCCAGCTGGTGGGCCTGCGGGGTGGTGCCGACCACGGCGACCCGGAGGTGGTGGGGCGTCGGTTGGTGGAAGGCGCCCTGGTAGGCGAGGGCCATGCCCAGGCACATCAGCAGCGGGGTGAGCAGGTGGACGGCGAGGTGGCGCAGGTGGCGGCGTAGCTCGGGGGTAGTGGTCATGGTGAGCTGTCCTTCGTGACCGGTCCGCGGGTGGCGGTGGGCCGGTAGGAGCTGGCGAGAAACCGAGTAGGTGGTAAATGCAACCGATTGGGCGCGGAGGCAGTCGCAGCTGGTTGGTATTTACAACTATATAGATGTACTCTACACCTGTGAACAAGAATGTCGAGGCCCGCACCCGGGACCGGTCCCTCCGAGCGATCCAGCGCGAACTCACCGCCTTCGCCCGCCGTGCCCGTGGCCGGGCCGCCGAGCTGCATCCCGATCTCTCGCTGGTCGCGTTCAGCATGCTCGACCTGATGATCGAGCGCGGCGGCTGCCGGAGTGCCGACCTCGCCGCGCACTTCCTGCTCGACAAGTCGACGGTCAGCCGCCAGGTTGCAGCCCTGGCCAAGCTCGGCTACCTGGTCCGCGAGCCCGACCCCGACGACCACCGGGGCCGGATCCTGCACCCCTCTCCCGCCGGCCTGGCCGCCGCCCGCGCCGCGTACGAGCAACGCCGCGCAGCCTTCCTCGACCGGCTCGCCGACTGGAGCGACACCGACCTGGCCCGCTTCTCCGCCTACCTGGAGCGGTACAACGAGGACCTCTGACCCCGCCTGGCTCCGGGGAACCGAGGTACCGCACCCGCCGCTCGGGTGCAGGGGCGCCTCGGTCCTGGAACACGGTGGGCAGAGTCCGCGGCCTCGAGCGACGTGTCGGTGATCGGCACCGCCACCAACACCGTCACCGTCACCGTCCCGGTCGGCAACAGCCCTGCCGGCGTCGCCGTCTCCTGACCTCCGACGACCGGCCCCCGGGGACTGCGGACGCCCGATCATCCGACTGCGCCCCGCGGGCCGGTCGCCGCCTGCCGACCTGCGCGGCCGTCTCCGCCCGGCCGGCACGCAGGGACCGGTCGGTGTCCCTGCCGGATCCCGCGGAGGAAGCTCCCCCAGGCGGGGCACGGTGGGTTCCCCGACGTTTCACCGCGAGGCCGACGGGTGACTGATTGCGGCCAGGGCGGCGGCCCTCACCCGCCGCCGAGTCGCGGTTCGGAGGCCTCACCGTGTCGGTTCGTACCCGTCGTTCGCCGTCGTCCCACCGTCACGGGCGGGCGGTCGCCGCCCTGATCGGCGCCTCTCTCGTGCTGGCGGCCGCATGCCCCGCCGCGGCAGGCCCTTGCGAGGATCGCGACGATGTCCTGCGGGCGCGACTGCAGGAGCTCGTCGACCGGCCTGACGGCCCGCCCGGTGCCGTCGCGGTCCTGCGCGACGGTGGCCGCACGCGGGTGTACCGGGCCGGGACGGCCGAGCTGGGGATCGACCGACCACCGCGGACCACCGACCACATGCGCCTGGCCAGCGCCTCGAAGGCGTTCAGCGGCGCGGTCGCGCTGCGACTGGTGGACCGCGGGCTGCTGCGACTGGACGACACCATCGCCGGCCGCCTGCCCTCGCTGCCGGCGGCCTGGGGATCGGTGACGCTGCGCCAGCTGCTCGACCACACCAGCGGTCTGCCGGAATACAGCACGGCACCCGAGTTCGTCGAGGAGCTCCTCGCCGACCCGCACCACGTGTTCGACTCACGCCGCCTGCTCGACCACGTCGCCGACCAGGAACTGGAGTTCACCCCCGGCTCCCGCTACCGGTACGCCAACTCCGACAACATCGCCGTCGGGCTGATGGCCGAGGCCGCGACCGGTCGGCGCTACGAAGACCTGCTGGCCACCGAGGTCTACCAGCCGCTGGGCCTCACACGGACCAGCCTCCCGTCCGGCTACCGGCTGCCGGAGCCCTACCTGCACGGGTACGCGGTCCGGCCGAATGAACCGGCGCAGGACGTCAGCACGCAGTTCGGCGCATCGGGCGCGTGGGCGTCGGGCGGCCTGGTCTCCACGCCCGAGGACTTCAGCACGTTCGCGGCCGGGTACGCGGGTGGCCCGTTGATCAGCGACGCGACCCGCCGCCAGCAGCGGACCTTCGTCGCGGGTGCCTCCGAGCCGGCGGGCCCGGGAGCCAACCGGTCCGGGCTGGGGATCTTCGAGTACACCACCAGGTGCGGCGTGGTCTACGGCCACACGGGAAATACCGTGGGCTACACCCAGCTCGGAGCCGGCACCCCGGACGGCCGCCGCAGCCTCACCGTCTCGGTCACCTCACAGGTGAGCGAGAGGACCACCCCGGACCTGCTCGCACACCTTCGTGCCGTCGAGGAGGACTTCGTCTGCGCCCTGCTGGACGGTCAGGGCGCGTCAACGTGACAGCGCCTCGGGCGTGCACCGAAGTGGTGCACGCCCAAGGGGCCAGCGGGAGGGCAGCGTCCGACCGGCGGGCTCGGAACAGCGGTGCAGGGACTTCCCGACGGCCCAGGCACCGGACCGACCCACGGGCTCAACGTCCCCGGAGGAAGCCGGAGTCGGTGGGTAGGCACCGCACCTCTGTCGTCCACCCCAGGGCGCCGCAAGCAGTGTGACGACAGTGGCCTGGCGAGGCGGTGACGCGGTTGCGCCGAAGGTCTGCGCAACCGGGCCGAGACAGGGCAGGAACCAGGCTGTCGCTGGATGATGGCGCCGGAGCAGCCGGCAACGACGTTGGTCGTGCCTCGACCGGTCGCGGTGACGGTGGCGCCTGGAGGGCCGTATGGTCGCTGTCGGCAGGCCGTTTCCGGCGCATCGTCCTTACCGGAGGGGTCAGTTGCCGTCGCTTCCCAGCGCGGCGAGGAGCTCGGGGCCGGTCCAGTGGCGAGCCGTGCCGGGGGCGGAGGCTTCCGCGGCGCGGATCAGCGTGATCAACCGGGCGTTGGCGGGGGAGGGCAGGTGGTGCCGGCGGGCCAGGGTGACGATCTCGCCCTGGAGGGAGTCGACCTCGGTGGTCCGGCCGCGCTGCAGGTCCTCCCACATCGAGGAGCGGGCCTGGGCGTCGATGCGCAGGCTGGCGCCCGCGAGGCGCTGGAACAGCGGGTCGGGCAGCCGCAGCACGCCCGGCGTCCAGGCGGGCGGGACCGGCCCGAGCCGCGCCGGGCGGATCCCTTCGGCACGGAAGGCCGCCAGGGCCTCCCGTTGGCACAGTGCGAGGCAGGTCCGGTAGTCGCGGCGGCCGAGCTGTTCGCGCAGCGGCAGACCGGAGAGCGCGTTGACGGCGTTGTTGAGGTTCATCAGCAGCTTCGCCGCCTGGACGGCGGGCATGTCCTGACGCAGCGCCAGGCCGAGCCCGGCGGCCCGCGCGGCCGCCGCGAAGGCGGCGCCGCCCGCGGAGTCGTCGCCGGACTCCTGCAGCATCAGCTTCCCCCCGCTGCCCTGGTGGAAGGACGCGGGACCGGTGCGGACCACGTTGTACGGGACCATGCCCGCCAGCACACGGTGGCCGGGGAGTTCGGCACGCAGCAGGTCCGGGTTGTGCAGGCCGTTCTGGAAGCTGACGACGGTCGAGCTCGGGCCCAGGTGTTCGGCGAGGGCCCGGCCGGCGGCTGCGGTGTCGGCGGACTTCACCGTCACCAGGACGTAGTCGGCCTCGCTGACTCCCGCTTCGGCGGTGCCGGTGGCCAGGCGCAGATGGTGGATCTCGCGGGCGCTGCCGGGCCCGGTCAGTGTCAGTCCGGCCCGTTCGATCGCTGCCATCGCGGCAGGTCGGCCGATCAGGGTGACGTCGGCGACCGCCGCGAGCATGCCGCCCAGGTGGCAGCCGATGCTGCCCGCGCCGAGGACGGCGATCCGCAGCCGGGGGCGGTCGGGGATGCTGGCCACGTGGTCCTCCGGGGCAGGGGGCGGGGTGGAACGGGGAGGGGTTCGTTCGAGGCCGGAGCGGCTCGGCCTCGAACGAAGCATGAGTGGCTCAGTCGAAGAGGTCGGGGTCCGAGGCGGTGATCTGGTCCCACAGCGGGCGGGCCTGGAACCACCCCGCCAGATGGGTGCCGACCTGGCCCCGGGTGATCAGCGCGGTCTCCCGGTCGATCAGCTTGGGCTTGCCGGCGGCCATCGCCAGCAGCTGGGCCTGGCAGGAACGTTCCATGGTGATGAACCACCACACGGCCTCGGCCACCGACTGCCCGACGGTGAGCAGCCCGTGGTTCTGCAGGATCACCGCTTTGTGGTCGCCCAGCGCGGCGGCGACCCGCTTCCCCTCCTCGGTTTCGCTCACGACGCCCCGGAAGTCGCTGTAGAGGCCGTGGTCCTCGAAGAAGGCGCAGGCGTCCTGGGTGATCGGCTCCAACGGGATGCCGAGGCTGGAGAACGCCTTCCCGTGCAGCGAGTGGGAGTGCGCGGCGGCGATCGTGTCGGGCCGGGCGGAGTGCACCTGGGAGTGGATGACGAACGCGGCCCGGTTCACCGGCCTGCTGCCGTGCAGCAGCGTGCCGTCGTGGTCGACCAGGATCAGGTCGGAGGCCTTGATCTGGTGGAAGCTCATCCCGAACGGGTTCACCCAGAACCACCGCGGGTTCTCCGGGTCGCGCACGGTGATGTGCCCGGCGACGCCTTCGGAGAAGCCGAACCGGCCGAACAGGCGAAAGCCTGCCGCGAGTTGCTCCTTGCGGTACTGGCGATCGGCCTCCACCGAGTCGAAGACCGGCGGCATCGGCAGCGTGAAGCCCTGAGGAACGGGTCCGACGGCGGCGGCCAGGGCGGCGGGAGGTGGGGTGCTCATGGCGGGCTCCGGAGGTCGGCGGCGCTGCGGACAGCTCCTGGTCGGTCACCGTGAGGGGCACGGACAGCAGAAAGATACATCCATGCATCGGATACGCCAATGGATCCGATGCGGAAAGGTATCGTGAGTGCCGTCGCCGCAGGTCGCCCGCTGCCCGCTGCCCGCTGCCCGCTGCCCGCTGCCCGCTGCCGCGCCCGCCGAACGCCCGACAAGGGAGAACCGATGCCCAAGGGAATGACCAAGCGCCGGCCGCTCACCCGCGCCGCCCTGCTGCAGGCGGCACTGGAGACCTTTGCCGAACAGGGCTTCCACGCCACTTCGATCGAACAGATCTGCGAACGCGCGGGCTACACCCGAGGTGCTTTCTACTCGAACTTCACCAGCAAGGACGAACTCTTCCTCGCCCTGTTCGACGCGCACAGCGAACGCATCGTCCAGCGGATCACCGAGCTCGTCGACTCCATCGCAGCAGCGGACCTCACCCTCCAACGACTCGTCGACGCCCTCTCCGACATCGACCCCGCCGAACGCGACTGGTACCTCGTCACCACCGAGTTCACCCTGCACGCCATCCGCGACCCGCAAGCCGCCCAGGTGCTCGCCCGACACGACGCCCGGCTACGCACCGAGATCGCCCGCGGCCTCACCGAGCACCTGGGACGGGCCGGCCGCGCCCTCACCGTCGACCCGGACGAACTGGCCCGGCTGCTGATCGCCATCCGCGAAGGTGGTCTGGCACAGAGCTACGTCGAACCCGAGCAACTCCCGCCCGGCGGGCTCGAACGGCGCTTCCTCGCCCCCCTGCTGACGGCACTCAGCACCGAGCGGTCCGCCGGCCCGGCAGCCACGCAGCGGTGACCGAGAGGCCGTCAGGCGACCCTGCTCTGGGTAGGTCCGCCTTCGAACGTCGGCCCGAACGTGATCGCCCGTACGGAAACTGCCGGAGGTGAGGGAGGCCTTCCTCGGAAGGCCTCACGCGACGACCGACCCACTCCGCTCCGCCCCGGACCGCTGGCACGAGAGGAGTCCCGCACCGGCTGGAGCCTCGTGGGCGGGCGAGGTCTCCGGACCGCGGTGCCGGTCCGCCGGCGAGCGGCGGGCTGTCAGATCGGGAGGGCGAGGAGCGTGTAGCCGCCGACGTCGATGTCGTCGCAGACCTGGGTGAGGCGGTGGACGAGGGCCGCGCCGCCGGTGGTGCCGAGGGGGGCGGTCAGTTCGACGGTGGCGATGCCGGCGGCGGGCAGGAGCACGTCGGCGACCGGCCGGCCGAAGTCGTGGCCGGGTGCGCGGCGTTCGCGCAGCTCGGCGAGGACCGCCTCCGGGTATCCGCCGCACCGGGCGTCCGGGTCGATGGTCACGTCGCCGAATGCCAGGTCCTGGCCGGGTTCCCGGGCGGTGACCTCGGTGCCCAGGGCGGCGAGCGGTTCGGCGAGGACCGGGTCGTCGACGTGCAGCAGGGTGTCGGCGGGGGAGAGGGGCAGTCCGAAGCCGGGGAGCCGCTCGAAGCCGGTGACCTGGAAGGTGCGCACCCACAGGGTCGTCCGGGCGTCCTCGCGGAACGGGTTGGCCAGGGTCAGGACGATCCGCTGCGGTTCGCCCTGCGGCGGCAGCACGGTGACGTTGCGCTGGCCCACGTGCCGGTCCAGGTCGGAGCGGAAGGTGCTGGTCAGCGGGTCCGACAGCGAGGAGACCTCGACCACCAGGCACTCGTGGCCGCCGTTGACGAACACCGGGGTCCAGGGCGTCGTGCAGACCAGGGTCTCGGCGAGTCCCGCGGCGATGGGTGTGCGGTCCGAGGTCCCGATGAACGTCGCCTGCTGGGGCGTCAGCCCGACGGACGGATCAGCCCACCAGAACTGGGCGCGTACGCCCGGGGCGGCCGCGTGGCCGAGGTTCTGCGCGGTGACCGACACCGTCACCGTGTCGCCGGCCAGCACCCTCCCCCAGGTGTCGGCGGGCGCCACCGCGATGTCCGGGCTGGCGTAGTAGACGGCGCCGGCCGGCAGCGGCCGCGAGCCCTGGTCCCCGGGCGCGGCCCGCACGACGAGCCACGGGGTGTAGGTCGGCGGTGGTCCCTCGCCCTGGGGGCGGCGGGGCGTGTCATCGGCGGGCGGTGTCATGGCGAGCCTCCCTTTCGCGTTTCCCGGTGCCGTTCCCGGAGGTCATTCCCGGACGACGGGGCCGGGGTGGCCGGCCGGGTCCTGGAAGACCCAGGTCGGCCAGCCGATGCCGCGGTCCCCGTCGAGGTCCCAGTCGAGAAGCGGCATGGTGGGGGCGCCGATCAGGGCGACGGCGACGTCCACGGCGTTGCCGAAGGCGCCCTGCGGGCGTCCGCCCGTCTCGGCGCTGTGCATCCGCTGCTCCCAGGCGGCCGGGTCGAGGACGGTGGGCGTGCCGACGGGCGCGGCCAGCGGGTTGTCCTGGGTGGCGGGGAAGCGCGGCACGGCGCCGGGTCCGGCGTCGGTGAAGCTGAACCCGTCGACGAAGTGCAGCGGCCACCATGGGCCCTCCGGGTAGGACATCTGCATCGGCGCCTCGAGCGGCTCGGTCGGGTACTGCGGCCAGTTGCTCTCGCTGCCCGCCGCCGGGCTCCACAACCCGGCCGGGTAGCCGTCGCCCTCCTGCGCGGAGGGGCTGCGGCAGGTGCCGAGCCCGGAGTCCGGCGGGACGATCGTGCCCCAGGTCTGGAACTGGATCTCGTTGTGGGCGAGTTGCACCGCGTACGGCGGGCCGAGGCCGCTCGTGCTGAGCAGGTCGTGGAAGGCGTTCTCCAGGCGGGCGAGGAAGGACTCCGTCCAGCCGGACTGGCAGCGCAGGTTGTCCCAGCCGGGGTCGGTGGCGTCGTCCAGCAGCTCGACCGCCGCCCAGAGCAGCGCCGCCGCCGCGGCCAGCCCGCCCAGCAGGAACTCCGCCACGCCCAGGATCGCCGCCACGATCGCGCTCGCGACCTCCGCGACGGAGGGATCGGGCTGGGTGACCGTCGGCGGCGGGACGACCGTGCCGCCCACGACCACGCTGCCGTCCACCTCGACCCAGTCGGGCCGGTCGCCGCAGGCGTCCGGCTCCTGGATCCGGTGCGGCGGCGTCGCACCGAGCAGCGCCGCCGAGCTCATGACCCAGGTGGTCAGCCAGGTCATCGCGTACGCGCCGTCCAGGCCCGGCCCGTCGACGCCCGCCGAGGCCGGGTCACCGACCGCGTCGCGGTAGCTGTCCAGCCAGAGCGTCACCAGCTCGGGCGGCAGGAACCCGGTGAGGGGGACGCCGTCGCGGACGGCGTTCAGCACCAGGTCGGGTGTGATCCCGCCGATGGCGAACCGGTCCTGAAGTTCGGCGCCGGCGATGTCGTCCCAGGTGCCGCACGGCGGGAGCGGCACCCGCCCGCCGGTGCCGGCCGGGAAGACGATCTCCGCGCCGGCGGCGCGCACCCGCTCCCTGGTGCGGTAGTAGCCCCACACCCAGGCGTCGACGTGGTGCGACACCCAGCGGTGGCGCCACCAGTGGGTCCGGTACGGCGAGCCGACGACGCCGTTGACGAACGGGTTCCCGCACAGAGCTCCGGCGTACCCGACGGTTGAGCCCAGGCCGAAGGCGCGGATCCGCGGGTCGCCGGAGGCTGCGGCCTTCGTCCGCAGCGCGTGCCAGAACGTGCCGGTGCGGTGGCCGTGCACGGTGTCGCGCGGCACCCACTTACCGGCCGGCGGGGCCTTGGGCAGCGGCCGGGTCTTCAGGATCGCGTCCTTCAGCGAGGTCCGCAGGCCGCTGATCGAGCCGAACTGTCCCTGCAGGGCGCTCACCACCCCGGGCAGCGCCTGCAGGTCGTCCTTCATCGCCAGCAGCGCCAGCTGGTCCTTGTCCTGCACGGCCTTCTCGAAGCGGCCGAGCACGTCCTTGAGCCTGCGCAGGTTCGCCGCCATGCCCGGCGTGCCGACGGTCCCCGCGAGGAGCCGAAGGATCGGCGCCCACACCCCGAACATCGGCGCGTTCGGGCCGGCCGCGGCCGCCGGATGGGTCGGCAGGTAGTCCCCGAGCACCGGACCGAGCGCGCCCAGGCGGAAGAACGGCAGATCGGCGTCGTCCGGCACCGGACCACCACCTGAACGCAGGGAGCCGAGCACGAGATCTGCCACCGTCAACTGCGTGGGCACGCCGGTCACGACGCTTCACCTCTTCACGGGAAGCCGACGGCGGCCACAGGCGCTGGCATCGCGTCATGCTCCACCGCAGGCCGTACGAGCGCGGTACTTCCACCGTGCCCCCGCGCCCACGCCGGCGCAATCCGGACGGCTGCTCGGGCCCGTCGAACAACGTGCCACCGGTGCCGGGCTGGGGCTAGCACCGCCAGCCGCGGCCGGCAGCTCGATCACCGTGCGCAGCCACCGCCCGAGGGCGAACACGTCCCGACCCGAATCGTCGTCACCGTCCGCAACCCTGACGGCCCGACGCAGGCGCCGGGCGGAGCCCTCCGACCCCGGCCGGACGACACACCGCCATCAGGCGCGCCCCGGTGCCCTTGTGACCGTGTGTTCCCACTCGCCGCCCCGGGCCGTCACCGATTGTCACGCGCCGGCCGGCCCGGCCCGCGGCTGGTCGGGGCCGCAGGCGTGATGGTCCTCCCGCCGGAGCGCCGCCCGCGTCAGCTGCTCCTCGTCCGGGCCGGTCAGCTCGATCACCCGCTCGTACAGCTGTTCCTTGTCCATGGGGTCCAGCAGGCGTACCGCCCGGGCGATCTGCGCCGAGCAGAGCTCCTCGGCGACGAACGGGCGCCGCTGGTAGTAGGCGAGATCCCGGCGTACGCCCCGCTCCCGGCTCCCGCTACCGCAGACCGTGACGGGCCGACCGCCCGACCCCGCGACGGCGTCGGCCGCGCCCACCCGGGCGTCGACGGTGCCTGGCCGCATGGCTGCCGATGAGGGGGCGGCCCGGCCGCCGGGGGGATGGCGGGCCGGGCCGAGGGGAGACAGCGCCAACGCCGGTCTCCGGCTCTGACGCTACGCCACCGCGGCCCGACCGTGGGGCAGGCACTCTGCGTGTGCCCGGGACGCCGCCCGGGGGTGAATCTGGCACGCCGGTGGAGTCGATCTCGTGGTGACGGTGACGTCGTCGGCGATGTCGGGGCGCCTACGGGTGCTCGGGGCCTCAATCGGTGGAAAACCGGCAATTCTCTGCTGTTGACCCGTCCGGGCCGCCCTCGGCTTCGAATCAGGGGTGGCCGGGCCGTTCCGCCGGCCCCCGCACCGAGTTGTGAGAGGCCGCAACGATGGCACCCACCCCGTCGTCCCGGATCCCTGCCCCGTGTGCCGTGCAGCTGCCGGCCCGGGTGGAACGGGGTGCCGCGCCGCTGTGAACGTGATCCGGTCGTCCTTCGGGCCACCACCGCGGGGCGAGGAGCTCCAGGAGCTCGTGGCCAAGGTCGCCGTGGGCGACCACGACGCCTACCGCACGCTGTACCGGGCGGTGGTCGGCCCGGTCTTCGGGATCGTCCGCCGGGTGCTGCGCGATCCGGCCCAGGCGGAGGAGGTGGCGCAGGAGGTGATGCTGGAGGTGTGGCGCACCGCCGCCCGCTACCGACCCGACCGAGGCGCCGTCCTGACCTGGGTCCTGACCGTGGCGCACCACCGTGCCGTGGACCGGGTCCGCTACACCGAGGCCACGGCGGCGCGCGACAGGCGCGCGGCGGCACATTTCCAGGCCACGCCGTTCGACGAGGTCGTCGAGGAGGTCGAGGACCGGCTGGAGTGTGAGCGGGTACGGCACTGTCTGCGCGGTCTCACCGATCTCCAGCGGCAGTCGCTCACCCTCGCCTATTACCAGGGCAAGACCTGCCGGGAGGTCGCCGACCTGCTCGGCGCCCCGCTGAGCAC